>CACZML010000029.1 GCA_902782235.1 Oscillospiraceae bacterium
GGACAGTGCTTTCCATGATCTCGGACTCGATGTGATCACAAAGGAAGTATCTTCCGAACCAAAGGAGCAGGGTATTATCCATGACATCTTAGCCAATCTTTCTCCTGATCCGGATGTAACAAATTACAGGCAGGATGTTTTCGAGGACCTCAGAAATCTTCCGGATATCAGAGCCAAGCTTGAGGAGCTCTTTGAGAAGATCGAATTCAATAAACAATATGGTGTTTTAAGAAAGTCCAAGGATGAGGTCGAGGGCCTCTGGTTCCTGATGCACCGTTTAAACCAGTACAGGGACTACATTACCTGCGTCGATTCACTTAAGGAATGCTTAAGCGACGAGAGGATCAAGTCACAGGGTCTTAAGGACTACAAGGCATATATCGATGAAGTCTATAATGACGCACATTTTAATGAACACTACAAGGCTTATATCGATGAAGTCTATAATGACGCACATTTTAATGACCTTAAGAAAGACCTCGAAAAGCTCGTCAAAGAGACTTCCGAAGTCCAGAGTGTCACTATCGGAATGAACCTCAACGGACGCCTTGAAGCTACCAGCATGGGCATTATCTCAGTAAATAACAAGCCGTTTAAGAAGTCTAATATCGTAAGTAATTTCGCTGACGGAATCGGCGGTGACAAGATCAAGGAAGGCACTGAGTGGAACGGCGATATGCATTACCGTCTTGTCGAGAAGGCTGCAGGCTTCAATCTTGTAAATGCCTGGTCCGATGCACTGAAGGCAACCAATCCTCTTGTCCGTTCTGCAAGCGGCGGCAGCACCACAACATCTATTGCTCAGGGTGACGGCATGGGCAACACGCCGGCGCAGTTCGATACAATCCTTAATAAGATGCTCGACGTAATGGCAAAGAACTTAAGAAGAACTATCGATAAGTATGCAGATATGGCATTGAATGAAGTCGCTGATGTAATCCCCGAATTCGTTTACTATATCCGCTTTATTGACTTCATGGAAAAGATCGAGAAGAAGGGCTTCAAGCTTACCAAGGCTAAGGCTATTCCAAACGGAAGCAAGTCAATGGTTGCAAAGGGCTTCTATAACTTCAAGCTCGCTATGAATCTTTCTAACCCCAAGGAGCTCGTTACAAATGATCTCGACTTCGATGACGATCACACGATCTACATCCTTACAGGTGCCAACAGAGGCGGTAAGACAACAGCAACACAGGGTATCGGATTGTTGTTCGCTCTTGCTCAGGGCGGCGTCTTCGTACCTGCAGATTCATTTGAATTCGCACCAGCAGACTGCATCTATACGCACTTCCCGGCAGACGAAGATAAGACAATGGATCTCGGCCGTCTTGGCGAAGAGTGCATCCGTTTTAAGGAGATCTTCACAGATGCTACAGCAGACAGCCTTATCCTTATGAATGAGACTTTCTCGACAACTTCCTTCGAAGAGGGTTATTACATTGCATGTGATTCCATAAAGGCCCTGTTTACCAAGGGTTCGAGAACGATCTACAACACCCACATGCATAAGCTTGGGTTAGATGCTGAAGATTTCTCCAAGGGCTTTGCCAAGAAGGCAGCTTCACTCATCGTTAAGAGCGATGGCGGTAAGCGTTCTTTCAAGCTTGCGATCGCGCCTCCGGAAGGCTCTTCATATGCTGCTGATATCGCAAAGAAGTATGGTGTAACGTACGAGATGCTCACGGGCAATAAGGAGTAAATTTCCGCCCATTCACATCTGAATATCCTTTAGGTAAAAGTTCATACGGATAATCCGCATTATTGTTATAATGCAATAAGGTAGTCCCGGCAATTGATGAACATATGAGGTGTCCGCTATGAAAGAACCTTCATTTATGATAGTTATCCCCAAGAATGAAAAGGATATGGAAGATCCTAAGACATTCCTCGATAACCTCATGAATAATGAGCTTATTAATGTCAAGGATATGCACTTTGAAGAGAACCGCGGAATGGTGGTAGCTTTTGAGATCGAAGGCGCTGAATATGAAGCCGTCTTAAATCCTGAGGAAATCGAGATCCCGGGCATGGTCCGTCCCGAACACGCTTTCACTGATGAAGAATATAAACTTCTTGATGAAGCCCGTGCCGGCTTGAGTGTCTGCATGGATTATGAAGGCGACAGCAATAGGTGCTTCTATGACCAGCTCAGATTCATGAACGTTCTGTTCCCCGATATGCTTGCTGTTCTGGACTGTCCATCTGAAAAGCTTCTTTCAGGCAAGTGGGTATCTCTTGCAGCCGGATCAAAGATCCTGCCCGCTCCCAGATATCTTTTTACTGTTCAGGCAATATCTGACGGCGGTGATGAGGTATGGCTCCATACGCACGGCCTTAAGCGCTGCGGCCTCTATGAACTCGAGATCCTCTGCTCCAATAAGGAATTTTACAATGATCATTACAAGATGATCGAATCTTTCGCATTGAGAATGCTCGAAAGTGATGACCCGATAGAACCCGGTGACGGCGTTTTCGTAGGCCAGGCAGCAGGTAAGGTGCTTACATTGACAGCTGTTGACTGGCACGAAGCTCTCGAATTCTATCCCGCTGCCACATTGGGCACGGAAGAAGACAGAGACGACGGTGTTCACAGCGAAGATACTTACGTTCTCATGATCTATAAGAATGAACGTGACGAAGAGGCTAGACGTTATACGCCTGTTCAGGATTTTAACCAGTTTTTGGACCAGAATCCGATGTACATGTTCTCGAATGCTGAAACAAAGAGAATGAGCGATCTTGCAATAGAGCGTATTCCTTATATGCTGAAGGCTTTCGAGAATAAGGATAATACGATAATCGTAAAGATCGGTCTCGTGACCGATAAAGCATACTGGGATGGCGACAAGCCCCAGAGAGAACATATCTGGTTTGAATTAAAGGACGTTAAGGACGATCAGATCGTTGCAGTTCTTACCCAGGAACCATACTATGTTTCAGGTTTCAAAGAAGGTGATACAGGAACATTCCCGTTCTCTGAGATCACCGACTGGCTCATCTTTACAAAAGAGCGCCGCGTAACACCTGATGACGCATATCTCACTTTGGGGAATAATTTACTGTTATGAGAAACAAAAACCACATTGAGAGGCATTACACTAAGTGGGGATATATATTTATCATCCCTTTTGTAGTTGTATTCCTCATCTTTAATTTCTGGCCGTTGGCAAGCACTTTCTACTATGCATTCTGTTATCTGAAGCATGCCGGCAATACAAATCCGGAGTTCCTGCCTTCGATCGGTAAGCCTTTGTTCAAGAACTTTACTGAAGTATTCAAGGCCAAGTCATTCTATAGTGCATTGCAGAATACATTTCTCTTCTTCCTGGCTTCGACCATCCCTGAGTGGATCCTGGCATTCTGGCTCGCTGTAATGATGACTGACAGAAGGATGCACATCAAAGCCAGATTCATTTGGAAGCTTGCATTCTTTTTCCCCAAGCTCATGTCAGGCGGCATTCTCGGTGTTAGCATAACTTCAACAATAGTCGGTTTTGTCGCTAATGCTGCAGGTCTTTCTGCTGCAGCAATGTCCATGAACGGTTTTGGACTTACAGAGAAGGACATGGAGTTCGTATTATCGGTAAAGTTTATCATTATCGTTGCATCCATTCTTCTGCATTTCGGCATCACGTTTATCTATGCGGTTGCGGGCATCACCGGCATTCCGGTCGAGACATTCGAAGCTGCGGAGATAGACGGTGCCAACAGACTTCAGACCTTCTTTAAAATAACGCTCCCAAGCATGCGTCCGATGCTGTTCTTTATAACCGTTGTATCTGTTGTAGACGGTCTGGGTATGTATGATATCCCTTCGCTTTTCGGCGCATATGACACGACCAGATCTAATCTTACATTGATGATGTACATGAATAACCAGGCATTCCAGGGCTCTTATGCTTACGATAAGGCATCCGCGGTAAGCCTTGTAATGCTTGCCATCTATATTGTTGCTGCCTTGATCGTCTATTTCCTGCTCCTCAGAGATAAGGATGAAGCAAAATTTAAGAAGGCCATCAGACAGGAACGCAGGGAATTGAAGAGAGGAATCTGAGGGAATAGTTATGAGTACTAATGAATTGACATTAACAGCTGAAAAGAAAAGAACTATTGCCCTTAAGATCACAACTTACGTTGTTTCGATCCTGTTGGCGATGCTGATCCTTTCACCTTTTATATTGATGCTTTATCAGACTTTCGGAGAAGAGATCAAAATGGTTAATGGTGCGGGAGATAATAGATATCTTGAGATCAAACCGCGTGATCATATAATTACCTGGAAAGAGTTCAAAGGACTGTTTTCCGAAGGAGATTTCATCGGCTTCAAAAATTCAATGATCGTTACCTGCATAAGCACTTTCCTGAATATCTATTTTTCTGCGATTACTGCATACGCGATCACAGCTTATGAGTGGAAATTAAGAGCGGCATTCGAGAAGTTCATCATCGTTGCCATGATGGTTCCGGCCACTGTATCTACTATCGGTTTTGTACAGATGTGCTACAAGTACCATCTGATCAATAACCTTATAATGCTGATCATTCCTGCGCTTGCGACACCGATGACGGTATTCTTCATGCGAATGTACCTGAAAGCTACTTTCTCCAGGGATATCGTGGAGTCAGCCAGGATCGACGGTGCAGGAGAATTCAGGATCTTTAACCAGATCATACTTCCTCTCATGAAGCCCGCTATTGCTACACAGACTATCTTCTGCTTTGTTGCGAGCTGGTCCAACGAATGGGTTCCGAGGATCATTCTCATTGAAGGTGAATCAAGGACGCTTCCTATCATGGGTAGTTATCAGGGCTCGCAGCTTCTTATGGCCATTCCGCCTTTGATCTTGTATTTGTTCCTTTCAAAGTACATCGTCGAAGGCATCGCATTAGGCTCCGTTAAGGCATAATTCAGGTTCGCGAAAACAAAGACGAAAAAGAAACAGAGGGTTGCTTTTGCAGCCCTCTTTTTACATATCTTTTGGAACTATATTTTAGTATAATAAACAAATCACGTTGGGAAATAGGGTTACAGTTATGAGGAACAAAAACCACATTGAGAGGCATTACACTAAGTGGGGATATTTCTTTATCATCCCTTTCGTAGTCGTATTCCTTGCTTTTAATTTCTGGCCTCTGGCCAGCACTCTCTATTATGCATTCTGCGATCTGAAGCATGCGGGAAATACGCATCCTGATTTTCTGCCTTCTATCGGCAAGCCTTTGTTCAAGAACTTTACGGAAGTTTTAAAGGCAAAGTATTTTCACAGCGCCCTTAAGAATTCGTTTTTCTTTTTCTTAGCGTCGACCATCCCTGAGTGGCTCCTGGCATTCTGGCTTGCTGCAATGATGACTGACAGAAGAATGCGTATTAAGGGAAGATTTATCTGGAAGACTGCTTTCTTTTTCCCTAAGCTTATAGCCGGAACGGCCTTGGCAGGAAGCCTTTTGATTCAGTTTATTTCAATCGTGGCAAACGGCACAGGGTATTCTGTGGCAGCTTTTGCTATGAATGGTTTTGGAATCACTGCTGATGACATGAAATTCTTTACGTCAGTACAGTTCATAATCATAGTTGTTTCGATATTTATGCACTTTGGAATCACGTTTATCTATGCGGTTGCGGGCATCACCGGTATACCAGTGGAGACATTTGAAGCTGCTGAGATCGATGGCGCAACCAGAACTTCAATATTCTTCAGGATCACGCTGCCCTGCATTAAGCCTATGCTCTTCTTCATTACAGTTGTCTCTGTTGTTGACGGCATTGGTATGTATGATCTCCCGAGTTATTTCGGAAGTTTCGATACTACCAGATCAAATCTGACTCTGATGATGTATATGCAGAACCAGGCGTTCCAGGGCTCTTACGCATATGACAAAGCTTCTGCCATAAGCCTTATTATTCTTGGTATTTACATTATCCTTGCTGTAATCATTTACTTCATTCTTCTTAGAGATAAAGATGAGATTCAACTGAAGAAGTTGATAAGGCAGGAACGCAGGGAATTGAAGAAGGGAATATGAGGGGTATAGTTATGAGCACTAATGAAGTTTCTTTAACTGCAGAAAAGAAGAAAACCATAGGTCTTAAGATAGTTACTTATATCGTATCTGTCCTGTTGGCGCTAATGGTATTATTGCCGTTTATTTCCATGATCCGTGAGATCTTCGGAGACGAGGTTGTTATCCTTCCTACAGCAAGCGGTAATTTCACCGTTGTTACGAAGCCCAGGGAGACCATGATGACCTGGAAAGAGTTTACTCAGCTCTTTAATAAGCCTACATGGACGGCTTTTGGTAATTTGGTTCTTGTAACTGTAACGAGCACAATACTGAATATTTATTTTTCCGCTATCACGGCATATGCGATCACGGCTTATGAATGGAAGTTAAGAGAGGCTTTCGAGAAGTTCATTATCGTTACCATGATGATCCCCGGCACGGTAGCTTCTATTGGTTTTGTCCAGATGTGCTACAAGTTCCACCTGGCCAATAACCTCGTAATGCTTATCATTCCGGCTATCGCGACGCCGATGACAGTATTCTTCATGAGAATGTACCTGAAGGCAACTTTCTCCAAAGAAGTAGTAGAATCGGCGAGAATAGATGGTGCCGGAGAATTCAGGATCTTCAACCAGATCATGTTGCCGCTTATGAAGCCTGCGATAGCTACACAGACCATATTCTGTTTTGTTGCAAGCTGGTCTAATTCCTGGGTTCCCAGTATCATTCTCATCGATGATAAGGTCAAAACACTTAACGTCCTTAATTATACTTCCGCAACATATGTGCGTGGTGCAGAGCTTTTGATGTGTATTCCACCTGTCCTGGTTTATCTTTTCCTGTCAAAACATATTGTCGAAGGTGTCGCGCTGGGTTCCGTTAAGGCATAACCTTGAGAAAACAAATAAGAGATCAGAGGGCAGCAGACGCTGCCCTTTTTAGTCCCATTAATCTAAAGGACTTTATTGTATTATTATGCTGACAAATACTTTTTGGAGAATGGGAAATGTTTAGTTTTGATGATATAACAGGCGGCTCTGACGGCATCTTTATTGTCGTTGCCTTAGTGATCATAATCGCTGCGATCCTTCTGGTCCTGATGGTCGTGGGATTCCGCTACAAGTGGCAGAAATACAATATCAGCAGGGAAGAACGCCTGATGCGCGAAGTCGCGGGCAGGCGCAGGATCAGGGTGTCCGATAAGAATGAAGTGCTTGAGCGCGATAATTACACATGCCAGATCTGCGGTATCTCCAAGGATTATCTGGACAGTCTCTGCGAAGGACTCGGCGATTATCTTCTTCTGGAAGTTGATCATATTCAGTCTGTATCACAGGGCGGCACGGGTGATGATATAGATAATCTCCAGTGCCTCTGCTGGCGCTGCAACCGCAAGAAGGGCGGGTATAAGACCAATGAGGAAGTGCGCCGCCTGATCGATTACGGAATAGATTATCTGGATCAGGATTAAGCCTAATCAAGCGAGTACCCATAAGGACCGGAATCCTTATGGGTACGACCGCTGTAATTATTTTGGGGATTGTCAGCCAAATGATCAGATCACATGACTGTTATCCTTTTATGCTAATAATGTGACTTTATTTCTTCCGCTCTGCTTTGAAGCGTACATAGCTTTGTCCAGCCTGTTAAATGCTTTGGTGAAGTCATCTTCGGGATGGAGTTCCGTGACGCCGATAGAGCAGGTAAGGTGGTATATATCGGGGAACTGGTATTCTGCAATACTCTCTCTGATCTTCTCAGCGAGTAGCCTGGCAGCATCAGCATTCTTATCTCGGCAGACGATGACGAATTCCTCGCCGCCCCAACGTCCGACCAGAGCTTTCTCTTCCGTTGCGATGTCCATGAGGATCTTTGCGAAATGCTTCAGTGTGACGTCGCCTACTGCATGACCATAATTGTCGTTTACCTGCTTGAAATGATCTAAGTCGAGCATCATTACGGAGACAGGCTGATCGTTAGACTGACGGCGTGCAAGCGCGTTGTTAAGCTGTGTCTCGATCTCGCCGTGATTCATAACGCCTGTGAGAGGATCCTTGATGGCCTTCTCTTCGTATTTCTGAAGTGTCGACATGAGTTCCATGGACTTGTCGTTGATATCCTGGACCATGAAGACGAATCTGTAATCGTCATCGTTGTAGGTCTGAGCACGGCTGAAGATGAGCTTGACCCAGATGAACTTGCCTTCAAGATTGCGCATCATGCAGTCGTAGGAGGATGTACGGCCGGGTGTGAAATTCTTCTTCAGATATTCAGGATCCGTACGGCGGAGGAACTGTTCCTGATCCTCAGGCCAGATCATGTTGACGATCATCATTCTCCAGTCTGAATACTTGAGGTTGTAGTTAACAACGTCATCGGAGATCTCGGTTACATTGATGCTGCTCGTGGTGTCTGCGACGAGGTCGATATACATGGAGAACAGGTATGTATTCTGGATCGTGTTGATCTTCTTTGTTGTCAGGGATTCCTGCAGTGATTCGTTGTCGTCGAACTCATCGAGAATGAAGATGTACTTTGTGGCATCCTCAACAGGATATACGGTGAGCTGGACAAGATGAGGTTTCTTCTCGTCTTCCAGAACGAGCTTCAGACGGCGGCTGTACTTGGATTTAAATACGCCTGTGTTGTCAGCGAAAATCTGGTATTCGCCTGTGACCTTCTCGTTTGATTCATTGAAATGGAACCAGAGGTCCAGGATAAGGTCGTGATAGATTCCGGATTCCTTAAGGAATGTCTCGAACATGCCGCGGCGTACAACCGATTTGTATGCATCGATCGACGGATCTACTATTACGACTGCATCTACATTCTCATAGAACAGACCGGAAACATCGTTAACGGTATAGTCGTATAAACTCTTGCCAATCATATGTGCCAACCTCCAAATAATTTACAGCGAAATAAACATCAGGAAATTAAATCATCGATGTGAACTTATAATTTGATTATAAGGAGGCTATAAAAACTCCGTTTTACACAAATGAAAACAAAGAGTTTAGCTTTGTTAGAAAGATGTTAAATAGTATTTCTATTTTGTTAATTGGCTGATGACAGCGTTGTAATCGCCCTTGAACTGGAAGGTGTTAAGACCGGCCTTTGCGGCGCCTGCGATATTGTCCGCCCTGTCGTCGATAAAGAGGCATTCGTCAGCATTTAAGCCGTATTTATTAAGGAATGTCTTATAGATCTCAACGTCTGGCTTGAGCATGAGATAGTCTGATGAGACGAATACGCCGTTAAAGAAATCCAGGGGCAGGAACTTGGGGAAGTATGTGTAGAACAGGTCGCTGGCGTTGGACAATACATAGATTCCGTAACCGTGATCCTTCACATATTCGCAGAATTCTCTTGCGCCCTCTAAGGGATTCATGCAGACATCCCAGTTGTCCGCACACTTCTTAAGTGACTCATGGTACTTCTCAGGAACCCTGACCTTTACAAGGTCGAACCTGTCCTTGTCCTTGATATCACCCTTGTCGCCTAAGGCCCACTCGGGTCCGTTGAAGAGCTCTCTATCGATGATCTCCTTCTCCTCATCAGAAGAACAGAATGTATTCATAACGAATTCAGGATTGAAATCCAGAAGGACATTTCCCATATCGAGTACGACGTTTTTGATCATGATATTCACCTTATTTTCTAATCTTGGTTGACAGCATAATTATAGATATACATCCGTGCTTTGCAATCGCGGATAACGGAAAAAGTGTGTTAATTATGGCTTATATATGCATCTTACCGCCTGCTTTTGCATCTTACCCGCAAAGCCGTTGTAAAGCCCTGGAAGCTTGAATATACTCTGCCCAAACATAGAAGGGACGGGTATTAACATGGAACTTTTACTTTTATTCATATTGATCGCAGCAGAGATCCTTTTTCTGATCTTCGAAGCTGTAAAAAAATCTTCTGACAAAAAGACATGGACAATAAGAAGGCTTATCGTAAATGCAGGAGAAATCGTGCTCTATTGCATCATGCTCTTGCTTCCCGGTATTGATACTGGCTTCAGATTTACGGGACTCATAATCCTCCTCGTTGTAAGGGTAGTTTTTGCAGGGATCTTCGCACTGGCAAATAGAAAGAAGACTGGTATAAAGAAGACCGGCCTCAAGGTCATGAGCCTTATCGTAAGCGTTATCCTTATCTGTGGCGCAATGGTTCCGGCATTCCTCTTTACCGATTATGAGGGCAGGCCTGTGACAGGACCTTATACAGTTACTCAGTGTAACTGCATTCTCGTTGATGAGAGCCGTATCGAAGCTTTCGAAAATGACGGCTCCAAGAGAGAGGTTCCGGCTTACTTTTTCGCACCTGCAGAAGCAAAGGAAGGCGAGAAGTTTCCTTTGGTCGTATTCTCACATGGCGCATTCGGATACTATCAGAGCAATGCCTCCACATATCTTGAGCTTGCGAGCAACGGCTATGTCGTCGTAAGCATCGAGCATCCTTACCATTCATTCTTTACGAAGGATACGTCGGGAAAGACCATTATCGTTGATAAGGATTTTATGAACGGATGCATGAATGCAAATGGCGATATGCAGGAAGAGGATATCTACAAACTCTCGCGTTCCTGGATGGAACTTCGTGCAGCTGATATGAACTTCGCATTAGATGCCCTGATCGCAGGCGCTGACAATAATGATACCGGCTGCTACTGGTTCGAAAATGATTCTTCCAGAAAGGATGTTCTTGATGTCCTCACACATATAGATACTGACAAGATCGGCCTTATGGGACATTCCATGGGCGGTGCCACTGCAGTCGAAGTCGGCAAGATCCGTGATGATATCGATGCGGTCATAGACATCGACGGAACGATCCTTGGAAACATAAAAGGCGTTAAAGACGGCAAGTATATTATCGATGAGACGCCTTACAAGATTCCACTTTTCGAACTGGAGAACTCAGACTCTTACGAGGGACTTCAGGAGATAGCCAAGATCGATTATCCCTATCCGAACATCACGATTAAGGACACTGCAGAGATCTATTACTACACGTATTTTGAGGGTTCGCTTCATATGGATTATACGGATCTTCCGCTCTTCTCGCCTTTTCTTGCGAAGATGCTCGGCTCGGGCGATGTGGACCATGCTTATATGTCAGATACGGTCAATTCACTTGAAGTAAGATTTTTCGATTGTTATCTTAAGGGAGAAGGACAGTTTACTGTCAATGAATATTATCCGGGAGTTAACTGATGGAAATAAAGGTCAGGAAGATCGGCGGCCAGGAACAGGAATATATCGAGATCGGGTGCCACGCCGAAGATGCCAGGGTCAAGTCGATCGTAAGGTTCGTAAAAGGCCTTGACGGCAGCGTCTCAGGCTCAAAAGGCGAGCATATCTACGAGATACCCGTGGTGGATATCTTCTATATCGAATCCGTGGATGACCATACGTTTATCTACACATATAAGGACAGCTTCGAGACGAACCTGAAGCTTTATGAGTTCGAAGAGATCCTTAAGGAGAAAGGGTATCTTCGGATCTCCAAGTCGGTCATATTGAACCTCATGAAGGTCGATTCGATCAAGCCTGCCCTTAACGGCAGATTCTTATGTAAACTCACAAACGGCGAGGACGTTATTATCTCGCGCAAATACGTAGCGGAATTCAGGGAATTCATCAGCAGGAGGGCAGGCGCATGAGAGAGCATATAAAGAACAATTTAATGAGTTTCTTCATAATAGTAACTCTGGTCAATATTGCGATCTTCATCTGCGGTATTGTCCTCGCACCTGACGAGAAGCTCGGCTACACGGCATTTATCGTGCCGGTAATAGACGGCCTTTTAGGCGTTATCCCAGGCCTTGTCATGTATTCCAAGCGTGAGCTTACGGTCAGGCAGATGATCGTCCGTGATATCATCCAACTCTTATCGATCGAACTAATTATCCTTGTCTTCACGTTCGGATTCTCGGGGTTCTCCAATGTGGATGTTTCAAAGTTTTTAGCGATTGTCTTATCTGTCGCATTCGTATATGTGGGAGTGGTTGTCATCATGTATCTTCTTGATTTCAGAACAGCGAAAAAGATGACTGATGATCTTAAAGCTTTCCAAAAATCCAATAACTAAAACAAAGGCTGTCTTGTTAAGAAGGCAGCCTTTATTCTTTACCGTAACGTACTTTCTCGTACTCTTTTCTGAGGGAGGCGATCTCTTTGTCTCCGTTTGCCAGAAGCGCACTCTCGATCTGTCCCGGAGTTGAAGCGTCTGATACGGGAAGGCCTTTCCTCATCGCGCGTCGCGTCTTATCGTAGAATCGTTTTCTCACCTGGCGTTCATAGCCTGTGCCGAAGTCATGGGACTTGCCAAGGAGCTCTTCTTCGGGCGCGATGTTTTCGATGGTATCGATAAGGATCTCGTCATCAGATATCTCGTCAATTTCATTCTTCTTAGGCCTGTTCTTGAGATATGCACGGACCGACTTGATGACGACTATAAGGATTACAACAATAACGATAACAAGCAATCCGATCGCTACTGCCCTGGTAAAAGGATCTTCTGCAGCGATCTCTTCAAATTCAAGCATCTCCTCACTTTCCTGCAGATCCAGGTCGATGTAATCATCAGTGAACTCCAGCAGGGATAACAGGTACATTATTCCTCCCAGGATGCCCTGAGCCGCGACCGTAAGGAGATCATTCACCGCTGAATAAGGGAAGAAGAAAAGCATGACAACTGCAACCACGAACAGCATGATGATGAATATGACAGTCTTGCGGTTCTGCTTTTTAAGCAGTGATGAAGTCTTGGATTCCCTGCGGATCGAGTGATAGTATTTGGATTCGAATACAGCGAGCTGGCGCATTATGAGGAACAGCAATGCGATTATTACCGCGTGTACAAGAAGGTTCGTAGAGAAGCCCTCTCTGGCGTCAGTTACAGCCTGAAGCTTGCTCAGCTTATAGAGGATCGCGCTTCTTGACATGCTCTTGGATGATTCAATGAATTCAGCCTTGTTCTCAGCGCTGTAATCCTCTAACTTCAAAAGGATATAACCGATCGCGTGGATTGCTGCCGGGAATGCTATGAATTCCGGATCGCTTGCCGTGTATACCGGCTTGATGCGGTAGCTTATGGAAAAGATCGTAAGTATAGCAAGAGCCATGAAAAGATAATTCTTATTTGGCGCGATCCTGCCGAATTCGAGAACCGGAATGTTCAATACGGCGAAATAGAATCCTGCAGATACTGCCAGATGCAGCACGATCATCAGGATCAGATTGTTGATCTTGCTCCTTCTGATGAATGTATGGATCACTGCAACGATAAGAAGTGTGAACGGAGGCCAGAAGCTAATCCTGATATCTGCAAGGTACATCTTGACGAATATCATTACAGACATGACGGAGAGCGCGGTTATTAACGACATCAGGAGCTCGGTCAGGAAGCTGTCCTGAACGGTACGGAGCTTCGGATTCTTTCCTGTAGACGGGATCTTCTGCTTGAAGATGTTAGTCATGACCAAGCACCTCCCATCTCGTATATGAATCAGTCAACAAAGGATCGATATTAACTGATTGCGACGCCTTGTAGCATGGCATGAGCCAGTGAAGTGAAGGACGGCGCAGCTTCATTTCCGCTAACTGCTTCTGAAGGTTATCTGAGAACTGCGGTGAGATAACGAGGATAAAGTCATCCTGCTCTGTTAACGGAATATACTTTTCGAGAGTCTCGGTAAAAGATGAAGCGCGCTTTGTAAGGTCGATCCTGGCAAGCTTAATTGCACGTTCTTCCAGTGTGGCAGAGCCCAGATCCGTCTCAGATACCACCGGCTGCTCCGTAATGATATCCAGACCGTTTGTATAGACTGCCGCAGGGATATTGAGCTCTGCGAGGTCCCTTAAGTATGTGTATGTCAGGCTTATTGACTTCTCGAGCAGTGAAGTGGAGCGCTTCGGATTATAGTAATCGAGATTTACGAAAACATGTACCTTCTGAGAGCACGTTGAAGCGTTCTGGTTTACCATCAGATCGCCTGTTTTGGCGCTCGCTTTCCAGTTGATGCTCTTCATCGGATCGTGCGGAGTGTATTCGCGGATTCCGGCAAGAGAGAACGGGTCTGTCAGAAGCGTCCTTCTGCACTGGAGCTCGCTCAATGTAACGGATGTGAGCATCTTCATGAGATCCGAATTGATCGTCTCGGGAAGTACCGTAAGGCTTGAGTCTGCGGGGAAATCCCTGTTAAGTCTCGTCGTAAGAAGGAGGTCTGAAGTCGTGATGCCGATCCTCGGAAGCACAAAGTAGCCGCGCTTCGTGCACTGCGCCTTGATACGGCGTGTGTGCTTTGAAAAAGGTTTTACCGTGAGCATGTCTTCTCTGTAGAGATGATCTGACATTGACGTGTTGGTCATGTCGTAGAACTTAAGAGCGCGCGGAACTTCGATCTTAAGGATTATGAACGGAAGCGGCAGACGCTTCTTGTTCTCGGCAACTTCGATCAGCTCAATATCATCGCCGCAGTTTGCGACGCGCTTCGAGAAATCGACCTTAAGATTCAGTCTGTCGAGCGCATGCAAACGGTAGTAGATGCTCTCTACTACAAACAGCACGATAAATGAGAAGATCAGTATGAACAGTTCCATTCTTAGTTAAGTCTTACTTGCTGAAGTCCTCTGTGGGGCAGGGGATCGTGTTAAGAAGTCTTGTGATGATGGCAGCTGCGGTGTCACGCTTGGACATGAACTTGCCGTCGCCTGAGACAGATCTCTGTGAGCGGATCGTGAGACGGTGTGCAAGGACGGGTACTGCGAGTTCCTTGAAATCATCAGGAATGCAGTTCTCGCGTCCGCGTACAAAGGCCAGAGCCTTTGCAGCAGCGACATAAGCAAGAAGTGCACGCGGGCTGGCACCGACATCGATATCACTGGATTCTCTCGTAGCTTCAATGATCTTTACCGCATAGTCGTAAAGAAGATCAGATACATATATATTCTTGACCTGCTCCTGCATGGAGAAGATCTCGTCTCTGGTGGTTACGGAGGTGAGGTTCTCGAGCGGGTCTTCTGTCGCAAATCTCTTAAGGATCGAGATGCTCTCATCATGTGTGGGATAGTCCATCTTGAGCATCATAAGGAAACGGTCGAGCTGCGCTTCAGGAAGCGGGAATGTACCCTGGGATTCCACAGGGTTCTGTGTAGCGATTACGAGGAAAGGAAGATCGAGCTTTCTTGTCTCGCCGTCGACTGTAACCTGCTTCTCCTCCATGCACTCAAGAAGGCTCGACTGTGTTCTTGCCGTAGCTCTGTTGATCTCGTCGGCAAGAAGGATATTTGTAAAGAGAGGTCCCTTGCGGAATACGAATCTGTTTGCCTCGCGGTCGAAAAAGTTGATGCCCGTAAGATCCGAAGGCAAAAGGTCGATCGTAAACTGGACGCGCTTGAAATCAAGATCCAATGACTGCGCCAGCGCCTTGGCTGTCTTCGTCTTACCCGTGCCGGGAACGTCCTCTAAGAGAACGTGGCCTCCAACGAGGAGGGATACGAGCAGGAGTTCGATCTGCTTATCCTTGCCGACAATGACCTTGTTTACATTTCCGATGAGCTTCTCAGAGAACGAATTCATAACAATATCCTTTCTGACACCAAAGTGCATACTTTACTTCTAATAATTATATAGATTGGCATGAATCTGGAAAAGGGACAGATTAAAGAATAATACTTGATAAATTATGAGATGGTATAATGTGAGGCATATTAATTGGGGAAGAGTTGTTTATGAAAGTCTTTATTGTTTACTGCCATCCGTCTGAGGATTCGTTCACGAGGAATATCCGTGATGCATTCATCAAGGGTATTACTGACAGCGGGAATGAGTACATTATCTCAGATCTTTACAAGATGGATTTCAAGGCTGACATTACTGAGCAGCAGTATTTAAGGGATGCCAACTACGAGAACACGCCGTTTACGGAAGAGGATGTTCTCGCTGAGCATGAGAAGATCAATTCTTCTGATGCCATCGCTTTTATCTATCCGGTCTTCTGGACTGAAGCTCCGGCCAAGCTGGTCGGCTGGTTCGACAGGGTGTGGACCTACGGATTTGCTTATGGCGATAAGAAGATGAAGATGATGGATAAGGCCATGATCCTTTGCTCTGCAGGCAATCCGGTCGAGAGACTTGAGCAGTTCGGGCTTCTTGCCAGCATGAAGAAAGTCATGTTCGGCGACAGACTCTTTAACCGCGCGAAGCAAATGGAATTCGTTGTTTTCGACGGCACGTCCAGAGAGAAGAAGACCCGTGAAGGCAACTGGGACAGCAACCTTGAGAAGGCTTATGAGAAAGGCAGGCATTTCTTCGAAGACGCTGAGGAAGTATTCACGGTCGATGATAAGATCTTCACCGCGGTGGAGAATTCAGAGTCAGGTGAAGTGTCTGACCAGACTATTTTTTGCTATCACCAGAAAGGCAATGTCATCTGGGCCGAGTATTCGGGTGGAAGCATCGTAAAGGGGTTCCTGATCGGCACAATGGATGAGGATCACAACCTGCATTTTAACTATCAGCACATGAATACTGACGGCAATCTTAGGACAGGATCCTGCGATTCTTCGCCAGCGCTCGAAAACGGCAAGCTCAGGTTCAATGAGAAGTGGAAGTGGACGATGGGCGAAGAGGGCACATCGGTGATTGAAGAAATCTGATTGGGAGATAATATATAGTTATGAATTGGAGAAAACTTACAGCTTATTTACTTATCACATCAATGACGGCAACGCTCTTCACCGGATGCAAGAAGGAGGAACCAGAGACTGTCCCCACGACAGAATCTACTGTTGCCACAACGACGGAGTCTGTTGAGACTACGCCTGAGACAACTGCGAAGGTTACACGAACCGCAGAAGAGTATAAACAGGCAGGAATCAATGAGCTCAACTCCGTTCCGATCCTCATGTATCACAGGATCTACAAAATGAAGAATTCCGAGACCAAGTATAAGGGCGGCAATGTAGATAAGGACGGCTATAACAGAACTTCCGAGGCTTTCGAAGCAGACCTTAGAAGCTTCTATGAGCAGGGCTACCGCATGATGAGGCTGACGGATTTTGTCGACGGCAATATCGCTGTCCCGTTTGGCTACAGCCCGCTAATCCTTACCTTTGACGACGGCATCAGGGACGTTGTCCTTGAGGGCTGGAATGACGACGGTTCACCCAAGTTCGATGACGGATGCGCCATTGCGATCTTGGAGAAGATCAAGGCTGAATATCCTGATTACAATGTTACTGCTACTTTCTTCCTCAATTGCAGCCTTTTCTGCAACAAGGAAGAGGATGACAAGAAGCTCCTCAAGTGGATGGTCGATAACGGTTACGACATCGGCAACCACACATACAACCACGTTAAGCTCGGTGAGAAGACCGCGGAGGAGATTGAGAAGGAAGTCGGACGCATGTACCAGCTCCTGGAGTCCATTATTCCCGGACAGTATGTTAATATCGTAGCTCTTCCTTACGGTTCGCCCGAGAAGATCTCTGATGACAAGCCTCAGTACCAGAAGATCTTATCCGGAACCTATGAGGGCATGAATTATACGACAAAGGCAACGCTCCTTTGCGCATGGACAAGGTCTTATTCGCCTTTTGTAAGAGACTACAACAAGACTGCGATAAGACGTATCCGCGCATACGATAATGACGGCGTTTACTGGGATATCCAAGACAACTTTAAGCAGCTGAATAACGGCAAGAGATATATCTCTGACGGAGATCCTGATACGATCGTATATCCTTCGGAGGATAATGCGAGCGGCACATGGCTTAAAGAGACTTACGGTCACATTGCGATCCCATACTGAGGTTTATTCATGAACAGATTTCTAAAGACATTAACAGGTGCATTTTGCACTGTATCAATACTGTTGGGCGGAGTTACGGTCTTCGCGGCAGATGACAGGAAGACTCCATCGGGCGTCGGATACGATGATGTCGGAGGCACTATCGAGAAGTGGGCAAAGGAGAACCCTGACGATTATGTTTCCTTCGTAACCGCGGTCTTCAATAAGGATGAACTGCTTTACGAGGGTGCCTTTGGTGAGACCGACCGCGAGAATAAAGTGGAATGCACCACAGATTCCGTCTTTGAATGGGGAAGCGTTTCCAAGCTGACTGTCTGGGTCAGTGTCATGCAGCTCTATGAGCAGGGCAGGATCGACCTGAATGCCGATGTCAGGGGCTATCTGCCTGACGGATTCTTCCAAAAACTCAAATATGATGAACCTGTAACAATGTTAAATCTCATGAATCACAATGCCGGATGGGGTGAATGCACCTGGAATCTTCAGGTTGAGGACGCTTCTGAGGTCATTCCCTTAGGAGATGCCCTGAAGGCAACTGAACCGCCTCAAATGTACCGTCCGGGTGAGGTCTGCTCCTACTCCAACTGGGGTGCGGCTCTGGCAGGATATGTCGTCGAGTGCATCACGGGAGAGTCCTTTGCTGATTATGTGCATAAGAATATTTTCGAGCCGCTCGGAATGGAGCATACAGCGATCCTTCCTGACCACAGCGACAATTCGTGGGTCAAGGAGAAGAGAATGGACCTCTATTCTTATAATTTCGATGGCTCGAAATGGAATAACAACGGTCAGCAGCTTCTCTATATAAATGTCTATCCGGCAGGTGCTGTGACGGGAACTATTGGCGACATGGCCAAGTTTGCCCAGAGCTTTGTAAGAGAAGACCACCCGCTGTTCCAGAAGCAGGAGACATTAGATCTTTTGCTTTCACCTTCGTCATATCTTGGTGACACTGATATTGTTAACTGCTGCCACGGACTCTGGACAGATCCTATGGAGAACTGCACTTTGTTAGGCCATGACGGCGGAACAAACTGCTGCAGCTCAAATCTCAAGTTCGATCCCGAGACGGGTCTTGGCTTTGTCTTCATGACTTCTTCAGGCGGCAAAGCAGACATTAAAAAACTCATCTTCGGAGAGCCTGCCGTACCTGACTTGAGTGCTTATGAAGGCACAATTTCTGATCCCGGCGGCCTTGCAGGCGTCTATGCCGGCTGCAGATCTGTCCGCCGCGGATTCTATAAGATCTACGGAATGCTCAGCATGCTTCCTGCAATCTATAAGGGTGACAACACTTACGATGCGGCAGGCGTTGCGACGATACGCCAGATATCCGACAATATCTGCGTATTGGACCAGAGCGCATCATATCCTGCTTACACATATACGACATCAGACGGTGCGAAGATCTTCTCGCTCGGATCACAGAGCTTTGAGCTCGATAACACTATCGTTCCGACGCTCGTTCTTATCGCCATCTACATCATTATGTGTATCGTTGGCGGCTTTATGCTGATATCCAAGCTCATAAGCCTTATCGGAAGAAGGCTCGAACCCTATAAGGGACTGCTGCTCATTACCATTACACAGCTGATAAGACCTGCGGTCTTCATGCCAATTATCGCGCTGCTCACATCGTATGGCACACTCTATGGAATTACGCATTCGCAGGGTTATGTGGTATTCGGAGTGGAAGCTGCCTGCATGGCTGTGTTTGCCGCAACGCTAATATCTTCAGTCTTCCACCTTATTACCGGTAAGGAAGACTCTGCGCCCAAGTGGAAGTACATCATGAGCATCCTTGGCAACGGCGTATCCATCGTAATGATGCTTATGCTTGAACTTGTTAATATCTGGGGCATCTGAGATCTTTTGGATTTTTAAGGAGACAACTATGGAACTTTGGGACCTTTATGACATAAACGGCAATAAGACAGGTGAGACATGGGAAAGAAAGCCCGGAAACTATGTGGATATTCCTGACGGGCGTTATCATCTGGTAGCCGATATCCTCGTTATTCATAAGGACGGCACATTTCTGCTGACCAAAAGGGACCCCCGTAAAGATTTCCTGCCCGGATACTGGGAACCCGGTGCCGGCGGCGCTGCACAGCAGGGCGAAGATCCCTATGAGTGTGCCGTAAGGGAACTTTTCGAAGAGACTGGACTTAAGGCCGACAGCATGGAGCTTGTGGGCCGGCATGTAAGTGAGTACTATCACAGCCTCTACTATTCGTATGTGGCAACTGTAAGTGCTGACAAGAATTCTGTTGTCCTTCAGGAAGGCGAGACAACTGAATATAAATGGGTCGATGTGGAGGGCTTCAAGGAATATATGAGGGCAGATCTCTCCATGAAGGATCACATTAAAAGATACGGGGAATACTTCGAAAAGCTCTTTGCTGAAATCTAAAGGAAATTTAATGCCGGATAGTGTCTGCAACTGATTGACGAACATCTTGGCATTATGTATAATTCCCGTTGTTTTAATAAAAACATAATATACCAAGCATAGACGATGTTTATCAGAGTCTTAGGTGATTTTACGGGACCACTCCTTCGGGAGTTAAGGCCATACGGACAGCCGGGTCCACTGCCGATGATCGGTTCTTCCGATCTATTGATTGAGTTAAAAGCTCAGTTTTATAAGTTGGTTACTTTATAACCGAAATGCGTTGGGTATCCGCCATACGGGTGTTATTCGCACCATATGGTGACAGATAAGAAACATAGTGATTTAAAGCGCAAGTTGTGTAATTACAGCTTGCGTTTTTTGTTATGAGGTGGTGTATGGACAGAACAGATTTGGATCAGAACAGAGCTCCGATCTATGAAGCTCTCGAAAGATTCCGCGAGATGAGAGTCGTTCCTTTTGACGTGCCCGGACACAAGCACGGCAAGGGCAACCCTGAACTTACTGCGTTTTTGGGCGAGAAGTGCGTCGGCGTTGACGTCAACAGCATGAAGCCTTTGGATAACCTCTGCCATCCGGTATCGGTCATCCACGATGCTGAGCTCCTTGCGGCAGATGCATTCGGCGCAAAGCACGCTTTCCTTATGGTAGGCGGTACGACAAGTTCAGTGCAGAGCATGGTTCTCTCCTGCTGCAAGCAGGGAGATAAGATCATCCTGCCCCGCAACGTGCACAGGAGCGTTATCAACTCTCTTGTCCTCTGCGGTGCGATCCCCGTATACGTTAATCCTGACGTAGACAGACGCCTTGGTATCTCACTCGGCATGAGCCGTGACAAGGTTAAGAAGGCGATCGAGGAGAACCCTGATGCAGTTGCAGTTCTGGTCAACAACCCCACATATTACGGCATCTGCAGCGATATCAGAGCTATCGTAAAGATGGCTCACGACGCCGGAATGCTCTGCCTTGCAGACGAAGCACACGGCACACACTTCTACTTCGGTGAGAACATGCCTGTTTCCGCTATGCGTGCAGGTGCTGATATGGCAGCTGTCTCCATGCATAAGTCAGGCGGAAGCCTTACGCAGTCCAGCCTTTTGCTTATTGGCGAGAATGTCAGCGAGAGACACGTAAGACAGATCATTAACCTTACGCAGACAACGTCAGGCAGCTATCTTCTCATGTCAAGCCTCGACATCAGCAGAAGAAATCTTGCTTTAAGAGGCAAAGAAGTCTTCCGCAAGGTTACAGGAATGGCTGAATACGCAAGAGAAGAGATCAACGCTATCGGAGGCTATTACGCTTACGGCCGCGAGCTTATCAACGGCGATTCAATTTTCGATTTTGATCCTACTAAGCTCAGTGTACATACAAGAGATATCGGCCTTGCAGGAATCGAAGTCTACGACATCTTAAGAGACGAATATGATATCCAGATCGAGTTCGGTGATATCGGAAATATACTTGCTTACCTCTCGATCGGCGACAGAATGCAGGAGCTCGAGAGACTCGTAAGCGCACTCGCTGAGATCAGAAGAAGATACAAGAAAGATCCGGACGGACTTATGAGCCAGGAATATATCGATCCTGAAGTTGTATGCAGTCCGCAGGAGGCTTTCTATTCAAATAAGAAGAGCGTTCCGATCGAAGAGAGCGTAGGACATGTCTGCAGTGAATTCGTTATGTGCTATCCGCCGGGAATCCCGATCCTCGCGCCCGGTGAGAGGATCACATCAAGCATTCTGGATTACATTCTTTATGCGAAGGAAAAGGGCTGCTCCATGACAGGTTCAGAGGATCCGGATATCAATAATCTTAACGTTCTGATTTAAGGAGGGCTTAAGGGATGAATTTATGGTTCAGTGAATATCATGCGCCTGATGTACGTCACAGCCTCAGGGTTACAAGACATCTTTATTCGAGTAAGAGCGATTACCAGCAGATCGATATTTTCGATACTCCGGAATTCGGCAAGGTACTGGCTCTTGACGGAGATGTAATGCTCACCGAGCGTGATGAGTTCATCTACAATGAGATGATCACTCATATCCCGATGTCAGTGCATCCCAACGTTCAGGACATCCTCGTAATCGGTGCAGGAGACGGCGGCGTCGTTAAGGAACTGACAAGATATGAGAGCGTCAAGCGTATCGACCTGGTTGAGATGGATCCCCAGGTTATCGAAGCATGCCGCACGTATCTTCCTGAGAATGCATGCAAGCTTGATGATACACGTGTTCATATCTATTTCGACAACGCGCTCAGATTCATCAGAAGATCCAGCGAGGAATACGATCTCATCATCGTAGACTCCAACGATCCGTTCGGACCTTCCGAAGGATATTTCACCAGAGAATTCTACGGCATCTGCTACAACGCTTTAAGAAGCGACGGCATCATGGTTAACCAGCAGGGAAGCCCGTTCTACAAGCACGATGCTGAGGCAATGCAGAGAAGCCATAAGAGGATCGTAAATACATTCCCGATAAGCCGTGTATATCAGGCTCATATCCCGACTTACGCAGCAGGCTACTGGCTGTTCGGTTTTGCGAGCAAGAAATATCACCCGATCAACGATTTTGATGAGGAACGCTGGAAGAGCCTTCACTTAAGCACGAAGTACTATACGACTAAGCTGCACATAGGCTCATTCTATCTTCCTGCATATCTTGAGAAGATGCTGATGGAGGTTGAGTCATGAACAAAAACGTAGAGACTTTTATCGGCTGTGACTGCGAATATTCCGAAGCAGATATCGTGCTTTTCGGTGCGCCTTTCGATTCCACGACGAGCTTTAGACCCGGTGCGAGATTCGGCAGCGCCGCTATCCGCCACGAGAGCTTTGGAATAGAGACTTACAGCCCTTATCAGGATAAGGATCTTCTGGATAAGAAGGTCTTCGACTCAGGCGATCTTGAACTCAGCTTCGGTTCTCCTGATGCTGCGCTCGCAGATATCGAAGCACAGTCCAAAAAGATATTGGACGACGGCAAGCTTCCGATCCTTATCGGAGGCGAACACCTTGTTACATTAGGTTCCGTAAGGGCGGTTTTCGAGAAGTATCCTGACATGCACATCATTCATTTCGATGCGCACGCAGATCTCCGCGACGACTATCTCGGAGTGAATTTAAGCCATGCCTGTGTTCTTCGAAGATGCTACGATCTTGTCGGTGACGGAAGGATCCACCAGTTCTGCATCAGAAGCGGAGACAGGGAAGAGTTCCTTTTCGCAAAGGATCATACGGACATGCATAAGTTCACGTTCGACGGACTTGATGAAGTAGTCTCTGAGCTCTCGAAAAACAATACTCCCGTATATTTCACGATCGACCTGGACTGCCTTGATCCTTCCGTATTCTGCGGAACGGGAACACCTGAGGCAGGCGGCGTAAGCTTTATGGATCTGCTTAATGCGATCCTTAAAGTAAGCAAGACAAATATCGTTGGCGCAGACATCAATGAGCTGGCACCGATGCTCGATAACAGCGGTGCTTCAACAGCGGTTGCCTGCAAGGTTTTAAGAGAATTGATTCTTTCAATAAATTCATAAAGTAAGGAGATTAAGAAATGAGCAGAGTATTAGTTATCGGATGTGGCGGAGTTGCCAATGTAGCTATCAGAAAGTGCTGTCAGGCAGATGACGTTTTTACGGAACTTTGCATTGCCAGCCGTACAAAGTCCAAGTGCGATGCACTTGCAGAAGCTCTTAAGGGCAAGACAAAGACTGTCGTAACAACTGCACAGGTTGATGCTGACAAGGTCGATGAACTTGTTGATCTCATTAATTCTTACAAGCCTGATCTCGTAATGAATATCGCACTTCCTTACCAGGATCTTACGATAATGGACGCATGCCTTATCTGCGGCGTCAATTATATGGATACGGCAAATTACGAGCCTGAAGATACAGACGATCCCGAGTGGAGAGAGATCTATGAGAAGAGATGCAAGGAGAAGGGCTTCTCCGCATATTTCGATTACAGCTGGCAGTGGGCATATAAGGAGAAGTTCGAGCAGGCAGGACTTACAGCGCTTCTCGGATGCGGCTTCGATCCCGGTGTTACACAGGCTTACTGCGCTTATGCCAAGAAGCATGAGTTCGACACTATCGATACGATCGATATCCTGGACTGCAACGGCGGCGATCACGGCTATGCTTTTGCTACAAACTTCAACCCTGAAGTTAACCTCCGTGAGGTATCTGCTCCCGGCAGCTACATCGAGAACGGCAAGTGGGTCGAGATCCCTGCAATGAGCATCAAGAGAGAATACGATTTTGACGCTGTAGGCATGAAGGATATGTACCTCCTGCATCACGAGGAACTTGAATCTCTTGCAGTAAACATTCCTGAAGTCAAGAGACTCCGCTTCTTCATGACTTTCGGACAGAGCTATCTTACACATATGAAGTGTCTCGAAAATGTCGGCATGCTGTCCACAACACCCGTTAACTTCGAAGGTCACGAGATCGTTCCGATCAAGTTCTTAAAGGCTCTCCTTCCTGATCCTGCAAGCCTCGGTCCCCGCACACACGGCAAGACAAACATCGGCTGCATCTTTACAGGCAAGAAGGACGGCAAGGATAAGACATATTACATCTACAATGTCTGCGACCACCAGGAATGCTACAAGGAAGTTGAGAGCCAGGCTATCAGCTACACAACAGGCGTTCCCGCTATGTGCGGAGCATTGATGCTCCTTACAGGCAAGTGGACAGAGAAGGGCGTTCACACAGTAGAAGAATTCGATCCGGATCCGTTCCTCGATGCACTCGATAAGTACGGACTTCCCAGAAGCGAGAACTTCAATCCTGTATTGGTAGACTGATTAACATGAACGAGATCTTTGACGGACTTAAAACTGTTTTGGATTCTGAAAGCATCAAGGGGTTAAAAACTCCTTGTTATGTTATCGATGAGAAGAAACTCGTCCATAACGCTGAGATCCTTGCATCGGTTATTGCTGATACAGGATGCAGGATCCTTCTGGCACAGAAGGCGTTCTCCAACTACGACTTCTATCCTCTTATATCCGGATATATATCCGGCACTGAAGCAAGCGGCCTTTATGAAGCAAGGCTCGGCAAAGAGGAGATGCCTGAAGGTGAAGTGCATGTATTCTGCGCTGCTTACCGTGAGGATGAGATGGATGAGATCATTTCCTATGCTGATCACATCGTTTTCAACTCCATATACCAGCTTAAAAAGTTCGGCCCGTCCGCAAAGAAAGCAGGCAGGAGCATTGGTCTCCGTATCAATCCTGAATGCTCAACGCAGGAAGGTCATGAGATATACGATCCGTGCGCTTCAGGGAGCCGCCTTGGCGTGACCAGAGGCGTATGGGATAAGGAAATGACACCCGATACGTTTGAGATGTTGGACGGCCTTCATTTCCATACTCTCTGCGAACAGAATTCTGATGCGCTTGAGATCACTCTCCGCGCTGTTGAAGAGAAGTTCGGAGATGTCCTTCCGCAGATGAAGTGGCTCAATATGGGCGGCGGCCATCACATAACAAAGGCTGATTACGATGTGGAAACGTTAAAGCGCGTGATCTTATATGCGAAGGATAAGTGGGGCGTTAAGATCTATCTTGAGCCCGGTGAAGCCGTTGCGATCAATGCCGGTTATCTCATGACACGCGTCCTTGATATCGTTGAGAATAATGGTGAGAAGATTGCGATCCTTGATTCGAGCGCTGCATGCCATATGCCGGACGTAATCGAGATGCCGTACACACCGCCTCTTTTAAATGCTGTAACTGATGAGTCAAAGCCTTTCCGTTACAGGCTCGCAGGACCCACATGCCTCTCCGGTGATGTGATAGGTGATTACAGCTTTGACGGCGAACTTGAGAGGGGAGATATGCTGATCTTCGGAGACATGGCGATCTATACGACCGTTAAGAATAATACATTCAACGGCATGCCGCTTCCTGATATCTATAAGCTTTGTTCAGACGGCACGACGCAGAAGATAACAGACTTCGGTTATTCCGATTTTAAGCACAGGCTGGGAAGAGCGTGATCCTGACGCTCCGCTAAAACTGCGAAAAAGTCCTACCCAACATTTTCCGCAGGTTTTTTCGCGAAAATGTTGAGGAAAAAGTTGAGAATCAAGGAAACCCAGCTTTTTCCGCAGTTTTTTTCGCAAAAATGTTGAGGAAAAAGTTGAGTGCCGAGTTAGTCTAAGCCGTTGTCATCAGGACCGTAAGGAACTGCGTAATTAAGAGCGACGCTTTCTATGAAGTAGTATTTTTCTGTAAGTTCATTAGCGATCTTCATCAGTTCATCGTACGACATATCGCGTTTGAATTCGATCTGAAAATCACTGGTAATCTCAATATATCCTACGATCTCGGCGCCTATTTCGTCACATATCTTCTGTACCTTCTCTTTGTCGTTAGGAGTGCCCATAGTACAGCTTATCAGGAGCTGGTTTTTGATATAGCTTATTCCCGTTTTCTCATCAGTAACTATGTCGTCTTTAGTAGAGTCTTTGTAATACAGCTCGCTCGTGGTCTCACCCGTGTTTTGCTCCGCTTCGTAGCCTAAAATGAAATGTCCTTTTTCAGCTTTGTTGGTACATAAGATCCGGATTTCAGTTCTATCGGTTTCGCATTCGAATTCAACAAGGAAGGTTAAGTCATCACTTGCCTTGAACTCAGAGTATTTGTAGGAATAGGGGGCGTTTCCAACCGCATTTGAAGAATCTGCAGGAGCTCCAAAGAATTTTGTGAGTTCGTTTTCGATCTTTAAATAGTAATCCCGCAATTCTTCAACCGAATAATCAAATTCGGAGGCGGTGCATTTGAATTCCACCATGTAGACATTGCCGATCTCCTGATTGGTAATGAATCTGAATTTATTGAAGGAAAGGTCTCCTGATTTGACCTTCATGGTGTATTCGTAAAAATACTGACCGTCATGTTCCATATCAGCCGTCAAGTTGGCGTTCGAATAATCATATTTTAATTTAAATTCCTCTTCGAATGACTGTTCAAAATAGTCTTCAACCAATGCCATACCTAATGCAATTCTCTTGCCTGTTACGCTTTTCATTAATTCGCAAATGTCTGCGATCTGGCCGTCGCCGTAATCGGGTGCTTCGGTAACTCTTTCCGGTCCGTATTCCCAATCATCTGTTGTCTCTGTTGTGCCGGATGTTTCAGTTGTAACTGTTGTGGTCTCCGTTGCAGTCTCAGTCGTATCAGAACCTGTGTCATCAGGTTCAGTCTTATTGCTGCATGAAGCAACTGAAAGAATAAGAGTTAATGCGAGAGTGGCGGCTATTACCTTTTTCATTTTTGTATCCCCCTGAAAATCCCCTTGATAATAAAGATTATACAATCGGCAAGTTTTAATTACATCATCGAAAACCGCATCTTCAGAAATCACTCTTTCCTAAAGTAACCATGCTATAATGGGAGCGTTGGTGTTGGCTTTTCCAGATAGTTGAATATGAGGGTGAATCAATTATGCGCGGTCTGTTCCGTTTTATCTCTTTAGCGTTTAGAAGGCCCAAGCTGGCGCTGTTTCTTTCCGCTCTGACCTTGCTGCTCGTGGCAGCTGTTATGCTGGTTTTCGGAGCCCAGTTTATTGTCGGTGATCTTAATAAGGTCGATCTGAATTTCCCCACATATGACTTAGGTTCAATCAAGACTTATACACGTGTTTCCGGTTATACGACTAATGCCTGGGGACACTTTTCGATCAGGGGTTCTGATGGTTATCTTTCCTACTATCTTATTCCGCAGTTCGATAACGATACCGATCCTAAATCTATCAAGAAGATGCTCGTCATGAGAGTTGATTCTGAAGATGTTAAGACCTGGAATGCGCTTACCAATTATACGCAGAAGAGATTTGCACATACTATATCAAGCCCGCCGGAGCCTGTTCATATAGACGGATATGCATACGAGATGAGTTATGAATTAAGAGAGCAGGCTCTGCAGTACGTACAGACCTGTGGCTTCAGTTATTCCGAAGCTCAGGGTGTTCTGGTTCCTTATGTGTTATCTAATGATTCTTCTAATAAGTATACGATGATCTCAGGCGGAGCAGCGTGTGCTCTTGCAGCCATTGTCCTCTTTGGTATCTGGTTTGCAAAAGGTGCGAATTTCAGAGACTGATTGTATTCCAGTTAAATAAGGTGTCTCACAAGATGCTACCAAGGTTGTAATAAGGCGAAAAGCAGACCTACAGACAAATCATTCATTTTTCGAGTTTTTGTCTGTAGGTTTTTGTTCTAAATAAGCTTAGCTGGGTAAAAACTACAGATATTTTCTGAGATTTGCTTTGTAATGTCTGTAGGTTTTTCGTTTGGCGTAATGTTTTAAGGCAAAACCTACAGACAAAATTGAGCATTTTATCATTTTTTTCTGTAGGTGGTCTAAGAGCCTATAAAAAAGGGCTGCCTCATATGAGACAGCCCATATTTTTAGTTCTTAATTGCCCTTTTAATTAGGGAATGTATGTCATGCTGACTTCTTTAAGTGCACCGTTGGTGAATCTGAAGGAGATTCTGTTGCTGTTCCAGAACTTGGTGCCCTTCTTTGTCCACTCAAGAGTGTCATAGATGTACTTCGGATTATCCTCGTTGTGATAAGGTGTCTCGTTAGGCTCGCCGGAGTTTGCCTTGAGTTCATCCAATGTCAGGTTGAGAGGGAAATCGAAAGTGATGACCTTCTGCTTAGCGCCTTCATCAGATAATACCTTATAGAGGATCTCGTTAACGTAGCACTCGTTAGCAGGCTTGCCGGAATCTGTCTCGTTGAATACCTGGATCCAGATGAAGCAGCCGTTCTTAACGCCGGGATCGATCTTGAAGTAGCTTGACTGATAGTGTGACTTGATGTTGTTCTTGGCGTTCTCGAGATCGTCTTCTTCGAACTTAACACCGTCATCGATCATGTCCTGAAGAGTTGTCTTGCCGAGTGTGTACTTCTTCCCGTTGATGTAGAAGCTCATATCGTCGAAGTTAACATACTTAGCACCGGAAGGATTGGGATTAGGTGTGCTTCCGCCGTCGTCTGAAGAATCAGGTGTGGAAGCTTCGGTGGTAGTAGTCGTTGTCGGCTCCTCGGTTGTTGTGGTCGTAGGCTCCTCAGTTGTTGTGGTTGTTGTAGGCTCTTCAAGTGCCTCGTCATCAAACTCGAACTCTTCAGGCTTCTTAGCGTTCCAGGTAACTGTTACCTGAAGTGTGCCGTCCTTGGAGATCAAAACCCACTCTGCATCCTTGAGTCAACCTTGAAGTCCATATCGTACTCTTCCTTAGCTGCCTTCTTAACATCGCTCTTTGAAGGAACTTCTACCTTCTTAGCGCAGGATGCAAGACCAAGCATCATGGCAAGGCTGAGTACCAATGCCAAAATCTTTTTCATTGATGTATCCTCCTTATTCTCCTTAAAAAATTAAGAACTGTATCTATTATACGCGGTAAATCTTTTTTTACACTATACAGATTTAATAACAAGACCCGCCCCGTTTAGTGGTGCTTGTCATAAAGCATTTTTGTATAATAAACCCGTGTGGCGGCCGTTTTATATGAGGATTAAGGGTCGAAAAATGAAAAGACATAACGCAGCAGCAATTTTGCTTATCATCGCCGGAAATCTTGCGGCAGGTGTTTTGCTGGGTATTCTAATGGGTTTTCTCCTGCGTGTGCAGGGATTTAACTGGTGCCTGTTTATCACTGTTCCATTAATGATGATGTTCTTCACGGATCTGCCTAATCTCATTGTTTTCCCGTTCGCGAAAAAGAAGATGGACAAGTATCTGAAGGAGCAAAATTTCGGAACGATTACAACGTTTATCTGCCGTGGCTTCATGACTTTCAGATCGATGCTCTGTATCGATGAGGATACCGGAAGAGTTGCATATATCTCGGTTACAAACCCGTTTAAAGTCCAGATGGCAGAGGCGCGCGATCTCAGCAAGTTCAGATCAACGTATGCAAGAGGACCTTTCGGCGGAACAAGACATGCGTTTTTCGAATTCTATCAAGGCAAAAACAGATTGCGGTTTACGACATTCAGAAGTCCGAGATCTATGTGGACTGTCTCTTCGACCCGCGTTCAGAATGCGTTAGCCACAGGTGACCGCATAGGCAATCTGTTATTGAAGTTCAATCCTAATGTTAAAGACCTTACTAAAGATCCTGATATGCCGTTCTCCAAGACCGGATTATGGGGATTTATCCTGGCGTTCATCTCGATCTATTTCGCGATCGCAGCGCTGATAAGTGAATTCTTCATAAACATGGCCAGGGCGGGACTGAACAGGACCAGTGAGATTCCTTTCTATGCTCTGTCTTTTGCAGGAATTGCTCTTGCGGCAGCAGGCCTTGTATTGGGAATAAAAGTGTTGAAAGACGCTTCCAAATCGCCTGTCAGAGGCAGCGGCTTTGCAAAGACAGCAATCGTTATGGGATCAATCGTGCTGATCATCTTCGTGTGGATGGTCATAGCTTTTATTTTCGGGTGAAGATGATATTGGCAGAATTATGCCTTACCGATACAATATAAGGACTAAATATGGGGAGAACTAATATGGATATTTTTATTGATGCTTTATTGAGCGGGAAGACTGACAAGATTCCTGATGAATACGACTGGTTCGCGCCGCTTTTGGGTGACTGGGACTGCGATTACTATGACGAGTATGGCGGTCAGAAGCGTTACGTAAAAGGCGAGTGGATCTTCAGAAGAGTCCTTGAAGGCGCAGGTGTTCAGGATGTATTCATTTTCCCGTCC
>CACZML010000030.1 GCA_902782235.1 Oscillospiraceae bacterium
TGATGACGGGTAGCAATTCGGGTCGCTTCTCGCTTAAGTCGATATGCTTGCTCTTGTGCATGCTTATCGGATTCTCTTATGCGTTGCAATTTTACGATTCTCATGATGTTCAGGCAGCCGGTGCCAATGTAGAATTTAAGATCTACGATGATTGGGGCGATGGCTGTAATTTCAATATCAAACTTAACAAATTTGATACCGGTGCTAAAGTCACTGTCAAATTGGAATGTCCCCATGAAATTGGCGGCTATAATATTTGGGCTCCCAATGGAGTAAAGGCATCGAAAGAATCTGATCAGGTTTTGCACATAACTTTTACTTATAATGGCAAAAACATTCAGGGCCAAGTTACCGGCTCAGATATGACTAACGGAACATTCAAAGCAAAAATCATAAGCTATAATGCTCCTAAGCCGACTAATACCAACACACCTAAGCCCACAAATACATCCAAGCCTACAAACACAAATACACCCAAGCCTACAAATACAAACACACCTAAGCCTACAAATACAAAGGCTCCTCAGCCTACGGCTACTAAGAAACCGCAGCCTACAGCTACAAAGAAGCCCAACCCTACGGCTACGCAGAAGCCGAAGCCTACAGCTACAAAGAAGCCCAACCCTACGGCAACACAGAAGCCGAAGCCTACAGCTACAAAGAAGCCCAACCCTACGGCAACACAGAAGCCGCAGCCTACAGCTACAAAGAAGCCTAACCCTACGGCTACACAGAAACCGAAGCCTACAGCTACAAAGAAGCCTAATCCGACTGCTACGCAGAAGCCGGAGCCTACAAATACGCTGACTCCTACAAACACGAATACACAGGCTCCCAAGCCTACAAATACAAAAGCACCCAAGCCGACTGCGACTAAGAAACCGAAGCCGACAAATACCAAGGCGCCTACAAACACGCAGGCAGCTGAACCTACAGTATCAGTAACGACATTAGTAACTGAGGCACCTAAGCCGACAGATACAATTGCACCTGACAACACAAACTCCAACGCATCTGATCCGAATAACAATGGTGCTGGAGCTGGCGCAGGCGCTGCTGCAGGTATAATCGGTCAGACTACAACAGTTAATAACGAGACCGGTGCTACCACAACATCCAACGGTGGAACAGAGAACGGCGGAACAGGTGAGGGAACACCCACACCTACAGGTTCTCCCACACCTTCACCCGTAGTTGCAGCAGTGGCTGATCCTCCTCATCCTTGGCGCAGGTGCAGGTTTCGCAAGATACAAGTATCTCAAGGATAAGAAGGAACTCGAAGGCGTAGATCTTGCTATCGCATTTATCCCGGGCGTTACTGTAATCGCCGATAAGTTCGGATATTTAGGACCCGTCAAGGCGATGCCGGTTGCTTCTGATTCCCAGGAAAAGGATCACAAGGCCTTCAATACGGCTACTGCCATGAAGGAGATCAAGGCTATGGAAGCAGGCGAGATCAGTCCTTTCAAGCCCGCACCCGGAACTGAGGCTAAGCCTATCCAGCACAAGGGTCCCATGAAGCTTCCTTCAGACCGTTCTGTTGAATCTCCGAAGGCTACAGAAGATACAAAGTACGGCGGTACTTTCAAGGCTGCCAATAAGGCACCTGAAAAGCCCGCACTTAAGAGCAATGCATTCAATAAGTCTGCAGGAGCTAATGCCCAGACAAAGACTGCTTTGGGCGGCGTTGCTGCTACAACAGCTGCAACAAGAACAATGAACTCCAGGACCCAGACTCCGTTCAAGCCTACAAACGCTTCCGGAATCCAGCCCACAGTAAATTCTGTTGCTCAGAATAATGCAATGAAGAATGCATTCAGAACAGACAACAGGATCGAGACTAAGGATGCATCACACAATCCTGCAGTTAAGAACGCTTTCAAGCCTGTTAGCGAAGCTGCTCCTGAGGCTTCTGCTGAGACAGCAAAGCCTGTTTCTTCCGCATTTAAGCCCGCAAGCACTACAGCTGCAAAGCATACAGGCGCTTCTTCTGATGCAGCACCTGCTGCTCAGAGCCATGCTGCAAAGAATGCTTTCAAGCCCGCTGAATCTGCAGCAAACAAGAGCGGATTCGGCAATCTTTTCAAGCCCGCTCCTGAAGCAGCTAAGCCTGCAGCAGATACTGCCAATGCAGCAGCTAAGGCAGCAAAGCCTGAATTGAATCCGAAGGTTAACCGCAGCGCACAGAATTCTGCATTCAAGAATGTTTTCAAGCCTTCCAAGGTTCCGGGAACACTTCCTTCTGCAGATCCTTCTGCTGCTTTCTCACCGTTCAAGCCTGCAGCTTCAACACCTGCAGCAACTTCAACGGCAGCAGCACCTTCCGCACCTGCAGCAGCTGCTAAGCCTGCCGTATCCGCATTTAAGCCGGCAACACCTGCAGCATCTTCAACAACTGCTGCATCACCGTTTAAGCCCGCTGCACCTGCAGCAGCTTCTGCCGCAGCACCCGCTGAGACAGCAGCTCCTGCATTTAAGAGCGCTGTAACTCCTGCCGTAGCACCCGGTGCTTTGGCCGGTGCGGTTGCAGTTGCTTCACGTAAGGAAGAGAAGAAGTCTGAACCTATCAGACGTCCTAAGAACGAACTTACACCTGAACAGATCGCTGAGCGCGAGAAGGCTGCCAAGCTCCTTGAGGAGAGAAGAGCTGCCCAGGCTGCAAGAGTCGAAGAGATAAGAAAGAATGCCGAAGCTAAGAGGCTTGAGGCTGAGAAGAAGGCTGCTGAGGAAGCAAGACAGGCTGAGGAAGCCAGAAAAGCCGAGATAGCAAGAAAGGCAGAGGAAGCAAGGAAGGCTGAAGAAGCCAGAAAGGCTGAGGATGCAAGAAAGGCTAAGGAAGCCGCTGAAGCAGCAGAGAGAGCAAGACAGGAAGAAGCGAGAAAGGCTGAAGAAGCTATAAGACTCGCTGCTATCGCTAAGGCTGAAGCTGAGGCTAAGGCTGAAGAAGCACGTAAGATCCAGGAATCTCTGAGAGCTGCCGAAAAGGCAAGGATCGAAGAAGCTAAGAAGGCTCAGGAAGCAAGAAAAGCTGAGGAAGCTAGAATTGCAGAGCAGCTTAGAAAGGCTGAAGAAGCAAGGAAAGCCGAGGAAGCCAGAAAAGCTGAGGAAGCAAGACTTGCAGAAGAGACCAGAAAGGCTGAAGAGGCTGCCAAGGCTGCTGAACAGTCAAGGATCGAAGAAGAGCGTATTGCAAAAGAAGAAGCACTTGCTGCTGAACGCGCTAAGGCTGAAGCAGAGAAGGCTGCACAGATCGCTGCAGCTGCTAAGGCTGAGGCAGAAGCAAAGCTTGCTGCAGCTGAGAAGGCAATGAAGGAAGCTGATGCTGCAAGAGAAGCCAAGGCTGAGAGAGCTAAGGCTCAGGCTAAGACATCCGCATTCTTCAGAAATACTTTGGCATCTTCCGAGAACACAGTAGCTCCGGGCATTTCCGCTATCGCATCTGCTCCGGGTTACGATAAGGCTCTCAACGAGAGAAAAGATAAGAATGCTGAGAAGGAACCCGCAAGCGTAAGCGAGATCAAGAGCAATCCTCTGATGTCATTCAGAAGCGGTTCTTCTTCCGGTGTCGGAGCATCCGCTTCCAAGGATACATCCGGTCCGTCACTTTCCAAGGAACAGGCAAAGGCATCCTCCAACTCTCACCAGTTAGGAAGCCTCCTTGCAGGAAAGAGCTATAATAATTCAGGCAGAGCACCTGTATGGGCAGCTCCCGGTATGGCTGGCGTTTCCGCTTTCAAGGAATCCGAAGAGGCTAAGGAAGCAAGACGTCTCGAAGAACAGAAGAGACAGGAAGAGGAAGAGGCAAAGAGACTTGCAGATGAGAAGGCAAAGGCTTCTTACACAAGCATCGCTGATTCTGCAACATCTCATAAGTCAGCTTTCTTCAGAAGAGCACAGAGCAACCGTGATGCTTCTGCTGAACAGGAAGAGCATACATCCGCATACGGCGGAATCGTAAGACCTTCCGCTATCGTAGACAAAGAGCGCGATACAAAGAAGATGACTGCACCTGCAATGGGTGCTGCACTGGAAGGTCAGAGACCTTCGATAATGGATCCTAACTCGAAGGCTGCTCCTACAGCATCGAGACCTATGGCCGGATTCAAAGGACTCGGCGGAGACAACTCTTTCGACGGTCCTTCAGATGAAGAGACACTCGCTTGATCCAGAGATTAATCAGGGGGATTTAAGCTGATGAAAAGATCTAAGAAACCGTTAACTTTCACTGCTCTTGCAGCAGGAATCGGCGCACTCAGCATTGCTGTTGAAGGCTGTGTATACGGACCGCCGCAGGAGACTTGCGTATACGGACCTCCGCCGACGGATGTAACCTCTTCCCAGGAGGTCACGGACGGGACAGAGACTACACTTCCGCAGAAGGATCCTGATAACACCGAAGAGGAAGTATGCGTTTACGGACCTCCGAGCGATGAATCATCTATCGACAACAATGAAGTTGATGTTTACGGACCTCCGCCGGGAGAAGCTGACGACTGATGGCCGTTGATATAGCTGAAGCCAAGAAGGTATATCTCGACAGGAAGGCTGAAGAAAGAGCAAGGCTTTTTAAAAAGCCTGAGTTGATCTACCTGTTTTTTGAATTAACTAGAAGCTGCAATTCGAAATGTTTTCATTGCGGCAGCTCCTGCGAGCCCGGCCTTGGCCACGGACCCGATAAGGAAGCTTTCAAGGCTGTCTTAAGAGATGTAAAGGAGAACTTCGACCTAAAGAAGGTCCAGCTCTGCATCACGGGCGGTGAGCCGCTTCTTTATCCTGATTTTGAAGAGCTTTTAGGTTATGCCGTTGATCAGGGTTTTCACTGGGGCATGACCACTAATGCTACCCTTATAACCAAAGATGTCGCTGATATGCTCGCGAGAGTAAAGATGGGCACCGTCTCTGTTAGTATCGACGGACTCCGTGATACGCACGACAGGCAAAGAGGCATAAAGGGCGGTTACGACAGGGCAATGGAGGGCATCCAGAACCTTATCGACCGCAAGGCTTTCAGGCACATCCAGGTTACGACCGTTGTTAATCACAAGAATATCGGCGAGTTAGATGAGCTTTATGAGATCTTAGATAAGATGGATCTCGATTCATGGCGTGTTATCGGCATCGAGCCGATGGGAAGAGCTTTGGAATATCCCGACATGCTCCTTACGCCGGATGACCAGAGATATATCTTTAACTTTATCCGCGCTAAGAGAGAGCAGGGCATTCCCGTAGGTTACGGCTGCTCTCATTATCTCGGCCTTGAATACGAGAGAGAAGTAAGAGACTGGTTCTTCTATTGCGGTGCCGGTACACATACGGCTGCGATAAGAGTAAACGGCGACATCACTGCATGCCTTGATATCGAGGAAAGACCTGAGTTTGTACAGGGAAATATCTATAAGGATAAATTCAGCGATGTCTGGTTCAACCGTTTCCAGGAATTCAGAAAGCCTTTGTCTTCGCTTTGCAAGGAGTGCCAGAGCTGTGAGCATGAGAAATACTGTGCCGGCGGTTCAAGACACTGCTTCGATTACGATAACAACAAGCAGAGAGTCTGCTTTAAGGACATTCTCTTTTAATATTTTTTTATAGAGTGTATTATTGAAGGTACGGAACTTCTTCCAAGGAGAAGCGTTTATGTACCAAAGGATCGCAATTGTAACCGGAGCTTCATCAGGCATAGGAAAAGCTTTTATAGAGCTTCTTGCGCGTGATAACGGTGAATTCTTTAAAACCCCTTTTGATGAGATATGGGCTGTGGCAAGGCGTGAAGATGCGCTTAATGAACTGGCGGCTTCTGTTGGCGGGGGAAAGGTAATTCCGGTCGTTGCAGATCTCGCTGCTGAGGCAGGAATCCAGACTATACAATCAAAACTGGAAGCAGAGAAGCCCAAGGTAGGACTTCTCATTAACTCTGCAGGCATGGGTATGAAGGGCCTGATGGCAGATAAGTCAGACAAGGCCTTGTCCGATACTATTGCGATTAACTGCACGGCATTAAGCCTGATGATAAAGATCACTTCGCCTTTCATGAAGCAGGAAGGCAAGGAACATTCCAAGATAATCAATATCGGTTCTTCGGCAGGCTTCCTGCCGCAGCCGGGATTTGCATGCTATGCGGCAAGCAAGTCTTATGTAATTTCTTTTTCGAGAGCTATGAGCTGCGAGTTAAAGCCCATGGGCATTGACGTTATGGTGGTCTGCCCGGGTCCTGTCGCCACGGATTTCCAGAGAAGGGCGACCGAAGGAAAGGAAACAAATTTTACAGATTGGCGTAAGAATTTTGTCGTCGATCCTGTTAAGCTCGCAAGAGCAACGCTCAAAGCGTCCGCAAAGGGCAGACGGATGATCTCTTATCCGTTCTCACAGAAACTTCTGCACTTTGCTTCGAAGGCTATACCCATCTCATGGATACTGGCTTTCGAGAGCAAAGCTGTAAAGGAATAAAATTTTTTAAGGAGTGATCTAATATGCAAAAGAAGGTAGAACCCACATTCGGAAGCATCTTCAAGGCAGTTGAAGCGAAGGCAAAAAAGGTCTCTTTTCTTCAGGACACGGCTACCCAGATTACATTGAACGGTAATCTCGACAACCTTCCGTTATATGTAAAGATTGAAGACGGTATTGCTGAAGTTGCTCCTTATGAATACATTAATGCACCTTTTTATATCGATGCTGACGCAGGGACATTCGCAGCCGTGTTAAACGGTGACAAGGATTTTGTGGTTGCTGTATCCCAGGGAAGCATAACGATGAACGGAGATGCCGCACAGGCACTGGTCTTCTGTGAGACATTTTTCGGCTAAAGAATATTCATCAGTTGTTTAGGTTTTGGTGCTTTGCTCCTAACATTGTGCTAACAATTATCGGTTATCTTATAACTGGTAGAACTACAACTTTAGTTATTTGATATAATAAAAAGGTATGGCAATTACACTAAACGGCATTTTTAAGGATAAGATGGTCTTCCAGTGGGGCGCCGAGCTTCGTGTGTTTGGCTTCTGCGACAAGACCTGTGTAATCAGAGCTTCTCTTCTGAAAGACGGAGATGAAGTGGCTACCGGCACCTGTGGAACAGAGCAGGACGGAAGCTTCCTTATTTGCCTGGATCCGGTCGATGAGCCGGGCGGTCCCTACGAGATCAAGGTTTACGAGAACGATACGGAAGTGAAGAAACTCACTGACGTTTATGCAGGTGAGGTCTGGCTTGCTGCAGGCGGCGGCAATATGGACTATCCTCTTACCAGATCCGAATTTGCAAAGTTCATTATCCCTAAGATCGGCAAGACTGAGATAAGATTCTACAGAGTTCCCACCTTCGGTCATTTGAGCGAGAGACAGGCCAAGGCTGAAGCTGAGACAGAGTGGATCGACATCAACAGTGAGACAGCAGGCCAGATGAGTGCCGTTGCCTTCTATTTTGCAAGAGAACTTGAATCCAGACTTGATGCCAAGATCGGCATCATCCAGTGCTGCTCCACAAGAGCAACCATAGATAACTGGCAGAGCGTTGAATCTCTGCTTTCCACAAAAGAAGGAAGACAGTATATCAAGGACTTCGACGATGCGGCTTCCGAGCTTACGCCCGAAGAATTCGACAAGGCTGACGCCGAGTTCGAAGAAAGATATGCTGAATATAATAAAGTGCTCAACGAGGCACTTAAAGAGAATCCATATCTCACATACCCTGAAGCAGATCTCAAGTTCGGACCTGCGCCCTGGCCGGCACCTGTCGGACAGAAGTCGCCCAGACGTCCGGGTGCCGCTTTCGAGTGTATGATCTTAAGGATCGCGCCCTACACACTGCGCGGCGTTATCTTCTATCAGGGTGAGGCAGATACTGACGGACACCAGTCTGAGTACGGACATGTTTTCGAGACCATGATAAAGGAATGGCGTGACGTGTTCTTCGATGACCAGCTGCCGTTTATCTTCTGCCAGCTTCCGATGTATATTTCCAAAGACCGTAAATACATGGGCTTTGACGATATGTCCTGGCCGCTCCTCCGTGAGCAGCAGCAGATCGTGGCGATCGATATGCCTAACGTCTACATGGCGGTAATCGTTGACTGCGGTGAGTTCAATAACCTGTTCCCGTCCGACAAGAAGACTCCGGGCGACAGACTGGCGCTTCTGGCTGAGAAGTTCGTTTATGGCTTCGAAAAGGTCGATGCCGTATCACCGTTCATTATTGACGCCAGAAGAGGCGAGGGCGTTGAGATCACTTTCGGCGGAGATTACCTCCTCCTTAACCTTACGACAGGATTCGGCCCTGACGATTCAGGCTTCGAACTGGCAGGCGACGACGGCAAGTTCTATCCGGCAGAAGCATCTGTTGACTTCGACGGTAAGACTATCCTTCTGTCATGCCCCATGGTTGAATTCCCGTCAAAGGTAAGATACGCGTTCTTCTCCTACGGACCTACGCCATTGCATGCCCAAAACGGTCTTACTGCAACACCTTTCCAGGTAAGAATTGATAAGGATCTAGGCGGCGCTTAATGAACATAGCATTTTTTACACGACCCAAACAGGAAATCACATATCTTTATAACGACATAACCGTAGACCAGGCATTAGAGAAGATGCACAGCACCTCTTATGCAGCTGTACCTGTCATCGACAGGGAAGGTCACTATGTCGGAACGGTAAGCGAAGGCGACCTTCTGTGGTTCATCGTTAAGGGTGAGGGCGGAGAGCCCCACACGATGGCAATCGAGAGCTTAAAGCAGTTCAAGCTCTCTGACGTAAACCTCAACAAATACAAGTACAGACCGGTGCTTATTACACAGTCTGTTGAGGAACTTATTACGAAGACCATGGATTCCAACTTCGTACCGATCACGGATGACAGGGGAATGTTCATAGGGATCGTTACGAGAAGGTCGATCATCAAACACTATTACGAGAAAAACATACTGCCGCAGGAATGATGCGGCAGTATTCATTTGCGGTTATTTAATTGTTCTCAAACAGTTTCCACTGAAGACTTCTTACGCTTCAGCTTGCGCTTAAGCCTTTTGGTCTCCTTGATCTCCTGCTTAACGGGTTCGAAATCCTCAAGGCCGAGAAGTCCGGAGAGCATCTCCGCCTCAGGCTTGTAGCGGGTGGACATAACGAGCTCGAGCTTTAAGTCTTCCGTGCGGATCTTCAGGAATCTTGCGCAGCTCTCAAGATAGATCTTCTTGCCATCCTGCTGCTCCCTAAGTTCATTCCAGGAGATGATATAAGGCTTTCTGATAAGTCTCTTATAGACGAGATCGATCTTGTCACCTTCCTTGATGAGCCATACTCTCGAGCGCTTTGCAAGGCGCGCATAGCCGTGGAAAGTGTAGACTGACATGCAGATCTCCATATTGGGATAGAGCTTTTTAAGGCGTCTCGGAACATGCTTCTCGATCTTCGGGATCTCGTCATTTCTCTTGAAGATCTTCTGAAGGATCGTGTAAACATATACGTCTTTGTAGTACTGCGCATTCCTCTTAAGGATCCTGAACAGGAACAGTCCTGCGATCGCAAGATGAATGCTGATGATGAAGCTTATCACAGGTGCGAAAAGCTGGAGAACGAGAAGCCCCGCGTGGAGCAATGCCTTTATGATCTGCCAGATAAGGCTCGTTCCCTTCATAGGGAATGCTGCAACGATGACTTCCCAGTCGTCGACGCATGAATAGATGCAGTTATAAAAGATCGTGATCGCTATGACCGTGACGCCTGCGAGAAGATAGGTTCCAACTGTGGGTCCGCCTGCCGACTGTCCGAAAATATTAGCCGAACGCAATACCAGAGCACTTCCCTTGATTCCCGGAGGATCAGCTTCCAATGCCTCGGTTGTGACGAAAGGCAGGAGCGATATAGCAACTGTGCAGATGTAGCCGATGAGTTTATCGAGCTTATCGATAGTCTCTTCTGATACGAACTTGGATTCGGCAAATGAGTGAATGACGATGAGCGCAGCTGCAATAAGTGTAAGGAAAACTGCCGCGTAAGGATTAGCTATAGGGAGCTTTCCTACTTCTCTTAAGATCGGCACGCCGTTTAAGAAATCAGCGATATTGCAGAGCACAGCTGAATCAGGTGAATAAACTGCGGCATTCTCGATCGCACCCAAGATGGCTAAGAATGCCATTGTTGCAGACGGGTTGATCGAAGCCGTAACGGCAGTTGAGAATGCGCCGGCATAGAAAGCGAGATCGGTGGCAAATCCCACCGTATCGACCTGGCCGGTCGTGGCGAATCCTGCTGCCATACTTACAGTCGGGATCATGATAAGGCACATGAATGCGGCAAAGGCACCCACGACCCTCTTCATGTGAGTCTTCTTATCGGTTAGGCGCATGTTTGTCCCCTCCTTATTCCAAGCAAATAGCGGCCCAGAGTATCCGTTGTCTGCCGGATACTCACCCTATATTATACACCTTGACCATTTTGGCCTCTTTCCAGAGGGGAATATGCACAATATAAGGCCGGAGGCAGCTTGCCGCATTGACACGAACTTCATCTATATCTACTATTTATCTAATATCCGTAAGGGTCTACAGGAGGGTGATTATATGCGTAAGGTGGTTTCAAGTGTATTAGTTGTTTTCATGTGTCTGTTCATGTTCACGGGCTGTCACGATGACAGAACGCTCGAGCAGAAGATCAGCCAGGCTGAGATCGACAGATTCGTTAATGAGCAGAAGCAGACACCGGATTACATTCAGACATGCGATGATCTGACTCTCGAGATCAAGGGCAACGAGGTCTACATGGGATTCAGATTAAGGTATTCCATGAACAATGATGAGATGAATCAGTTCAAGAAAATGGTAGATGTTTACGGTCTCAAGAACTATATCGAACCTACAAAGCAGAAATTCGAGCAGTACTATAAGGTGCGTCCGGATAAGATATCGATAAAGTTCTATACGAAGGGCGGTCAGCTGATCTGCAATGTCGAAGGCTGACACGGATCTTAAAGCAGAATAAAAGAAGAGGGTGTCGGTTGACGCCCTCTTTTACTTTTCTCCGACATATCTCCAGCTTTTGGACTTGTGGGGATCACCTTCGACCACGTACCAGGAAGCCATCGAAAACTGTGTCTTGCCTCTGTTGTTTACAAGGACGTAGTCTCCCGATAAGAAGACCTTTTCCTTTCCTGTCTTGAGGTCTGAATTAATGGGATTGCCCGTGTAAGGATTTACGGGGTTATCGATGATGCCGTTTGTCGCGAGCACCGGAGTATCCGCATTGGTCATGAAATCATCGCAGACGGTAAAGCCTGTTGCGTTAAAATCCTTGACCATCAGAAGAGGGAGGAAGCCGCCCATCTCCTTGTTAACACAAAGAACGTCATAGTAACCGACTGCCGTTCCGTGATCGGATACGAGAATGATGCGCGTGTTGTCCCAGACGCCGTTTTCGCGCAGGTAATCAAACCATTCTCCAAGCTTCAGGAAAGCAGCCATGTTTACATGGTAGTGAGATACCTGGTCGCTCGAATACATGTTGATCGTTCTGCTATTAAGTCTGTAGCCTGCAGTAAGATTCCTGTCGTATGCAGTGTTGTCGACCTTATATGAGAGCTTGTAATCAGGTTTCTGCAAAAGGCACGGTGAGTGAGTCGTATCGTTTGTGAACAATACGAAAGATGCCTGAGGGTCATCTGTTATCTTCGTAATGTTTTTAAGATTATCAAGCACAGCGTAATTCTTAAGGAAATCAAGGTCATAGCCGACGCTCTGTGAGAGTCCGTACTGCTGCTGGACAAGCGCGCTGGTCTCAGACGTGCCGTCAACTCTTACGGCAGTGTTGACGGATTCGTTATAGACTCCGCCGTTGTAAAGCGTTTCCTGGAGAATGACAGGTGCGGTCTTCATCAGTGAATACAGGAAGAAATTGCGGTTGCGTGATTTGATCACGCGGCCTGATGCCTCCTCAGATACGTTGATGTTATTTTCGACGATATTGAACTGTCCGTTGGTAAGGTATGTGTGGAATTCCGGGCGATCGTTGTAGATATTAAGGTTGGGATTCCAGTAATAACCTGCCAAAGGAGGATCGACAATAGTTACGTCATAGCCCTCATCACCGAAGAGGATGGGCATGAGCTTCAGAGCTTCGTCGTGCTTATCTGAAAGCAGGGTATCTGATCTCTCGTTGATCCTCTCAGGAGTATATTCATAACCTCCGAAAAGTGCCGGAGATGCGAATATCGTGTGGGTAGCATATGAGATCGTATTCGGATAATAAGTGAATCCGTCGAACTGCGTCTGAAGTGACTGTTTCTCGTTAAGGATATAAGGTACCAGGTCACCGACAGCACGGTCCAACATAAGCACTACAACGTTCTTTCCTGTCTTGCTCAAAGGAATGGACGGAATCTCTGAAGCGTGAGTGCGTGCCTCGTAATCTGAATAGAACTTAACGATCTTCGACGTGTTGTAGGAACCTATTCCTATGACCGTAAGGATACCTACCAAAAGAACGGGAAGCGCGATCTTCCTGAACTTGGATATGATGAAATACAATGCTGCGCATACAGCTATTACCACCAGCGCATTGATGAGGTAATCCTTAAGAGCAAATGCGGGAGCGTTCTTATACTGCAAAGTGGAAGAGAGCGTGCCGAGCTTGGTTCCGAACAGCATGTAGTTGATTACGGAAGCGCCGCACATCATCCAGATCGCCTTGGCAAAGAAGGTGCGCATTTTCGCGCTCATGAAGAAATAGAAGATGCCTCCCCAGAGCACAAAGCTGCCGAAGGATAACAGCATCGCATTAACGATGTAGAGCACAGGAGATGAGGGGCTGAGCACCTCGATGAATTCATCCGTCGAAGCGTTGATTACTGAAGCAGGTATAAGGAATCCCGTGATCAGGGCCATAAGGACAGCGCCTGCAAAGAATGTGCCGTTCTTCTTCTCATAGACCTTAACAGAGGGCTTTCTCTTGATGAAGCTTAATATCAGGGGGAGCTCAAGAAGCAGAGCGCCTATGCCCAAAAGGATCTTCTGTCTTAAGTCGAGACCGCTCTTTAAGATAATTACGGCTACAAGGCCTGCACCGGCCAGAGCAGAAAGGATATATACGACCTTTCTGGGGTTCTTGAGCTTATTTACGACATTCTTTACGAGAGAGAATACGTTGTTTAAGAGCCAGTAGAAAACGAGTCCTGAAGGTGAATGATAGAGCAGGACAAGGAATACGACTGCAAGGCCGTAGACCTGGATCTTGGACTTAAGAGGGTGTCCCTTTGTGTATATGATTCCGGATACGATGTTGATAAGAGTCATCAGTATCGGGAGGATATTTACAGGGAAGCTGCCGATCATGAATGTCGCATCTTCAACGCCGAGATCAGCGATAAAGCCGAACTTCGCGCCCTGCAGGCACTGCATTCTGGAAAGAAGTCTGTATGCAGCAATGAAGAAAGGGATCTGCAGGAGCAGAGATACTGAGCTCTTAAGCTGGTAGATCGGCTTGTAGTGGTTGATGCGGTAATATTCCTGGAGCATCATGAAGCGTTCGTCACCCTTGAATGTGCTCTTGATGCGCTTGATGCGGTAAGCCATCTTTGCCTGGATGTCGCGCTCTTCAGCCTGCAGTTCATCAGCTCTCTTATAAAGAGGGAGAACCAGGAAATTGAATGCGAGGCTTAAGAATATGATCGATAATCCGGGGTTGCCGATGATACGGTTTGCAACCGTGAACACGACTTCGAAAAGGAGCTCTAGAGGCGATAGTATCAGCGTGTAAAGTGCAGATAAGAAAGTCATTTAGCCACCTCCACACGCTTGGAAATCTTCTTATGCTTCTTTTCCTTTTTTGGAGAATCAGTCTTAGCCTGAGCCTGCTTCTCAGCAACCTCTTTATATTTCTTGATGATGAAGTCAGCAGATCTTTCAGCGCTCTCGCCGATATTTACCCAGATGTCGGATCTGGCCTTTGCGCGGCCTTCCGTGAAGGAAGGATCTTCTATGCATCTGTCGATCAATGCCTTGATGTCATTTGCATTCTCATCGTTTAATTCAAGTCCCAGAGAGGGGAGGATCGCAAATGTCCACGGTGTCTCATCGATCCAGTCTGCATCGTAGGGTGCGGGATCGAACTTTGTATCGGTGTAGATAACCGGCTTGTCGAACAGCATTGCAAATTCGAACATGACGCCGGAGAAATCAGAGATCAGGATGTCAGACTGTCTCAAGACTTCGAAATTATCGATATCAGTATTCCATGTGACCTTGGAATCATCGTATTTAGCCATCAGCCTGTCCAAAAGTTCCTTCTCTGTAACGAGTGACTGCGGGTGCGGCCTTACGATTATCTTGTAGCCTGTCGTGATGAGGTTGTCGATAAGCTTCTCGCCGAATCTGGAAAGGATTCCGCTCTCACCCCATGATGGTGCGAGAAGCACTGTTCTCTCGTGAGCGGGAACTTCACCTGCAGATTCTAAACGCTTTTTCATGACATCGAGATAGGGAACGCCGCAGAGCGCGTAATCACGCTCGGGAAGGCCTCTCATCTGCTCTAACTTTCTGATCTGGTCTATCTGGTATTCGCCTGACAGGATGAAAGCATCGTAGTGGTCTGTGCCGAACATTCTGTAGAGCGTGATGTCTTTTGCAGCGTGCATGATGTGGATGTAGCAGTCGACATTTTTCGAGCGCTTCCACTGGAAAACATCAAGGCTCGGTGTAGTGGAGAATACCACTGAAGCATTAAGGAGATTAAGCTTGGAGAAAGCCTTGTTGCCTTCACCGATGAACTCTCCGGTTATGTATTTATAGTCCTTCTTGAAGATCGGATCGTCTTCAGAGCAGGTAAGATAGACAGTCTTCTGCTGCTTTTTTTCGAGCTCGTCTAAGATGGGCTCAAAGATATTCCAGTATCTTTTGGATTCCGCGAAAATCGCGACCGGGATCTTCTCGCTGTTGACCTTGGCATTCTTGTCGCGGCTCAAGGAGAACTTCAGTTTAAGCATCAGTGCGCGGAGAGAGAATACCAGTACACCGAATATGCCGAACAGGACGGTGAAAAGCATTCCGCCCGTACCGGGATCTATATACAGGACCTTAAAAAGCTCCATCGGGTAAGGATTCCTCTTTTCGCAGTTTCTTCGATATGCGGATAACGCACCGCATTTCAGCAAGATATATTATTATAATTAGCAGTGAACTTCAACTTTTAAAATTTAAGGGAGCAGATTATGAAGAAGATCAGATTGATGAAAAGGACGGTTTCGCTGGTTCTGGCATTGGCATGCAGCGCAAGTGTACTCTTATGTGCATGCGGTAAAGCGCCTGAGCAAACGACAGAGGACACGGCGTGGACTATGCCGGAAGTTCCGACCACTGAGTATGTACCTGCCGTAACCAAGAATCCTAAAGACACCTCACAATACAAGGCGATCTCGCTTGACGGCGTCAGGGAACACAGTGTAACGACAGATGAATTCTGCTATATCGAAGGCGATAAGTATATTATCTTTCTGGACAGGGACATTACTCTTCCCGGAGACTTTGCTAACAATATCGATCAGATCCTTAGTGAGATCGAATCACAGCTCGGCATATCTGCTGTTCCCGACACATATCCCGATTATTTTGTCGTTAACAACTACTCGTCTTATTACGGGACAGGTTTTAATCCCTGGGACGGCTGGATGATCGGAAAAAAGATAGCTATATTCATTGTTGTTGACCGCGAACCGAAGGGTTATATCTCCTGCGCTGATGCCCAGGATGCAGTCTTCTGCGAATACGAACTCTTCTCAGAGGAACTCTGGAATTCCATTCCGGATTTCAGGGATAACCCCTGGCGCAGAAATGATTACATCAATTATTCCAATATGGCGCATGAACTGACACATACAGTCACTTTAAGAAACTGCCAGATGTCACACTGCATGACCGAAGGCATAGCAGACTACATGGCTTATTCCGTCATGAAAGCACTTGCAAATAAGAATCCCGCTATGGCTGAAGTCCTCAAAAAGAAGAACTGGGATGAAGGACCTCTTCCTGAGGCAGTAAATGCCGGAAATGCCGAAACCATATTTGTTGCCGATTACAATACGCTTAGCATGGCTGAACGCGGCCCTGAGTACTACTACGGCAAGCGCCTGTGGCAGTTCCTTTTTGAAGAATATGGCAAGGATGCATTCTCGAAGGTCTATGCAAAGCTTCAGGCAGAACAGTTCACATACGATTACCATGCTGCTTATGATGAAGCCTCAATGAAAAAGTGTGCAGGGTATATGAAGGAAGTGTTCGGCGATGACGTCTTCACCAAGTTCGGCGACTGGTGTGTGAAGAACTATTACCTGCAAATTCATTAAATGTAAACGATAAGAACCGGCAATTAGCCGGTTCTTTTTATTTCCTGATTATCTTCCAGGCATCAGTAAGTCTCTCAAGATTCCACGCGGCGTTTGCAGGACTTGTCGAAGGCAGCAGAATGCCCTCGCGGCCAAGAGAAGGGAACAGATACTTCTGATAGAGCTGGTATGCCTTTCCGCCGTTAAGATATATCGCTTTAATGTCAGCTGTTTTAAGGATCTGCGATATGTCGTTGACCGTCACATTCCTGATGCTCGAATCAGATGAACCTTCGATTTCACACGAACCGATGACATCCCAAAGTGCTATGTGATTTTTCAGCAAAAACGCTTTCTTCTCATCAACTGTGAGCGGAAGATCCTCATCAAAAACACGCGAGGTCACCTTCCAGAATCTGTTCTGCGGATGCCCGTAAAAGAAGCCTTCCTCTCTGGATTTGACGGAAGGGAAACTGCCCAGGATAAGCACCCTGGAATCTTTATCGTAGACCGGCTTGATAGGATGTATGATCATGTGCCTATTTTATACCGAAAGCCGCTGTTGATTTATTAAGATATTTTTGAGCAAAAAGATATATAATTTTTGATATATGCCAAAGGAGAGATTGGTTTATGTCTGTTTATATTGGATTAAGGGATCTTGCAAGTTTCTATGCCAGCTTGAACATGTGCGGCGGAACTTTCGAAAATCTGGACACCCGCCTTACCACAGTTAAGGATGATATTTATCTCCTGACATTTGCCGGTCAGGACTATGCTGTCTCAAAGGAGAGAGCAGAACAGTTTATAGCTGAAGTTATCTCCAAGTCCACGGGGAGCCACCCCGGATCTTTCCCGATGAAGCCTGCATTAAGCGGCAGTGGCACTGTGGCTGTCGTTGAGATTCCCGACGGTGATGAGAAAAAGCATTATGACTTCGACGCTGATCTGCTTTCGCAGATGCTTACCGCGCTGAAGGATGAATGCGGCAGCCCGTTGGATAAGCGTGGTCTTATCAATTACTGCTATCCGAATCCTTCTCTTCCTGAGGATTTCGATCTGAAAACTATATACCATCAGATATACTGCGGACCGGATAACACACCCGCATCTGTTGTCAGAACCGTATTCCCGGATACCGAGACGAGCCATTTCTGGATACTGGATGATAAGGCCCATGTCGTTATCAGGGAAGGGAACAATGAGAATAAATACAATGTCCCTGACGATCTGATCCCTGAGATAAAGGACAAGGTAAGAGAACTCTGCAAAGAGCCTGCCGAGGCATATGTGGATCCCGGTAACTGGGAGAGCTATATCACGTTTGGCAAGACAAAAGAAAGGATATTCACAGATCCTGACAGGACCCTTGAACTTCTTAAGGACATTGCTTCAAAGTCTGTTTTCGAGTCAACAGAACAGATCGATAAGAATAAATACTACAGTTTCAATCCAAATCCCAATTTAGGATTCGGCATGATGGGATTCATGAACGGATTCCCTATGAATCAGACAGCAAGCCCGGCTCCGCAGGCAGCTCCACAGCCCGCAGCCGTCTCTGATCCTGATTCATGGGACTGCATAATGTGCGGCGGCAAAGGCAACCGCGGAAAGTTCTGCACGGAATGCGGGTCGCCCAGGCCGACAAACGGGTAATTCAATAAGATAGATTTTCGGAGGTTATATATGTTTTGTCCCAATTGTGGTGCACCTTTAGGAGAGCAGGATAAGTTTTGTAAAGCATGCGGCACACCATCAGGCGCCCAGGCCCAGGCTCAGGCACCTGTTCAGGAATACGCGCAGCCTGCACCCGTCCAGGAATATGCGCAGCCTGCGGCTCCCGTGATCCAGCAGTCTGCTCAGCCAATGGTCCAACCGGTGGTTCAGCCCGCTGCCCCTGTTCAGGAGAAGCCTAAGAAAGGTCTTATCAATGCTTGTTTTATTACGGGACTTCTTTCCAGCATTCTGTTATTTCTTATCGACGGGATCATTCTCATAGTATCGGCAATGATCTTATTCGTAACTCCTATCGCAATGGCATTAGGTGCCAATTTTGAGGATCAGTTTGTAATGGGGCTTGCTATCTGCGTGGTAGCGGCTGTTGCTGTAGCCGCTGCGGTCGTGGGCCTTATCTTCAATTGCATAAGCACAAAAAAGACCAAGAGAAGACCTGAGAAGAAATGCAAAACGTTCAGGCTCATATCAGCCATCCTTACCTTGGCTGTTTCATTCTTCACCATCGTTCCCTTGATCATCGGAGCAGCAGCCGATTTTGAAGCGGGCATTCTTTATTGAAATGATCCTCGCTATCGTTCATTTTGTTCTGGCATTGATCACGAACAGCAAAACGGATAACGGAGTTAATGCACTTTGAGTATTAAGTATGTGCCATAAACAGGCAGGAATAATGAGATGAGATTTAACAGCACAATAGTTAAAGATAAAAACGGTAATGATATTGAGCTCAGGAATGCCGAAGTTCAGGATGCTGAGGCGCTCATAGAGTATTTGAAGGTGACAAATGCTGAGACACCATATCTCATATGTGAACCTGAGGAGATCACTTTAAGTCTTGAGCAGGAAAAAGAGATAATAACAAGAAAGCAGGAATCAGAAAGAGAGCTTCTTCTGCTTGCTTTCGATAACGGCAGACATATTGGAAACGTCTCACTTATGAGCGTCGGCACATCTATAAGATATAAGCACAGGTGCAATATCGCGATCGCTCTGTACAAGGAATACTGTGGACGAGGAATCGGCCGTTTAATGCTTGAGGCTATTTTGGATGTCGCAAAGAAGACCGGATACACTCAGGCAGAGCTTGAGGTGGTAACGGAAAATACCGGCGCGCTTCATCTGTATGAATCACTCGGATTTGTTAAGTACGGACAGCTTCCGAACAGCATGAGATATAAGGACGGGAGCACGGTCGACTCGTTCATGATGGTTAAAGAATTATAATTCTCAGGAGGAATAATAATGAGCAAAGGTGCTTATATGCATAGCCATAGGATTCCTTGGTTCACAAGGAGCCATTTACGGTTCTGAATTGATCAACAAGATTATTTAGTCTTTTTGCCTTTGCAGCGGTCGATCATCGCATCCGCATCTCTGTATCCGCGGATCTTCTCGAATTCGACCAGGGCACTCTTGTAAGACTTGTTGTCAAAGAAATGTTTGCCTCTGCAGTAGATCTCAAACTGCTTAACTGTTGCAAGCCCGTCATTACAGAACTTTGCAAGTTCGGAAGACACCTCATCATTAAACCTGTTGCACTCCTCTGCAGCCTGCTTGAAAAGAAGCTTTGCCTCATCAGCGGAAGCCAGCGTTGTCCTGTTGTTTAAGATCGAATTGGCTTTGTTAAGCGCTTTGGTAATAGGAGCATACTTAACATAGCCCGGATACAGATCTGCTATAGCTTTGGTCTTTCCGCAGTTTGCACATTTGCATGTGCCGGCAAGATGGTTGAGGGTCAGTTCACCGCCGCACATCTTACAGTTTTCCGGGAGATGGTCTGCTGTGGGACGCTCAGGTGCAACTTCCACTTTATTCTCCAATAATTCATCTACGGAGATCTCATAAAACTCAGCGATCTTCTTGATCATCCTTTTATCCGGGTATTCACGGCCTGCTTCCCATCTGTACACAACGAGATCAGGCACTCCCAAAGAAACAGCAACTATCTCCTGTGTGAGATTATATTTCTCTCTCAGGCGCTTCATATTCTCGGCAAGTATTGTATCCATGCGAAAATTCTCCTATCCCATTTATTCTCTTCATATGATAGCGGAAACAGACTGCTATTTAAACAGTTTGCTTATTTGATCTTTTCTATGAGAATGCCGTTTCCTCTTTAACAAGCGAACGCTTCAGTTCATCGAATTCAGCGCGCAGCTTTTTTCTCTGTGCTGCGCAGTCATCAGCCCTTTTCTTTAGTCCTGCGAGCTTTGCATTAAACTCGTTATCCTCTTTATCCGAGAAATTAAGGGCTGCGTTTTCCTTGGCATACTTAATGGCGTTTTTAGCGCTTTTGATCTCCTGTTCACTGTGTGCCCAATTTATGTAGCAGGTGACGGTTGCCTTAAGGTTTTCGAAGAATGCCTTTTTGTCTTCGCCCGAATGCTGTACGGCTTCGTCAGCTCTGTCTTTCAGGTGTTCTTCCATAAACGGAAGCATCTTGTCCTCCATATCGATGTCGGAGGTGTTCTGCCATCTGCCGGCGCAGAGAACCCTGCCGAGCAGAGCATCAGGATTATGAGGATCCACCATGAGCATATGTGAGAATCTCTGATCTGCTTCGGTATAATCAACAGCTTCCAGCGCCTTTTTAGCCTTCGAAAACGGATCGTTGAAGAACAGTGACGTGCCGTAAGCAACACCGCAGAACTTGCACTCATAAAGTTTCTTTTCCTTATCCAAATACAGCTGGCCGCCGCACTTTGCGCAGTTGACTGTCTTGGTGACATCTACAAAAGGATCCGTTCCTGCATCGACCTTGGAAGCAGCCGGTGGCGTGTATCCGTTCACGGTAGGATCGAGATCTTTAAGTTCTTTGTATTTTTCAAAGTATTCCCGCCTGATCTTCTTTGCCTCATCAGACAATGATTCAGCCTCATCGTGGCTGCGGTTGATCTTTGACCCAACCATATTGGCATATCTCGTTTTCTTTCTTTCAAAATAGAAATAATGAATGGCGAAGATCGAAGCAATAATGAAAGCTATGATAAGAAACATAGGCAGGACCCAGTCAAAGGAATCCATTTCCGACAGGCGATAACAAAGAAAAAGGGCAATAATAAATGCGCCCGGCGCAAACCACTGACGTGTTAACTCCAACAAGGTCTCTTTTGATTCTTCTCTGGCAAGGTCAACTTTGTAATCATTATCAGCTATCTTCTGGAATGATTTTCTTGCATTCTCGGTGCTCTCACTGTTTTCTTTGCAAAGTTGTTTATACTCTTTGGCCAGATCGATCAGCTCAGTCAGCTTATCAAAATATGCGGTGTTTTCTTCAGAGGCAGCCTTGGCTTTCCTCAGTGCAACTTTTGCAAATCCTAACTGGCAGTCTTTCAGCTTGTTTATATCCTTGAAGACTTCGGTGGAAACTATGTTGCCGTCTGCAAGTACCAGTCCCAGAAGAGCCTCGAAATCACGTGGATTCTTTACAAGCATAGCTTCGTATTTTTGTTTTGCGGTATCAAATCTAAGTCTTCTGAGAGCAGATTCTGCCTGCCCGATCAGATCATCTCTGTGGAGTTCTATCAGATTGAACTTATTGCCGCAGAAAGGACAATCAAACAATTCCTGTTCTTCATCAAAGTTCAGGACACCGGCGCACTTTGCGCATGAATAACTTCTGAGTTTAGCCATTGTTTATCACCCGTATTTAAATGCAGGGAAATAGTGTTCCGACGGAAAACTTACGTACAAAAGTATTATAACATCGCAAAAGAAAAGTAAGATGATTTGCTGCACTTTCAGGCAAATTTGGGGCATCCCTGCAGTAGAGTTGACAGTTGTAGCCTGTCATGCTAAATTAAACTCGCTTAAGCTACAATTGTAAACTGTTATTGGGGGACTATTTTCATGTCAGATAATCTAGCCAGCAAAATAACTGATTCTGAACTGGAAGTCATGAAGCTGCTGTGGTGTGCAAAGGACGCTCTGCCCGTTACGGCGATTCGTGAACAGCTTCAGGAATCTAAGGGTTGGGAGCCAGCAACGATCAAGACGTTGATCTCCAGACTCGTATCAAAAGGCGCCGTTCTTCAGGAAAAACGGAATGTATATTACTACTCTCCGGCCATAACGGAGAAAGAATACAGTTCATGGGCAACTAAGGATCTCATTACCCGTATCTTTAACGGGAAGGCCAGTGATCTGATTGCTTCTCTTGTCAATTCAGATGGTCTGTCTCAGGAAGATATTGCCGAATTGCGGGATATGTTCAAGGTGGAGGAATAAAAAATGTATTCATTGCTTGTAATGACACTCAGCGGCAGTGCTGTCGCGTTGCTTCTCATGTGTCTGCGTTATACCGTATTGCGAAAAATGCCCAGCACGGTTTATTACTATGCATGGCTTCTGGTGCTTTTGCGTTTTGCATTGCCCCTTCCGGGACTTGTTCCCGCATCGGCAGCAGAGAAGGTAAATACACCCGCTGCCGTACCGGCTGTTTACAGCGAAATGAACGATCAGGAGATCGCTCAGATGAACACTCAGGCGGTTTCAGAATTTGAGCAGACTGATGTTGCGAAAACTGTTCCGGTTGAATCACAGATTGCCATTAATGCGGCGGAAACAAAGGAGATGACAGTTACTGAGACAGCCCCTAAGGCTTCGCTCTCCATTGACTGGAAGTCACCCGCGCTCTGGCTTTCTGTCTGGGCGGTTGGCGCATTCATAAGCATGGCGGTCACGGGGATCTCTTATCTCAAGTTCAGTTTTAACCTGAAGAGGAATCTTATTGAACCTGACAGTTTTACCAGGGCGGTATATGCTAAGATTCCAGGCGAAAAGCCTGCTCTCTATTTCTCGGATTCAGTCCGTCCGCCTATGATGTTAGGCCTCCTCAAGCCGAAGATCGTTCTGCCGATGCGTGAGTACAATGAAGAACTTCTGCAGAACATTCTCCGTCACGAGCTGACACATTACCGCCGCTTTGACATGCTCTACAAGTGGGCTTCTGTAGTAATCCTCTCTTTACACTGGTTCAATCCCATCTCCTGGCTTGTCCGTAAGGAGCTTAACCGTGCGTGCGAGATGAGCTGCGATGAGATGCTGCTGCGTTCAATGAACAAAGAACAAAAGCAGTCTTACGGCAACACACTCCTTATGATGGCAGCATCAACGGGTCTGCCCTCAGCTGTTGTTGCAACGACTTTCGCAACAGAGAAGAGGAATCTCAAAGAAAGACTTAATCAGATAATGAACTATAAGAAGAGCCGCACCCGTCTTATTGCAGCTGGTCTTGCCGTAGCGCTGCTGACAGGATGCGGAGTGGCTGCCGGTCCTGTTGCCGGAAAAGATTCAGAAGCACAGACAGAAGTACACGCTTCCGCAGATGTTTCAGAACCGGAGGTTACCGCACCTAAGGCAGAAGGTGGTGTGGTCAAGGTAAAGAACGTTGATGAATTCCTTGCCGCAATTGCTCCGGAAACAGTGATCGAACTTGCTGAAGGTGAATACGATCTGAGTAAGGCAACGGGTTATGCCGGGAAATCTAAACACGATTATTATTCATGGGAGGCCCTTGGCGGCCCGGAAGGAACTGCTGCCGAGCTGATAATCCATGATGTTAAAAACCTTACGATACGTGGTGCAGGAATAGGCAAGACAACTATTGTGGCTGTTCCGAGAGGTGCGAATGTAATTGTTTTCGACGGATGCGATAATCTCACAGTATCAGATCTTACGGCCGGTCATACGGTAGGAGTATCCGATTATTGTTCAGGCGGCGTCCTTGAAATGAAGTATTGCAATAATGTAAATGTAAGCACATGCGGTCTTTACGGATGTGGTACGATCGGTGTTAAGGGACTTGGCTGTGAGAAGCTCAATGTCACGAACTGCGATATCTATGAATGCAGTGTTGGTGCAATTGATGCAAATATTTGTGAGGAAGTTCTTGTCAGCAACTGTGATATTCATGATATCGGACTCAAAGGCGAGTTTGGTGCATACTGTCTTTTCAACATTAACAATGGCGCGGGTTTTACGGTCTATAACTGCAAGATCCATGACAACAAGTCTGAAGGCCTGCTGTACGCGACTGGTGCGGATAATGTATCCTTTATCTCCAATGAGGTAACAAAAAACACATTCATGACGAACGCTTTCCATTTCGAGAATCATGGTGCGATTGTTGACGGCTGCAGTTTTGAAGGTAATAACTGCACTGACTGGTACAGATCAGATTTAGACCTTAAAGCTAAAGACATTAACGGCAACAGGCTCGATGCCGATCAGTTCACAACCATGAAGCTCCGTGACATCAAGCCCGAGACAGTATCCCGTGAGTCATCCGAACCCACAGAACCCACTGACCCCACCCAGAAGGCGAAGGACGTCACTCCAGGAACAGAAATTACTGTAATGACAATTGATGAGTTCCTCAGTGCCATCGGACCTGACAGGATCATAGTTCTCGACGGAACCAACTTCAATCTGTCCAAGGCAAAGAATTACGGCGGCGGAAGCACTAAGTACTACGAATGGAGAGAAAAACCGGATGGTTATGAACTCGTCGTCCGTGATGTAAAGAATCTGATCATCAAGGCCAAGAATTCCGATCCTTCAAAAACGACATTGGAAGCCCTTCCTCGTTATGCTAACGTTCTCGGCTTTTTCAACTGCGAGAACGTGACTGTAGAAGGCTTCACAGCAGGTCATACTAAAGAGAAGGGAACCTGTGCAGGCGGAGTTATCTATTTAGAAAACTGCGAGAGTATCAAGATCGAAAAGATGCGTCTTTACGGCTGCGGAGACCTGGGTGTCGATGCATTCTCGAGTACCGGTATCGACATAATAAACACTGAGATCTATGAATGTTCAAGCGGTGCAGCATACTTCTTATCAACAAGGAACATAAACTTTAAGGACTGCAACATTCATGATGTTCCGACTCCTGCCCTGACTTTCACTGAATGTTGGGAAATAAACTGGAACGGTAAGAAACTCGAAGGATATGATCTGAGATATGACGTAAAATCCGACGGAACGCTAACACCCGTGGAATTTACGTAACAGCACATCCGGATTTTCAGGTAAATAACAGGGGCTTCGGAATTCCGAAGCCCCGTATTTTTGTTTTTCAATTGTTTTGTGATTACTCGTACTCTACTGTTGCTGTCGGCTTAGGTGTGTAATCGTAGAGAACACGGTTGATGCCGGGAACTTCGTGAGTGATACGGTCTGTGATGCGGCACATGAGATCGTAGTCGATAGGTTCAACAGTGCACTTAACAACGTCTGTTGTATTGATAGCACGGACAATGCAGAGCCACTCAAAAGCTCTCTTGCCGTCCTTGATTCCTGTGGACTTGAAGTCAGGAACTACTGTGAAGTACTGCCATACCTTGCCTGCAAGGCCTGCCTTCTCGAATTCCTCACGGAGGATAGCATCAGATTCTCTTACTGCTTCCAGACGGTCTCTTGTGATAGCGCCGGGACATCTTACGCCAAGTCCGGGACCAGGGAAAGGCTGACGGTAAACCATCTTGTCGGGAAGACCCAATGCGGAACCTACTACACGGACCTCGTCCTTGTAGAGATACTTAACGGGTTCAACGAGCTCGAAATCCAATTCCGGAGGAAGTCCGCCAACGTTGTGGTGAGCCTTGATGCCCTGCTCGCTCTCAAGGATATCAGGATAGATCGTGCCCTGTGCGAGGTAAGCGATGCCGTCGAGCTTTGCTGCTTCTTCAGCGAATACCTTAATGAACTCCTCACCGATGATGTGACGCTTCTGCTCAGGATCTGTAACACCTTCGAGAAGTCCTAAGAATCTGTCTACTGCGTCAACGTAAATGAGGTTAGCGCCGAGTTCGTCTCTGAAGACTTTGCATACCATCTCGGGTTCGCCCTTACGGAGAAGTCCGTGGTTAACGTGAACACAAACAAGATTGGTGCCGATTGCTTTTATAAGAAGAGCTGCGACTACAGATGAGTCTACACCGCCTGAGAGAGCCAGAAGGACTTTTTTGTCTCCTACCTGCTCCTTGATAGCAGCGATCTGATCTGCAATAAATGCGTCAGCCATTTCTTTTGTAGTGATTCTTTTAAGGGATTCAGGTCTTACGTCTGCCATTTGCAAAGCCTCCAATGTATAAAATATTGACTTAAACATTTTACAATATTGTGCAGAAGTTTAGGGGCACAAATGATACAATCAGGCAAAACTTTTTTATTGGCTTTGAGGAGATGACAGGATATGCGCAAAACTAAGATCATTTGTACGATAGGACCGGCTTCGGATAATGAAGAGACATTATCCAAGATGTTCGAAGCGGGAATGAATGTTGCAAGACTTAACTTTTCGCACGGAACACATGAACAGCACCAGGAGAAGATCGACCTCATCAAGAGAGTAAGGGAGAAGATGAATCTTCCTATTGCGATCATGCTCGATACAAAGGGACCTGAGTACAGGATCAAGACCTTCAAGGATGGCAAGGTCGAGCTTAAGGACGGCGCCACATTCGTTCTTACGACGGATGAAGTAGAAGGCGATGAGACACGTGTATCCGTTACATATAAGATGCTCCCCCAGCAGCTCAATCCGGGCGACAGGGTCCTTATCAACAACGGACTCGTTATCCTCGAAGTAAAAGAGATCAAGGGCGCTGACGTTATCTGCGAAGTCGTAGTCGGAGGAGTCCTTTCCAACCAGAAGTCAATGAATTTCCCTAACAAGGTAATGCAGGGCGATTTTTTGAGCGAGCAGGATAAGAAGGACCTTCTCTTCGGAATTAAGAATGACATTGATTTTGTTGCAGCTTCTTTCGTATCTCGAAAAGAAGACATGATCGAGATGCGCGAATTCTTAGATGCAAACGGCGGTGAAAATATCGAGGTTATCGCCAAGATCGAGAACCGTGCAGGCGTTGATAACATTGATGAGATCTCCGAATATTGCGCAGGCATCATGATCGCAAGAGGTGACCTTGGTGTTGAGATCCCGTTCCACGAAGTTCCGAGCGTACAGAAGCAGCTCATCAAGAGATGCAGACTCCTTGGCCGCCGTGTTATCACAGCAACAGAGATGCTCGAGTCCATGATCAACAATCCGCGTCCGACAAGAGCTGAGATCTCCGACGTCGCAAACGCAGTATACGACGGTTCTTCCGCTATCATGCTCTCCGGCGAATCCGCTGCCGGCAAGTATCCTGTTGAGGCAGTACAGACCATGTCCCAGGTAGCTGAGTATACAGAGATGCATATCAACTACAAGGAGCGTTTTGCAAAGCAGGAATTCAACATGAGAAATAACCTGGACGCTATCTCCCATGCCACATGCCAGATGGCGATCGACGTAGGAGCAAAGGCAATCGTCGTTCACTCCAGGAGCGGAGTTACAGCAAGAATGGTATCCCGTTTCAGATGTCCTATCGACATCATCGGCATGACCACTTCCGAGAGGATCTGGAGAAGACTTAACCTCTCATGGGGCGTTATCCCGATCCTTAATGAGGAATTCAATTCAACTGATGTAATGTACTATCACGGTCTCAATGTTGCCAAGGATGTTCTTGATCTTCAGGCAGGCGATAATGTCGTAATGACAGGCGGCCTTATCAACGGCAAGGCCGGCAACACAAATACTATTAAGGTAGAGACTGTAGTCTAAAAGACTTTACTTAATACACTCAACGACCATCCATCTGTAATTCACGTCTGGATTATAGGTGGATGTTATTTTATTGTCGTATACGACTTTATAACGGTCAGATGCCGCATAGAGATCATCTGCGAACCAGTCGTCTGTCGTGCCGGGGTAGAGGTCAAGGACGATCGCATCACAGCCGTACTTCTCAACGAACTTGTCCATGGATCCGATATCTTCGATCATCATCTGGCCTGTGAGGTAATCAGTGCCTGAATACTCCTTCATGTAAGGGTCACAACGGTTGTCGATGTGGACCTTGATGCCGTGGAAGGCAAGCCAGGAGCCTGAATTAAAGGAGTTATATATTTTCTTATATCCATTCTGCTTGACGACATTGACGACTTCCTCGTCATAAGCTGCTATGGCGCTTGCAGAAGCCATGGTGTTCGAAGGAATGAACTTAACAATAGAGAAGACCGTGGTTACGGCAAAGAACAGAACGCAGAATACTGAGAGAATATAGAACGATGCGTTGCTGAACTTTATCTTTTCCTTATTGATATGGAAGATGTTGTCATTGATCCAGCTGATAAGGCTCTGGATCTCCTCAGGGCAGAGAGCCAGAATGAACAGGGCCGTATAGTTCATGAAACGGCAGTATTTGCAGGATGCGATAAGGAACATGCAGACGATGCAGAGCCTGATTATCGCGCTCTTGTCGAACTTTTTAACCCTGCCGTCTCCCAGATCTCGAAATTCTTCGGCGCCCACTCCATGTTGATCTGCCAGAAGCCCGTATTTGCCGACTGCTTGAAGCCGTATGTCCAGATATCGAATCCGAGAGGGTTAAGAAGCGAGCATAAGAATGCACCTGCAGCGGAAGCAAGATAGATAAGAGTGTTCTTAAACTGCTTATAAACGAGCTCGATGACTACGAAAACAAAGAATACGGCAAATAACACCGGAACCATGCCGCCGTGGAACCATGCCATAAGAAATGTTGTTCCGCAGAAGAAGATTGATTTAAAAAGAGTGCTCTTCTCGCTCAGCATCACATATATAACCAGTAAAAGCGCGAGCTCGGAGAACAGATGAGGCCGTGCTATATAGTTGGGGAAGGAAAGGAGCCTGGCAGCTGCTGCGATACCCACAAGGATCAGCGGATGAACGGTCTTGCTGTACTTTTTGAAGATTATTCCGGCGATCGAATAGTTGAAAGCTGCTGCAACGCCGATTATGCCGGCGAGCCCTAAGAGCTTATATGCGATGCCGACGAGATAGTACCAGCCGATCTCGTGGGGAAGCCACGAAAGACCATCGTGCCAGCTGTAGATCTCTGTCGGGATGAATCTTCCGCTTGAGAGGCAGTCCAAGCCGATCCTGATCTGGATCGCGGTATCACCGACGTAGTTTCCGATCATCTCGGTATAGAAAAACGGGCAGTAAATGAGAATCAGAGCGCAGATCAGAAAGACCGATTTGGCATCGATCGATCTGCCTCCTTTATAGTTAAGTGACATCTCTTTTTTCATAACAGCTCCGTTTAATTAAAAAATCTTAACTAAAATTATACTATTTGACGGCAAATAAAGGATATACTTGTAGAGATACACCAAAAACATTTAAATGATGCCGTTTTGATGCCACTTTGCCACAAAATGTACATAAATGTATATTAGAGTGTAGAAGAGCATGGGGATATAATCCGTGTTAAAAAGTGTGGGGACACTGTTATTAAGTATGGATAATAGGACAAATAAAGATAACCAGCTAACTGAAAAAGGCGAAGTCACCGGTATGAGGCCGGGGTCTGAGGTTGTTCAGGCAGATAAGACCGACAAGAAGCCTGTACCCGAAGCAATCGTCATGACCCCTAAGGAAAAGCCGGCAGTCAGAGTGCTTTCCGAGGAAGAGCATGAAGAGGCTCTTATAAACAGGCCCAAGCCGAAGAATGTCACACCTCTTGCCAGCCAGAAGCTGACACCCAAGGACATTCCTGTTTTCGAAGATACTCCGGAGAGAAAAGCAAAATTAGAGCTCCGCAAGAAGAGACATTTCAGAAGGAAACTCCGCGACTGGGGCATTTTTACAGGCTATCTCACACCGAGCTTTGTCGGCGTGCTGGTCTTTTTCTTCCTGCCGCTCATAATGCTCCTCATGACTTCATTCCAGAAGTCTCCTACGAATACTGATTTCGTAGGATTCAGGAATTACCAGAGAGTTTTAACTAATGATGCTTTTATCTCAGCATCCCAGAATACACTTACATTCGCATTGATCTCCGTGCCTTTGGCTGTAATCCTCGCTCTGCTTATCGCATTGCTCCTTAATTCAGGACTTCCGGGCAAGAGCCTTTTCAGAAGCTTCCTTCTGAACCCAATGATGGTTCCGGTTGCCTCCGTCGTTCTTATCTGGCAGGTATTCTTCAGCTACAACGGCGTTGTAAACGGATTTACCGCACAGCTCTTTGAGGGCGCC
>CACZML010000031.1 GCA_902782235.1 Oscillospiraceae bacterium
CACCGTATATGAGGACGTTAACGGCAACGGTGTTTGGGATGAAGCAGACACGATTGCAAAAGTTTATGATGAAGCATCTGGCATGATGGTCAATTGCACTGTCACCTGGGATGCTGAAACAAAGACTTATGTAACTGACGGTCTTAGAGCTGGTAGGTATATCATCGTCGAGACAAAGCTCCCTGACGGATATTTCTACTGCGATAAGGACGGTAATGCTACTGAAAAGCCCAATGAGGTAGCCGTTGAGATCAAGAACAAGGATACTCAGGCAGCTGATTTCGTAGTTGATACCTATGAGGTAACTGTCTACAACACAAAGCCTGATATCAAGACAACGGCAACGGATGCCAATACCGGAACAAGCGTAATGACATATTCTGAAACGGTTACGATCGCGGATGAAGTTTATTACGAAGGTCTCATTCCCGGCAAGATCTATGTTGTTGAAGGAACACTTATGGATACGACTACAGGTCTTCCTTATGTCGGTCCCAACGGTGAGACCTATGTAAGCAGCACGATCTTCAAGCCGGAGTTCTCCACAGGCACTACTCTCGTGGTCTTTGAGAATGTGGCTGTTCCTTATACAGTCGATTCTCTTGTCGTATTTGAAGACCTTTATAATGAGGATAAGACCATTAAGCTTGCAACTCACGCTGATATAAGCGATGAGAACCAGACAGTTCACAGACCTAAGGCTTCAACAACTGCTACAATTGACGGCGATAAGGCCATCTATCTTGGCTCGACTGAGGTAAGAAATATAACTATTACGGATACCATTTCCTATTTTGGTCTTGAGGTTGGTAAGGTCTACAGAGCTGAAGCAACACTTTATAAGGCTGACGGAACTCAGATACTTGTAAACGGCAATCCTCTTGTAGTTGTTCTCGAATTCGTTCCTGAGACTGCTGATGGAAGCGTTGATGTTCAGATCACATTCTCTTCCGAAGGACTTTCTGAAGGAGACAAAATCGTTGTTTTCGAAAAGATCTACGACGTAGCTGAGAATGGTGAGGATCAGGACGAGGACATTCTCATTGCTGTTCATGAAGACTTAAGTGATGAAGGACAGACTGTAACGATTCACTTCAGACCTTCAACAGGTGAGATAATGCCGACTTACACCAAGATCGCTGCTGCGCTTCTGGCCGTGTCAGTATTTGTAGTATCAATCGTTATCAGGAAGAGAAAGAAGCTTGCCCTCTGATAATAACTTCTTTTGTGACATTGGCCCCCTTGGGATAACCCCTTGGGGGCTTTCCTTATACCAGGGAGGTATATATGAACGACAAACTGAGGATCGTCCTGAAGACATTGGCGGTCGTCCTCTTTTTAGTAAGCATTGCGATTATCGGTATAACAGCGATCAAGAACCACATGCGTAAGGATATTTCGAAGGACGCGATAAAGGTTGTTGAGAGCGCTATCGAAGAAGGCGGCGATAAAAAAGTCACTTTCGAGGTGCCGGTATCAGACTTTTATAAAGTCGACGGAGAATGGGGTGAAGATGATGCTTCTCTGCAAGACCTTCTCCGTGAAATGACCGATCTGTCTTCTCAGCACGAGACACTAACACTTATCGGGATACTTGAGATTCCCTGTATCGATGTAAAGGAACCCATTTGGGATTCCTGCTCTTCTACTGCCCTGAGATTCGGAGTTGGAAGATTTCCTCAGACTGCTCAAATCGGAGAAGATGCCAACTGCACCATCTTCGGACACAGGATGAGACAGAGCCAGACGATCTTTTGGCAGCTTCAGATGCTCGAAGAGCATATTGGCGAAGAAGTCATCGTTACAACTACTGATGGTATTCAACACCGATACACGATATCAGATACAGTCTATGTAACAGATGCTGCAATCGATCCGTACTTGAGTGCGGATCTTTTTGATTCAGAGCATCTCTGTCTGGCAACGTGCGGTTATGGTACCGATCCCTACAACAGCAAAATCTACAGGCCAAAGAACACGGAATTCATCGTGATCTGTGTGCCGGAAAACTAATAAAGGAGAGAACAATATGACTAAAGAACAGAAACTCTGCGACTACCTTATGGCAAAGCATGTTGGTCAGGATAAAGCGATTCACAGCAAGAAGCTTGAAAAGCGCTTTGATATCTGCCCGAGAACCGTGCGCACATATGTCAACAATCTGCGTAAGGCAGGCGTACCCATATGCAGCGATGATTCCGGTTATTGGATTGCCAAGAACTCTCGGGAAGCTAACAAGACCGTTAAACGTCTTGATAACTTCGTTGGTGAAGTTAATAGCGCACGTACGGGGTTGGCTGTTGCAGCTATACAGATGCACAGCGTAACGAAGATTACGGAAGAAAACGTTCTTATTACCGTACGAGTCGGATAAAGCTTTTCACAGAACCTGCTTTCCAGTGATGCGGAAATGCAGGTTTTTACATGCCCGAAAACGGGCAAATAAATACAAGGAGGTATCTGACATGGGATCAGATGAAATCACAATGCCTATGCCTGAATGGTTCAAGAACGATGACGGCAGCGGCGTAAGAGTTTTCGCTTATTCATGCGCATTAAGCGGAAAAGAAGGCAGAGCTTTGGCTTCCAAGGGAGACAAGGCTAAGGACGGTACCGGCATCTCCGGGTTAAGGAAAGAGCTTGAGAAGACAAAGCTCGATGTGTAAGAAAGGACGGTAAATGAACATGGATTTTGAAGAATTCAAGAACACACTGATGGATCTCGTATCCAAGGAAGTTGATGACAGAGGTCTTGAGGATATCTCAATGAAGTTCACCACGGTTGATTCTCCAGACGGCATGACCGAGAGACTCATGGTATCAGTTGGAGAGGCAAAGATGTCTATGGCTTTCAGACTCCAGGAGATCTATAAGAACGTTGAAGATGGTGAGGACATTGATCATGCGGTCTATAAGATCGTTAACACCATCGAGTCAAGCATCTCAGTGATCAAGGAGAAGGAACAGGATGTAAAGAACTTCATTTCGGATTATGACCAGGTAAAGGATCACACTTACCTGAGAATGATTCCGGGTGATTCTCCGATCCTTAAGGACACTCCTCACAGGATGGTCGAGGATATGGCACTTGTTGTTAATGTTCATCTCGACAGCTTCTCTGACGAGAACGGCAGATCCTGCGTGGTTGTTTCCAAACCGCTTATGGAGATGTACGGCATTGATGAAGCTCAGCTCTTTGCTGATGCTGAGAAGAACTCACTTGAGAATGAGCCTATGGTATTTACTCCGCTTGGCGACATGATCAAGAGCCTGATTGAGAGTGAGTCGCTTCCTACTCCTGAGGAAGCTGGTATTGTCACCTATATTGCTACGAATAAGAGTGGCTTTCAGGGTGCTGCTATTGCTGGCTATCCCGGATTTGCCGAGAAAGCGGCTGAGACAATCGGCGGAAGCTTCTATATGCTTCCTTCCTCTGTTCACGAGTTTATTCTCATCAAGGACGATGGTACACCGAAGGCAAAGGATCTTAATGCGATGATCAAGAATGTCAATGAGACTGTCTTGGAGCCTAGAGATATCCTTTCCGCTCAGTGTTATCACTACGATGCCAAGACAAAGGTTCTTGAGACTGGTCTTAAGCACGCAGCAAAGATTCAGCAGAAGAAAGGCGGCGCAAGATGACCTACAAGCAGTATATCGAGGATACAACCGATAACTGCAGAAAGGTTTTATCGGATTGCAGCGCCGGTGAACTTCTGGATCTCGAGCACATGAGAAAAATCCTCTGGGAGGATGACAGGGTCACTGGAGTTATCAGTGGCAGATGTGCTGCTGTAAACGGTACTCCGACGGAGAATATCAAAGATGTTCTCTTTGATCCTATGTTCCTTAGCGATTTCAATGAGCGTGGAATGAATATGCAGGAAGTTATGGCTTATGGTGCTGAGGCAATCGACGTGGTTGCCAGATGCCTTGCCTTAAAGCATATCAGCATGCTCGATCTCATTGAGGAGGAACAGCAGAGACGCATTAAACGTCAGAGAGAAGCACGCAAGAACTCCTTAAGAGTCTGACTTGCGTGTGGGAAGGTCCTTTGCGGGTCCTTCCCAATTGCATACACATAGTTGCTCCGTGTTATTTACATGGCTTTACAGCCAAATCTTAAGGAAGGAGCAATAACCATGAAATTAGTAAGCGATGAAGACCTGGCACGAGCCAGAGAAATGGATTTGCTGACATATCTTACCTACTATGAGCCTGGGAATCTTAAACATGTTTCCGGAAATACTTATAGTACGGTGGAACACGACTCTCTTATTATCAATAACGGCAAGTGGTGCTGGTTCTCTCAAGGAATCGGTGGAAGATCTGCTTTGGACTATCTGATCAAGGTAAGGCATATCCCGTTCCGCGAAGCTGTCGAACGGCTTATTGGTCAAATTACTGAACCGCTTCCGCCAATACAACCCAAGAAAGAACCCACAAAAGTTTTTTCTATGCCTGGAGTGAATATCAATCCTGCTCGTGCGATTAAGTATCTTGTAGGCCGTGGCATAGATCCTGAAATAGTTCAGTGGTGTATCGATCACAAACTCATATTCGAGACAACTAAATATAGCAATGTGCTTTTTATCGGGTATGACACTGATGGTAATCCGAAGTACGGCGCTGTTAGAGCCACGAGCGGTAGCTTTAAGGGAGATGTTCAAGGCAGCGATAAGAAATGTGCTTTCAAGATAGTTCGTGCTGAAAGTCCTCGTAAGGTTCATGTCTTCGAATCTGTTCCGGATCTTCTGTCATATGCCACTCTTGTTAAACTAAGCGGCAAAAACTGGCTTAAAGAGACTTATCTGTCTCTTGCTGGTATCGGTGGCAAAGTGGTGCCAATGGCACTCGAACAATTCCTGAAGGATTATCCGGATATCAGCCATATATATCTTCATCTTGATAATGATGGACCTGGTCGCAATGCAACCAAGAATATTACGGAGATACTGAAGCCTAATTACGTCATTAAAGACATCCCTCCACCTGAAGGAAAGGACTTTAACGACTACTTAAGGCTTTTTCAATCTAAACCCAAATCCAAAAACAAGGAGGCAATCAGATAATGAAGAAATTCAAAAATGCAGTAGCAATACTGCTCATGTTAAGCATGGTGGCATCTGTTGCAGGATGCTCTATCAGCTCTGAGTCAACATCTTCGACTGAAGCAACAGCTCAAGAAACATATCTTATCGGTTCACCCGGTACAGCTGAAGATTTCGAATTCGGTGTTACAGGAATCAATTCTTTCGATGTAGTAACTGATTACGGTGAGACAATGCATTACCTTTTGGTAAGTGTGACATATACCAATCTTACCGATAAAGAACAGGATATCAGCAAGAGAAATGTCGAGTTCTATCTTGATAATGAAGAGATTTTTTCTTGTGAGTATAGAAAAGAATTCGAGGATTACTTCGAAGAGGGACTGCTCTTTAACGACAAGAAAGTTCATCCGGGAAGAACCAAAAGGGGTTATATCGTTTATCGCATTTATCGTGATTACTCGAGCATCAATGTCTGTATGAACGGTATTACCATCACGGCGTATTCGGATGAGGTAACACCTTTGGTCAATCCAGTCGAGATTGATATCACCGAGACAACAGTGGAGAGTGAGACGACACCTGAAACCACAGCTGCTACACCGACTCCGACTATTACCGAGACGGTAGTAACTACTGAGACGACAGTCGAAACGGCAGCTTCTTCGGAAGCAACTGACTCAGTTCCGACCGAGTAAAAGCCGAAGGCTTTCCTCAGGGTTTCAGGGGCTTCCCTGACAAGCTCTTGTATTTGTATATACAAATACGTTGCTTGTTAAACCATTCCGAGGTGTTACCGACAAAGCACAATACTACAGGAAGGGGGTAATAAATATGGAAGACAAACTATCTCCGGATTACTGCTTGATCTCCAAAACTCTAATAGAGGACAGATTTGTTTCTGCCAAAGCAAAAACTGTTTATGCAACATTATGCTGCTGGCCTCAGGGCTATAACTGTTCAATCAGTAATCTGTCAGATGCGTTGGGTGTCGGTAAAGAATCCGTATCGAGTCTTCTTAAGGAATTGGAAGACAAAGGATATATCGAACGTAACCGTATACGAGGTCCCGATGGAAGATATGACATAACTCAATATCGTATCTTCCCCAAATCCACTTTATAAAACTAAGAAAGGAGCATGCGATGGCAATCAAAAAAGAAAACCACTCAGTCCAGTTTCTTATTAGAGTTACTCCCACTGAATATGTGGAAATCAAAAGTAATACTGATAAAGCGGGATTAAGTATGAGTGAATATGCTAGAAGGATACTTACGGGCGAGACGATTGTGGCTGCTCCTCCTGCTGATCTGAACATTCTTATTCGTGAAGTAAAACGAGTTGGCAGCAATCTTCATCAGGTTCTCCATAAACTGAATGTTCTCGGCATAGCTCATCCACTCGAGCTTGAAAGATGTGCTGAAGATATCAGAGATGTTCTCAACCTTATCTATCGGACCTATAGGCCCGGGAAAGGAGATGACTAATGGCAGTTACCTCTATATGGGCTGTTAAGAGTCGAGTTGATAAAGCTCTCAATTATGTCATGAATCCTGAAAAGACAACCGAGAAGCCTGAATTAAGCCAAGAAGCTATAGAGGCTCGAAAGGCTGTTGGTGATGTTATTGACTATGCAGTTAACCCTGAGAAAACAGAGCAAATGATGTATGTAACCGGGATCAACTGCAATCCTGATACTGCTCTGGAGGAATTCATGAACACAAAGTGGCATTGGGGTAAGACAGGAGGAAGACTTGCTTATCATGGGTATCAGTCTTTCCTCGAGGGCGAAGGAGCGATAACTGCAGAAATTGCTCACGAGATTGGAGTAAAACTTGCGCAGGAAGTTTGGGGTGACAGGTTTGAGGTCGTTGTTGCAACTCATCTTAATACAGGACACTATCACAACCACTTCCTGATCAATTCAGTTTCCTTTATGGACGGATACAAATACGTCAGGTTCAATTCCGACTACGATCAGATGCGAGCTGCTAGTGACAGGCTCTGCAAACAATACAAGCTTAACGTCATTGATGATCCGACAAATACCAAAGCTAAATCCTACAACGAGTGGATCGCAGAGCGTCAAGGTAAGACAACTGTTAGAGGTTCGATCCGTGAAGATATCGACTATGCTATAAGGCTGTCTCATAGTGAGAAGGAGTTTGCCAAGACCATGAAAGAGCTTGGATATGAATTCAAGTTCTTCAGAAAAGATGGATCTTATCTTGAGCATCCGGGAATTAAGCCACCTGGCTCAAAGGGATATTTCAGGTTCCGAAGCCTTGGCTCAGATTATGATTATGATTCGATTAGAAGGCGTATCATCGAGAACACAACTGTTCCGAGTACGCCTTTCTTAATTGAGGATAATAAGAACCCGGCAATTAATCCTCCTGTGACCGGGACCGGCCTGCCATCTATGTATCGCAGATACTGTATAAGGCTGTACGCATTTATAAGCAAGCCCAAAAGATCAAAACGCGAATATATCCCCATGGCACTGAGAGAAGATATTGCTAAACTCGATAGGTATATTGCGCAGATGGATTTCCTTTACCAACATAAGATAGAGGATACACAAACTCTTGAGAGTAAGAAAGAAGAGCTGGTATCCGAGCTTAAGCACCTTATCGTAGAGCGCAGGAAGATCTATACGGTCAAGGAACGAGCAGTAAGACAAAACAATGGACCACTTATAGCTCAAGTCAAAACTGATATCAGCAACATCTCCCGAAAGATCCGAGAAATCAGAAAACAGATTTCTCTATGTGAGGCTGTTGCAATAAGCTCAAGCAGAGTTGTTGAAGGGGTTAATGCTCCGACTAAGAAGCCGGAAACAGAGCAACCTAAACCACAGGTTCAGGTAAAGAAAAAGCACAGATTCTAACATGCAAGAAATTGCAGATTAACACTCGAATATCACGCTAACACGTAATATCTTGCGTGTTATATGAACGCCATTCCTTAACGAGTGGCGTTTTTACATGCCCGAAAACGGGCAAATAAATACAAGGAGGAAAAAACATGGCAATTGAGAATGAGACAGCCGACCAGGTAGTCAGAATGATCCTGCAAGGCAGTGAGGTCGTCTTAAGGCTCTCAGGTGAAGCCGCTTTAAGGATTGCTCCCATGATCTATGCAGCTCTGAAAGATGGTCATACCACCAAGGGCAAAGCGACTCTTTGGGAATTCTTGAAGTCCGGTAAGGATCAGAAGTTGTTCCGTATCCCAGATGAATACCTTAAGGCGTTCACTAAGGCCAGCAAGAAATTCGGATTTCCCTTCGTCATTCTGAAGGATAAATCGAATAAGGACGGGCTTACTGACATCATGGTGTATGCGGCAGATGCTTCTAAGGTCAATCGTGTTATCGAGAACTTCAATCTCTTGGTCAAACAGGTCGAAGTTATTAAGCCGGAGATCAAGACTGAGACAGGCGAACTTATAAAGCCTCTGGGTATGCAGTTAGCTGTTCCGCTGGATCTTATTGATGGTATTCCTAACCCTGAGGATCAGGATAAGAGGCTTCTTTCCGAACTTCAGAAGTATGCTGCCAAGATGAGATCAAACGGTCCTCAGATCGTTGAGCCTGTTGGTCTATTGTGTAAGCCTGATGGAAGATATGAAATCCTTCCCGGTCAGGGTTCTAAGCGACTCATGGCATTAAGGCTTGCAAACTACAAGACTGCTGTTGCTGACATCTCGGTACCCAAAAAGGAAGGTGTTGAAGTCAGAGCGGAAAACATTGATGAAAGGCCGCCCCAGGAAAGAAATGAGGCTCCAAAGACACCTGATGCTCCGGTTGAGGAAGATGCACCTACAAAGGAGGACGGTCAGACCGCAAACCCTACTATGGCCCGAACGTCACGAGACCCAGCGTCCGGGCAAGATTACGAGCAGAAATCGAGAAAAGACGAAAGCAAGATATATTCGGCTGATCCCGATAAACGACCTTCTGTCAGAGCGAAACTCGAGAAAGCAAAGGCTGTCGCTGCAGAAAAGCAGGCTTCAAAAGAACTTTCGAGAATGCTCGAGAAGACGGCACCCAAACCCAAGAGGTGATGCGTTATGCGAAAGGTAACGAATAAATACTCGGGCAAGATGATTGCTCTATACCTTTCGGGTCTCGTCCCTGTAGTATGGCTTGCGTTAAAATCTGCACCATACTTCATAAATAATGGTCTTGTGGGAATCTTGGAGAATGCCGGAGATATATTCAATAACCCTTTCCATATCACACTAGTTCAGGGCAGCCTTCAGGTTGTCCTGATTTTTTGTGCTCTGTACGGTGTGGGCATTGGGATATATCTCTCCACCGAGAGGAACTACAGGAGACGGGAGGAGCACGGCTCTGCAAAATGGGGAGATGCAAGTGCTGTTAATCGGCAATACCGAGCTAAGCCTGATGAAGACAATAAGATCCTGACACAAAACGTAAGAATCGGATTTGATGGCCATAAGCACAAGAGAAACTTGAACGTGCTGGTTGTCGGTGGTGCCGGTGCCGGAAAAACCCGATATTACGCTATGCCAAATATCTTGCAGGCTACTAAGAACACTAAGTTTTCAATAGTAGTGCTTGATCCAAAAGGCGGAACACTCCGTTCATGTGGAAATTACCTGGTAAGCCAGGGCTACGATGTTCGTGTTTTGGATCTCATCAATCTCGATCGAAGTCACTGTTATAACCCTTTCGTATATCTTGAGAGCGATGATGACGTTCAGCGTCTTACAACAAACCTTATCAAGAATACGACCCCTAAAGGCAGTCAGACTTCAGATCCGTTCTGGGATCAGGCGGCATCAATGCTGCTTAAGGCGCTTGTTTTCTACCTCTTCTATGAGGCTCCGCCTGAAGAACAAAACTTCCCGATGGTCATGGATATGATTCGTGCCGGTGATGTCAAAGAGAATGACGATGATTATGAGTCGCCACTAGATATTCTCTTTGGTGAGCTTGAGGAAAGAGATCCTGAACATATAGCACTGAAATACTATAGAAGTTATCACTCAGGTGCAGCTCAGACATTGAAGTCTATACAGATTTCCCTGATGGCCAGACTTGAGAAGTTCAATCTTCCGTCTCTTGCCGGTATCACACAAAACGATGAAATGCGTCTTCGTGAACTTGGCGAGAAGCCTGGTGCGATATTTGCTCTTATCCCGGATAACGATCAATCCTATAACTTCATTATCGGTATGCTTTACACTCAGCTCTTTCAGCAGCTCTACAGAAGCGCCGATTTTGAACATGGGGGTCGTCTTCCTTACCATGTCCACTTCATTATGGACGAGTTTGCAAACGTCTGTCTCCCTGATTCATTCGATTCGCTTCTGGCGACAATGCGATCCCGTGAGATATCCGTAAGCATCATCCTGCAGAACTTAGCACAGCTTAAGGCCCTCTTCGATAAGAAATGGGAATCCATCGTAGGTAACTGCGATGAATTTCTGTATTTGGGCGGCAATGAGCAAGGAACGCACAAGTATGTCAGCGAACTCTTAGGTAAGGAAACGATTGATACCAATACTTACGGACAGAACAAAGGTCGTAACGGAAGTTTTACCAAGAATGACCAACTTCAGGCTAGGGATCTTATGACCCCTGATGAAGTAAGACTGCTCGATAACCGTTACGGAATCCTCTTTATAAGAGGCGAGTATCCAATTATGGATCTTAAGTATGACCTGATGAAGCATCCGAAGATTGCCTTCACAGAAGAAGGCGGAGCTTCACCGTTCATCCACGGTAAAGATACAAGATCCGAAGCAACAGTATGCCTTGTCGGAAACAATCCGGCATTACGAGACAAGGCGATCGATATCGAGACCCTTGTTACTGAACAACACGATTATGAGGTCTTCTCCAATGAGGATCTCGAAGAACAATTTCAGATAAAGGAGATTTAAAAACATGAATAAGTTCAATTCAAACAATGTAACTACTCTTGCAAAGAACAAGAGAAACACGGCACTTAAGCGCTATCTCACGGTAGCGATTACCTGTGCCATCGTTGGAGTAGCAATGCTCCCGGTAATGGCAGACAGTGATGCTGAGACTGCTATCAATAATATGTCCGATATTATTTTCGGCATTATTAGAGCAATTGGTATCATCCTGTCCGGTTGGGGCCTTGTTCAGGTCGGTATGAGTTTCCAGAGCCATGACCCTTCCCAGAGATCACAGGGCTTCCTTTGCCTTGCAGGTGGTCTCATTATCGTCTTCGCAAAGTCTATCCTGACTGCTATCGCTCCCGGCGTATTCAGCTGATCTGATAAGGGGGTGATATTTTGGGTACCGCAGCTTGGTATGAGCTTATGCAAGGTCTCGAGTACCTTGGCGATATGCTCGATAAAATGTGGGCTATCCTTACAACATCACCTGAGTCCTTCAAAGGCGGAACCATTTGGAGCATTATTACGACAATCAACGGCGTTTTGGGCTCGATTGGTACTGCCCTGCTTGTTTTGTTTTTCACGATTGGTGTTATCAAAACCTGTGGGAGCTTTGCCGAGCTCAAAAAGCCTGAGACTGCAGTTAAGGTATTCATCCGCTTTGCTATAGCTAAAGCACTAATTGATAACTGCCTTGATCTGCTTGTTGACTTTGTGACTATCGTCCAGGGCGTGATATCTCAGATAACTGCTTCCAGTTCTATCGGTACCGCCCTGGAGTTCACGATTCCATCCGAAGTTCAGAGCACCTTTGAAGGTATTGGTATCCTTGACGGAGCTATTCCTATCTGGGCAGTCTGCTTTATCGCTCACTTGGCCTTTATCGTAATCGGTATTGTTCTGCTTCTTACTGTATATGGAAGATTCTTCAGGATCTATATGTATACAGCTATAGCACCGATACCGTTATCTACTATGGCTGGTCAACCTACTGAGAGCATAGCAAAAAGCTTCCTTAAAAGTTATGCCGGCGTCTGTATGCAAGGCGTCGTTATTGTTCTCGCGTGCATCATCTTTACTGCTTATGCAGCTTCGATGCCTGAGATTGACACGACAGCTGAGCCGCTTGCGATGGTATGGCGATATGTAAGCGAAGTCATCTTCAACATGCTCGTTTTGCTCGGCCTTGTTAAAGGTTCGGACAGGATAATCCACGACATGATGGGTTTGTAAGGAGGAAAACTAATGGAAATAAACATCAACAAAGATATACGCGAATATACCGAAGGTGTCTTCTTCGGACTTAACTTGAGGCAGCTGATATGTTCGGGACTTGCTGTTGCTTCTGCGGTAGCAGTCTACTTAAGCTCCCGTGAAACATTCTCAAAAGATGTAATCACCTACTTCTGTATTGCTGCTGCTATCCCTTTTGCCGCTATTGGATTCATCAAGTATAACGGCATGCCTATGGAGAAAATCATCGTTGCCTTTATGAAGGATAACTTCATTGTGCCTCGAAGACTGACAGTTAAGGCCAACAATACCTATTTGGAAGCCCTTAGAGGATATTTCGCTACCAAAGAGAAGGAGGCAATAAATGCTAAAGAGCATACAGTCACTAATGAAGCAGGATAAGGAAATGTTTGTTGTGCCGAGACGGGTTCAAGACCTTATACCGGTACAGCGAATATGGCCTGACGGGATCTTTCAGGTTGGACCTAACAAGTATTCTAAAACCTGGAAGTTCTCAGATATCAACTATCAAGTGGCAAGCGAAGAGGATAAAGAGAATATGTTCCTGCTTTATTCCGATGTCCTCAATTCTTTTGATAGTGCTGCCACCACTAAGATCACAATAAACAACCATAGGCTGAATAAAAAGGATTTTGAAAACTCGATCCTTATGCAGCTTAAGGGCGATAAGCTGGATGTTTACCGTGAGGAGTATAACGAGATGCTTCTTGAGAAAGCAACCGGAGCTAATGGTATTACTCAGGAGAAGTATATTACCGTATCGATTAATAAGAAGTGCGTGGAAGATGCAAGAACTTACTTTGCGAGAACCGGAGCTGATCTTCAGATGCGCTTGTCTTCGCTGGGAAGTTCCCTCGAAGAGCTCGATGCAACAGAGAAGCTTCGCATCTTGCACGACTTCTATCGTCAGGGAGATGAAATATCGTTTGAGTTTGATATGGCAAAGAAAGCTGCTCTTGGTCATGACTTCCGTGACTATATCTGTCCGGATACGATCGAGCGTGCCAATGACTATATCAAGCTTGGCGAGAAGTATGTCAGAGTTCTGTTCTTGAAGGATTATGGCAACTATATCAGTGATGACATTATTGCCGAGCTTACTGATATGAACAGAAACCTGATGCTCTCGATCGATGTTCTATCGGTTCCTACAGACGAGGCGATCCGTGAGGTCGAGAACAAGCTCTTGGGTGTTGAGACTAACATCACCAACTGGCAGAGAAAACAGAACCAGAATAATAACTTCTCAGCTGTTATTCCTTATGATATGGAACTTCAGCGTAATAAGACTAAGGAGTTTCTGGCGGATCTGACTACTCGTGACCAGCGCATGATGCTTGGCCTCATTACCATTGCTATCTCATCTGATAGCAAGGAACAGCTTGATCTTGATACAGAAGGTTTGCAGTCCGTAGCTAAAGGCAGGCATTGCCAGATGGCAATACTCAAGTGGCAGCAGGCAGATGGTCTTAATACGGCTCTGCCTTTCGGAGTTAGGAAGATTGATTGCTTCAGGACTCTTAATACCGAGTCCTTGGCAGTCTTCCTTCCGTTCAAGACGCAGGAGATTATGGATAAAGGCGGCATATACTATGGTGAGAATGCCATCTCGCATAACCTCATCATGTGCAACAAGGAGAACCTCTTGAACCAGTCTGCCTTTCTTTTAGGCGTGCCTGGATCAGGCAAGTCCTTCTCAGCTAAGGAATTGATCACTTTCCTTATGCTGAACACCGATGATGATATCCTTATCTGTGATCCTGAGGGTGAGTATGCTCCTCTTGTAGAAGCAATGGGACCTGAGATGGGCTCCGTTATCCGCGTATCGGCCGGCGGACGTGATAGGCTCAACGCCATGTATATGGTCGATGGTTATGGCGAAAACGATCCTATCGTAGTTAAGTCGCAGTTCATCATGTCTCTTGTCGAGCAGATCGATAAAAAAGGCGTAGGACCGCAACAGAAGTCCATCATCGACAGATGCGCGGCTGCTGTTTACCGTGATGCTGAAAGATGCAAGTCATCCGGCGGTGCTACTCCTACTCTATGCACTTTCCGTGAGAAGCTCCTGGAGCAGCCTGAGCCTGAAGCAAAGCAGATTGCTTTGTCTCTTGAGCTCTTTACTACCGGATCTCTCGATATCTTCGGCCGTGAAAGCAATGTAGATATGGATAAGCGTGTAGTTGTATTCGATATCCATGGCTTAGGCAGCCAGCTTAAGCCCACGGGACTCCTTGTCATAACTGACACTATGCTTAACCGAGTAACACTTAATTGGAAGAAAGGTAAGCGTACACACGTCTTTATCGACGAGTTCCATGTCGTATTCGAAAACGAGTTCTCAGCTCAGTTCTTTAACTCCGCTTGGAGACAGTTCCGTAAGAGAAACGCCTATCCTACTGCCATCACGCAGAATGTCGAGTATCTCTTGGATTCCGTCCAGGCGTCTACGATGCTTTCGAACTCTGAGTTCGTCATCATGCTTAATCAGGCGGCATCCGATAGAGCCAAGCTTGCAAAGCTTCTTAATATATCTGAGATCCAGATGCGCTATATCACAAATGCGCCTGCAGGTTCGGGTCTTATTAAGTACGGTTCAGCTTTGGTTCCCTTTGTGAATAAGTTCAATAAGGACACCAAGCTCTATCAGCTTATGACCACTAGACCTAATGAAGGAAAGTTTGCAAGCGGCTAACAACTCCATGAAGCACTCGGATACCCGGGTGCTTTTTACATGCCCTTATACAGGGTAAATATAGCAAAGGAGTTAAATGTAATGCCACAAATCAATAAAGTTGAACGCGAACATGACATAAAACAAGTATCGCGAACTGAAGATCTTAAGTCGGCAAAAGAAAAGCCTGTTGCAAAGGCTAAACCACAGATTCAAAGCAAAAGGCAGATAAAAGAGGCTTCTGATATTAAGGAACAAAACAGTTCTGTACCGCTCAATACTCCGCTAAAGGCAGCAAGAAGAGCAAGTATTTCTGCTATGAGACATGCTAAAACCATTTCAGATAGTTCTAATAAACCTGAAGATCAGGAAGCAATCGACAAACTGGAAACTACTGCTCGTAACACTGCAGCGGATACTGCTGATGTTGTTCTGGATACAAAGGATTCGCTTAAAAGACACATCAAGAAGAAAAGCCCTGATATCAAGAACAAGAAGAATGTTAAGTCTGGTACACGGACTATCAAGAAGGCTGACAGATCAATCAAAAGTGCCACTGAAGCATCACAAGCCGCTGCCAAGAGCGCCACTGAGGCAGCAAAACAGTCTGCTATGGCTTCGCAGAAGATTGCTACTGCAAAAAAAGCTGAACAGTTGGCTAAAAAGTCAGCAGAATGGGTCAAGAAGATTGTCAAAGGAATCATAGAGGGTATCAAGAAGCTGGTTAGCGCCTTAGGTGCTCTATCCGTGCCTGTTCTTCTTATACTTGTCCTGGCTGCCGTTATTGCAGGTATCGTAGCATCTGCTTTCGGTATCTTCTTTGCCGGAGATACATCTGGCGAAACGACTAGAACCCTTAAGGAAGTTGTGCTGGAGATCAACCAGGATTACACCAATGTTATCGAAACCATCAAGACTGATACTCCGCATGATGAACTCGTGATGGAAGGTTATCAGGCATCGTGGCCAGAAGTCCTGTCTGTTTATGCTGTCTATGTCACCACGAATACTGAAGGTGCAACAGATGTAGTCCATCTGACCGATGATAACGTTGAAGTTCTTAGGTATATCTTCTGGTCGATGAACTCGATCACTTACTGGACTGAGGTTGTTGAGAAAACGACATTAGTGCCTGATCTTGATGACGATGGCTATCAAAAGACAGATGCTGATGGAAACCTTCTGTATATTGAAGAAACGACATCAAAGACTATTCTTCATATAAACATAAGTCATCTTTCGGCTGCTGATATGGCTGCTACACTTTCCTTTAACGATGAACAAATGGCTCAGCTTAACGAGTTGTTGGATGTGAAGAACGCTTCGCTATGGTCTCAGGTCCTTAGAGGTGTTGGTTTAGGCTCGAATGAACTTGTAAACCTAGCGTTGTCACAGCTCGGAAATGAAGGCGGAGAGAAGTTCTGGAGATGGGCCGGTCTCGACTCAAGATGCGCCTGGTGCGCTCTCTTCGTGTCCTGGTGTGCAGATCAGACAGGGCTTTTAGGTACTCAGATTCCATACTTTTCCTTTGTTTCTGATGGTGTTGAGTGGTATCAGAATAATGAAAAATGGATCGATGGAACTGAAGTTGATAGTTCAAACTGTGAACAGCTCATACAGCCCGGAATGCTGATCTTTTTTGATTGGGAACCGGATGGTTATCCGAATCACGTAGGCATCGTCACAAGTGTATCCGACGGATATATCCATACTGTTGAGGGTAATAAGAGCGATGCTGTTGCGGAAGGAACTTATTCTGCTGATAGCGCGAACGTATTCGGCTTTGGAGTAGTTTGGTAATACGTCACCAAAAATTAACAACAGCCCCTAGACGACCTAACCACGGTAGTTTAGGGGCTGAACTCCTTGATTTTATTGGTTTGCAAGCCTAAAACACAATTCAAATAATAATTCTTTATATTATAATTAAGTAGTGATGTTATGTCCCATTAATGGACATAGGTTGCTGATATAATTTATTAAGCACAACTGGAATTAATCATAAAGTGAATTGGAATTGTTGATAAAATGGAGAATATCAAAAGAACTGAAATCGAGAAAAGAATAGATATTTTAGAGGATGACATTGCGAGTATAGATCCAGTCATCCTAGATATTCTCTTGCAAGATAAAACAACAAAAGAAAACATTCTTTGGTGTACCAAAGATTATGAGTCTTTTGGCGCTTCATATAACGAAAAGGCGCAGATAAAAAAAGAATTGATAACTGGTACTCATTATAATGTGATTCAACCAAGAGCTGCTAAATCTAAAGAAGTTCAAGAACGACGCATCAGAAACAACGCAGAAGTCTTTACGCCTTCTTGGATAGTCAATGAGCAAAATAATCAATTGGATGACAGTTGGTTTGGAAGAAGGAATGTGTTTAATACACCTACATCAACGGGTTGGATCACGACAAAAGAAAAAATATCTTTCCCTGAAAACTCA
>CACZML010000032.1 GCA_902782235.1 Oscillospiraceae bacterium
GAAAAAGAGATCAAAGAGCGTGAAGACGAATACTTGAATCTCAGAAAGAGCCACCAGGAGATCATTACAAAGACTGAGACTCTGGAGAACGAGATCGAGGATAAGAGACAGGAACTGTCCGACCTCACAGAGTTCGAGCATGAGACACAGACCGATAAGAAGGTCTCTATTGAAAGACTCAACCAGACTAACCAGAGGATCGAAGAACTCAAGTCTGATATGGAATCCACGGATGAGACCGTGGAGAAGCTCACACAGGAGTTAAACGAGAAAAAAGCCAAGGCAGACAGCCTCTTGAAGGCAGCAAACGATGCAAAGCTCTTAAGTGAAGAGCTTGATAAGGAGCGTCTTGCCAAGTTCGAAGAATATGAAGCTTCCAGAAAGGAAGCCGGCAAGGCAGATTCAAAGGTAAAGGCCAAGACGGAGGAACTTTTCGAGACCAGGAAAAAGATCACCGAATGCCAGGCCGGAATCTCTGCATTAGACGACAAGATCCGCGACATGCAGGAGGCAAGAGCAGCTTCCGAGAGCGGCAAGGCCGAATTAAGCACGAAGCTCAAGGATGAAGAGAAGGCCTTAGACGAGATAAAGAAGATCAAGGGCGATGTCACAAAGGATATCGAAGTCCGCAATAAGAAGCTTGAGGAGTTAAGAGGCCGCCAGGTCGAGCTTAACCAGTTCTTCGAAGTGAACAATAAGAAGCTTTCGGCTGAAGAGTCAAAGCTCCAGACATTAAAGGATATCGAGAGACGTAAGGAAGGCTATCAGGAATCCGTAAAGCGCCTTCTTGATGCTGCTGACAGTGACAGATCCGTAAAGAGGCTCATGGTGGGCGTCTTGGGTGACCTTATCAATACTGACAGCAAGTATGAGACAGCCATTGAGACGGCTCTCGGCAATGCCCTGAACAACATCGTAACCAAGAGCGAAGCGGATGCCGCTGAACTCATCGGATACCTTAAGGATAACCGTCTCGGAAGAGTTACTTTCCTTCCTATCGAGAACATCAGGGCCAGATATGTGGACGAGGATGATCTCAGGAAGGCCAAGAGTGTTAACGGATATATCGGCGTTGCTTCAGATCTTGTTAGAAGCAGCCGTGACCTGGAAGACATAGTTGCAAACCTTTTGGGCAGGATAATCGTTGCTCACGATCTCGATGCCGCAAGAATCATTGCATCCAAGACAGGCCGTGCATATAAGGTAATGACATTAGAGGGCGACTCTGTTAACCCGGGCGGATCACTTACCGGCGGTTCGATTAAGAAGACCGGTGCAGGCACAGGCGTTATCGGAAGAAAGGCCGAGATCGAGGCCCTCACAAAGGTCGTTGCAGAGCTCGAGGCTAAGCTTGCTGATTCCGAAGACCAGCGTCAGGAAGTTGACGATGACATCGGAACGATCAAGCGTGAGCTCGCACAGTTAGGCGAACAGCTCAAGTTCTATCAGCTTGAAGAAGTTAAGGCTGAAGGCGAATACAACAATACCAAGACAAGACTTGAAGAGACTGAGGAGACACTTGCTAACTTCGACGAGAACATGCAGACGGTATCCAAGTCCAAGTTGAGACTTGAAGAGGATATGGAAGAGCTTACCCGTATCGAAAGAGAGATCAACGGCGAGCTCACTGATTTCCAGGAGGAGATCGAAGAGCAGCAGAAACTTTCGGAAGAGCAGGCAGTTAAGCTCGAACAGATCGTTGCAAAGGTCAGAGAAGCGGCATCCCTCGCCGAGCGCAAGCTCACCGAGAGAAGCGGTATCTTAGATCTCGCAGGACACATCAAGAAGCAGATCGAAGAAGCAAAGCAGGGAAGAGACAAGTTCGATTCCCAGATCAAGGAAGCCAAGGATACTGTTAACAGCATTACCAAGGAGATCAACGACCTTGATGCCAAGCTCGATGAGAACACCAAGCAGCAGAAGGTATTGGAAGATGAGATTAAGGTGCTCTTTGAGAAGAGAACAAACCTTTCAGGTGACCTCTCCTCCTTCGGTGACAGACTTGCTGCCAGCGGCAATGAGATAAGCGAACTCCAGGCCAAGCTCAATGCCCACGTATCCAAGTACGACAAGATCATTTTCGAGATCGACCAGAACAAGAACAGGCTCTGGGAAGATTACGAGACAACATATGACAACATTAAAGACAGCGTAGAACCTGTCGAAAAGGTTGGCGAGCAGTCAAAGAGGATCACGACCTTAAAGAATGCGATCAAGGCATTGGGTCCTGTTAACCTTGGCGCGCTGCAGGAATTCTCAGAGCTTTCAGAGAGACTCGAATTCATGACCAAGCAGAGGGATGATATCGAAGCTGCAAAGAAGGATCTCGAGAAGGTAATCGACGAGCTCTTAACAAAGATGAGATCTGAGTTTACAGAGCATTTCGATACGATCAACAAGAACTTCAGCCAGGTCTTCACCGATCTTTTCGGCGGCGGTACGGCTGAGATAATTCTGGGCAACGATTCGGAGGATGTCCTTGAGTGCGCTATCGACATCAAGGCACAGCCTCCGGGAAAGAAACTCCAGAATCTCTCACTCCTGTCAGGCGGTGAGCGCTGCCTTACAGCGATCGGACTCCTGTTCGCTATTCAGGAACTTAAGCCTTCTCCGTTCGTCATCCTGGACGAGGTCGAGGCGGCATTAGACGACGTTAATATCACAAGATTTACGGACTTCGTCAGAAGACATTCTTCAAAGTCCCAGTTCATCCTTGTTACACACCGTAAGGGCACGATGGAAGCGTGTGACCAGATGTACGGTGTCACGATGGCTGAGCGCGGCGTATCCAAGATCTTGTCCATGGAGCTTAAATAATGGGATTAGCTGATCTGTTTAAAAGAGGACTCGAAAAGACCAGAAGTTTCTTTGCCGGAAGCTTCACAAAGCTTGCAGCGTCAAGCGGTCATTTCGATGAGGATATGCTTGATGAACTTGAAGAACTCCTGATCAGGGCTGACTGCGGCGTTCAGGCAGCTGACGACATCATGGATCACGTTAAGCAGAATATCAGAAAGACCGGTGATGACAGTAAGGAAGCAGTCCTTGCATCAGTTAAGGAGAGAATGCTCGAGATCTTAGGCGAGCCTCAGACAGTTGCGATCGAACCCGGAAAGCTCAATATCATCCTCATGATCGGCGTTAACGGAACAGGCAAGACGACCACTTCAGGTAAGCTCGCTGCAAGATACAAGAAGGAAGGCAAGAAGGTCCTTATGGCCGCTTGCGATACTTTCCGCGCGGCTGCTGTAGGCCAGCTTAAGACATGGGGCGAGAGGACAGGCACTGCCGTAATTGCTCAGGAGCAGGAGGGAGCAGATCCCGCTTCCGTTGTTTTCGATGCCGTCCACGCTGCACAGGCAAGAGGCACTGACGTGCTCCTCGTAGATACAGCCGGACGTCTCCACAACAAGAAGAATCTTATGGAAGAGCTCGCGAAAATAAGACGCGTCATTGAGAGGGAAGCTCCGGACGCTGTCATCAAGTCGCTGCTTATAATCGACGCAACAACAGGCCAGAATGCCGTTATCCAGGCAGAGGGCTTCGGCGAGGTCACAGGCCTTGATTATGTCGGTATCACAAAGCTCGACGGAAGTGCAAAGGGCGGTGTTGCGATCGCTGTTGCATACCAGTCCAAAAAGCCTATCGTGCTTGCCGGATTGGGTGAGAGCGTTGAGGATCTGGCTGATTTTGACCCCGACCTTTTTGTCGATTCGCTCATCAACGAATAATTCCCAAAATATTCAACAACAATCTTTATTTTATATGGTAAAAACATAGATTTTTTGATTGTCAAAGTATCTGTTTATATGTATAATCGTTTCGGTTTACACTGAGGTAGGGTTATTATGCCCAAATGCTTCATAAAATCTATATCAAATTCTTAAAAGAGAGGGGCCCGGTATATGTCATTATTAACATCTTCCTGGTTAATCGTACTCGGCGTAGTTGTGCTTGCGCTCATCTACGTTGTGTTCAACTACTTCCGTATTAAGAAGATGCCCGAAGGAACAGCAGAGATGATCGAATTATCAGGAATCATCCGTTCCGGCGCGCAGACATTCCTTAAGACGGAATACAAGAGCATCTGCATCGTTGTTGCTGTTGTAGCTGTTGTCTTTGCACTTTTTGTTCATTGGTCAACAGGTGTAACATTCCTCATGGGTGCATTGATGAGCTCCATCGTTTGCGTTCTTGGTATGCAGAGCGCTACATACGCTAACGTTCGTACTTCGAACAAGGCAAGAGAGAGTCTTTCAATCGGCGAGACTGTTAAGGTAGCTCTTTGCGGCGGTTCCATTTCCGGCCTTGCTGTTCAGGGCTTCGGTATGCTTGGATTCCTTGCAATTCTTCTTTGCTTCAAAGGTGTAGATCACATGGATGGTCAACACGGACTCCTTAATCTTGTTTGTAACCCTTCAATCATGAGAATATCCACATATTCACTCGGTTGCTCCATTGTTGCAATGTTCAACCGTGTTGCCGGCGGTAACTACACAAAGGCAGCAGATATTTCTTCAGATATCCTTGGTAAGCTCAGACATGACCTCCCTGAGGATGACTCAAGAATCCCTAATACTATCGCAGACTTCATCGGCGACAACGTAAATGATATTGCCGGCAACTGCTCCGACCTTTTGGAGTCATTCGTTGCAACAATGTCTGCTTCGATCATGATCGCTGTAACACTTTATAAAACTCATAATGGTCACGTTAGCGAAGCAGCATTTAACGCTACAGTTCTTTTCCCTGTAATTCTTGCAGGATGCGGTCTTGTAGGATGCCTTATCGGTCTCGGTCTTGCAAATATCAAGAAGATGGGTGATAACCCGTCAAAGGAACTCGACCTCTCCACATGGATCTCTGCCGGCTGCACTGTTGTATTCGGCGGTGTTGCTGCTTACTTTATCTTCAATGGAACAGGCGTTTCTGCTGAAGATCTTGCTACATACGGATTCAGATTCGGTTGGTTATCACCCTGGATATCTTCCGTAATGGGTATCGTTGCCGGTATTGCTATCGGTATCATCACAGAGTACTACACATCAACAGATCACAAGCCTACACAGAAACTTGCTGAGATGTGCACAGAGGGTGAGGCTTTCGTTGTTACAAAGGGTGACGCTGTCGGTTCAAGATCAGTTCTTCTCCCTGTATTCGTTATCATCGTTGCTTTAATCGTTTCCGGAATTATCGGCGGTTCTTACGGTATCGCAATCTCCGCTCTCGGTATGCTCGCATTCGTAGGTGCTACAGTATCAATCGATGCTTTCGGTCCTATCGCTGATAACGCAGGCGGACTTGCAGAAGCTTGCCACCTCGATCCTGACGTTCGTAAGATCACAGATAAGCTTGACGCAGTTGGTAACACAACAGCAGCTATCGGTAAGGGCTTCGCTATCGGTTCTGCAGCTTTCGCTACAGTTTCCCTCATCATGGCTTACGTTGGTAACTACACTTCACAGGAGTTTATTGCAGAAGCTGAACCTGTAATCGGTAACGGTGGTCTCAATCTCAACTTCGCTTCATTCTTTGTCGTTGCCGGTGGTATCTTGGGCGGCGCACTCGTTGAATACTTCTGCGCTATTCTCACAGACAACACGATCGATGCAGCTAAGATCATGGCTGACGTCGGCGACAAGCAGATGACTCAGGAAGTTCTCGACGGTAAGGCTAAGCCTGACTACAACATGATGATCGCCATGGCTGCTAAGGAAGCTATCCACAGAATGGTTCTTCCTTCAGTTCTCGCGCTCCTCATTCCTATCGTAGGCGGCTTCATCCTCGGTGTTGAGTTCGTCGGCGGTATCCTTGTTGGTGCTACGATCGTTGCTATCCCGAGAGCTATCTTCATGGGTAACTCCGGCGGTGCATTCGACAACGCTAAGAAGTACATTGAGCAGGGTATGCTCAAGGGCCACGGCAAGGGTTCTCCCGCGCACAAGGCTTCTGTTACGGGCGACACGATCGGTGATACACGTAAGGACGTTGTTGGCGTTGCTCTGGACATCTTCATCAAGCTCATGTCCACAGTTGCAAACACGATCGCTCCTATCATCAGAAACTTCCGTATCTTCGGTTAATCTGATAAAAAACTGATTAACGGCGGCTGTCTTGATAAAAGGCAGCCGCTTTTATATAATTCCACTGTTTGAGAGGGTTTTGGACATTTTTCGCTTTACAAAACCCTAACCAGATGGTATTATCACCAAGTTGCCTTAATCGCAGTTTTGCGGAAGACTCCGACCCTTACCTTCGATTTTGGCGTATTTATTCTAAAGGAGGAAAGATTTATGTCAGCATCTTTCGACAAGCAGGCTATCATCAAGGAATATGCTCTTTCTGAGGGCGACACAGGTTCTCCTGAGGTTCAGGTTGCACTTCTTACTTACAGAATCAATCACCTCACAGAACACCTCAAGACTCACAAGGGCGACCACCACAGCAGAAGAGGTCTTCTCATGATGGTTGGTAAGAGAAGAAACATCCTTGACTATCTTGCAGCAGTTGATATCGAGCGTTACAGAACACTTATCGCTAAGCTCGGCATCAGAAAGTAATCTTTCAACGGATTATGTAAGAGAAAGCGGTTCCTTACGGGACCGCTTTTTTATTGCTTATTAAAGGTGATATAATCTTAAGATAGGACTTTCCGGGAGGTTTTTACTATGCTTGACGGTTTTATCAGAGTTGCGGCTGCAAGCCCGAAGATCAAGGTCGGTGATGTTGATTACAATATCGCGAAAACTGTAAGTCTGGCCAGAAAGGCTGCAGCTAAGGACACTGCGGTCATCGTTTTCCCGGAGCTCGGAATTACGGGCTATACCTGCGGAGATCTGTTTGAGCAGAAGGCTCTTTTGGATAAAGCGAAAATCGGACTTTTCGATCTTGCAGAACAGACAAGCGACCTTAATACGGTCATTATCGCAGGCCTTCCTTATGAACTCGGCGGCAAGCTCTTTAACGTTGCGGCCGTTATCCACCAGGGCGACATCATCGGTATCGTTCCCAAGCAGAATGTTCCTAATTATTCAGAGTTTTATGAGATGAGACATTTCACGCCTTTCTGCGAAAAGGGTGTCATCATGACTGAAGATGATATCTGCTTCGGCAAGGCTGTATTTAAGTGCGACGATCTCTCTTTTGCAGTTGAGATCTGTGAGGACCTCTGGGTGCCTTCCAGCCCTTCTGTCGAATATGTTAAGAACGGTGCGCAGGTGATCTTCAACCTGTCCTGTTCTGATGAGATCATCGGCAAGGCCAAGTACAGAAGAGACCTCGTAAAGATGCAGAGCGCTAAATTAATGGCAGCTTATGTCTATTGTGATGCAGGATTCGGCGAATCCACTCAGGACCTTGTTTTCGCAGGCCACAACCTTATCGCTGAGAACGGCAAGATCTTAAGCGAGAGCAAGAGATTTGCAAACGATAACGAGGACGAGGCGGTCATCTACGCCGACATCGATCTCGAGAGACTCGATGCAGACAGAAGAAGAGCCAATACTTTTACAAGTGATATCGCAGGCGATGACGGCATCGACATCGTTGAATTTGATGCTGAATTTGCTGACATAATTCCTAACAGAAAGATCAGCAAGACACCGTTCGTTCCTGAGAGCAGGGATGACCTGACAGCAAGATGCGAAGATATCCTCAACATGCAGGCTGCAGGCCTTTACACGAGGCTCAATGCAATCGGCTGCAAGAAGGCTGTTATAGGTCTTTCAGGAGGTCTTGATTCCACACTCGCACTGATCGTTACTATCCATGCTTTTGATAAGCTCGGTATCGACAGAAAGAACATCATCGGCATCACGATGCCCGGCTTTGGAACGACTGCAAGAACCAAGAATAATTCCGTTAATATCGCTGAGCAGTATGGCTGCACATTAAGGGAGATCTCTATCTCCAATGCTGTCATCCAGCACTTCAGGGATATCGATCATGATATTAATGTTCATGACATTACATATGAGAATTCCCAGGCAAGAGAGCGCACGCAGATCCTCATGGATATCGCTAACCAGGAGGGTGGTCTTGTAGTCGGTACAGGCGACCTCTCTGAGCTTGCTCTTGGATGGGCTACATATAACGGTGACCACATGTCCATGTATGGCGTTAACTGCTCTATTCCTAAGACTCTCGTAAGATATCTTGTATCTTATGAGTCTGAGCGTACGGCAGAGATAAACGAGTCGCTTTCCAAGGCTCTGGCAGACATCGTTGCCACACCTGTATCGCCTGAATTGCTGCCGCCTACAGAAGACGGAACTATCTCCCAGAAGACAGAAGAAACAGTCGGACCTTATGAACTCCACGATTTCTTCCTTTACTATATGATCAGATTCGGTTTCACACCGTCTAAGATCTACCGTATGGCTCTTCAGGCATTTGAGGGCAGCTACGATGCTGAGACGATCTACAAGTGGGAAGAGACATTCTTAAGACGTTTCTTCGCTCAGCAGTTTAAGCGCTCATGCGTGCCGGACGGCCCTAAGGTAGGTACGGTATCCCTGTCTCCGAGAGGCGACTGGAGAATGCCTTCTGACGCGTCCAGAAACGTATGGCTCGATGACTTAAAGACAGTAAAGGATTAACTATGAAATCAGTTGTTTGCTTCGGCGACTCAAATACATACGGACACAATCCGGTAAACGGCGACAGGTTCCCTGAATCAGTAAGGTGGCCCTGTCTTCTGCAGAACCTTTTAGGCAGTGAATTTAAGGTGATCGAAGAGGGATTAAACGGCAGGACCACTGTTTTCGATGACCCCAACGATGACTGGAAAAACGGACTCGATTACATAAAGGGTATCCTGTGCACACACAGACCCGTCGATTACCTGGTAATCATGCTCGGAACCAATGACATGAAGACTGTTTATAATGCGTCTCTCGATGAGATCGCAGCAGGCCTTAACGAGATCGTGCAGAGGGCAGAGAAGGTCATGGATCTTAAGCAGGGTTATGTTCCGAAGATCCTTATCGTATCTCCGCCGGAGATCACCACGGATATCCTTACAGGACCTTTCAGCGGTTCGTTTAATGAGGCTGCTATCGATAAGTCCAGACGCCTTTCTGAGTACTACAAGAGGGTAGCAGACAAGCACGGATGCGCTTTCCTGGATGCCAAGCAGTACATCAAGCCTTCGGTTGAGGACGGACTGCATCTTGATCCGGCAGGACATAAGGGCCTCGCGGAGGCCGTTTGTGAGGCAATAAAGAAGATCTAGCTTTTTATTATTTGTCTTATTGAGCTTTTAGTATATAATTATTAGGTTCGAGAAGGAGTGTAGTGTGTAGATTGACTGCCCGAACATCGAGCCTTTTAATTTGCTCGGACCGTGAATCTACGAACTACCTCCTTTACAAAAATTCAATATTATAAAGGAGTTCGAAATGGAAAAGATTTTCAGAACTGAAATCGCCGGCAGACCGTTGGTAGTCGAGACCGGTAAGATCGCACAGTTTGCTAACGGTTCCGTTCTCATTAAGTATGGTGAGACATCTGTTCTTTCCACCGTTACAGCAAGTGCTACTCCTCGTGAGGGAATTGATTTCTTCCCGCTTTCAGTAGACTACGAGGAAAAGATGTATGCAGTAGGTAAGATCCCTGGCGGCTTCCTCAAGAGAGAGGGAAGACCGGGTGAGAAGGCTATCCTTGTTTCCCGTGTTATCGACCGTCCTATCAGACCTTTGTTCCCTAAGGATCTTAGAAATGACGTTTGCGTCAACAACCTCGTTATGTCTGTTGACCCTGACTGCTCTCCTGAGATCACAGCAATGCTCGGTACATCAATCGCTATCGCTATCTCTGACATCCCGTGGAAGGGACCTGTCGGCGGCGTTGTATTAGGCCTCATCGACGGCAAGACGATTATCAACCCTACACTTGAGCAGCGTGAAGTTTCCGACATGTACGTTACTCTTGCAGGTACACTTACAAAGATCTGCATGGTTGAGGCAGGCGCTAACGAAGTACCTGATGACGTAATGCTCAATGCTATCGCAGAAGGTCACGAAGAGATCAAGAAGATCTGCGAGTTCATCAACAGCATCGTAGCTGAGATCGGTAAGGAGAAATTCACTTACGAGTCAGCTGACGTTCCGGAAGAGATTTTCGAAGCTGTTAAGGAATATGGCTGGGACAGAATGCGTCAGGCAGTTCTTTCCAAGGACAAGGAAGTAAGAGATGCAAACGTTGCAGTACTTCAGGAAGAAGTTGCAGCTATGCTTGAAGAGAAGGAAGAGGGCCTTTCAAAGTGGGCACCTGATGCTATCTACAAGCTCGAGAAGAAGGTCGTAAGAGATTACCTCTTCAGAGAGCATGTCAGAGTTGACGGCAGAGCTCTTGATGAGATCAGACCTTTGTCCGCAGCAGTTGGCGTACTTCCCAGAGTTCACGGTTCTTCTTTCTTCCAGAGAGGCCAGACACAGGTAATGAACATCTGTACTCTTGCTCCTCTTGATGAAGCACAGAAGCTCGAAGGACTTGATGAGCAGACATACAAGAGATACATTCACCACTATAACTTCCCGGGTTACTCCACAGGTGAGGCTAAGCCTTCCAGATCACCCGGAAGACGTGAGATCGGTCACGGCGCTCTCGCTGAGAGATCACTCATTCCTGTACTTCCTTCTGAGGAAGAGTTCCCTTACTCAATCAGAACAGTATCTGAGATCACAATGAGTAACGGTTCCACATCACAGGGTTCTGTATGTGCTTCCACACTCTCACTCATGGACGCAGGCGTTCCGATCAAGAGACCTGTTGCAGGTATCTCTTCAGGACTTATCACAGATCCTGACAATGACGACAACTTCCTCGTATTCATGGATATCCAGGGCATCGAGGACTTCTTCGGCGATATGGACTTCAAGGTTGCAGGTACTACAGAAGGTATCACATCCATCCAGGTTGATATCAAGGTTGAAGGTCTTACATTAGACATCATCAAGGCTGCTTTCGAGATGACACACAAGGGAAGACTTCAGATCATCAACGACATCATTCTCCCTTGCATTCCTGCACCCCGTGCAGAGCTCAACAAGTGGGCTCCCCGCATCATCTCCATGCAGGTACCTGTTGATAAGATCAGAGAAGTTATCGGTTCAGGCGGAAAGGTCATCAACAAGATCATCGCTGACACAGGTGCCCAGATCAACATCAACGACGACGGTATGGTCTATATCTCCACACCTGACCTCGAAAAGGCTGAGAAGGCAAAGATGATCATCAACGGTATCGTTTCCGATCCTGAGGTTGGCACAGAGTACGACGGTGTTGTTACAAGACTTATGGACTTCGGTGCTTTCGTTGAGTTCCTCCCCGGTAAGGAAGGCCTCGTACACATCTCCAAGATGGCTTGGAACAGAGTAGAGAAGGTAGAAGACGTTCTTAAGGAAGGTGACAAGGTTCACGTTAAGCTCATCGAGATCGATTCACAGGGCAGACTTAACCTCTCCATCCGTGACTGCTTACCTAAGCCGGAGGGCTATGTAGAAGAAGAGCCCAGAAGACGTGAGGGCAGACCTAACCGTGAGAGAAGAGGCGGCTTCGCAGGAAGAAATGACAAGCCTAAGAGAAACTTCAATGAAGCAGAGACTGAGGCACCTGAGAATCCGAAGGGCAGAAGAAGAGAGTTCTGATAAAACTTTAAGATAGAGGTAACACTTATGGCAGAGAACTTAGGAAACGCTGAAGAGCAGGTTGAAGTTATAACAGAGGGATTGACCGAAGACGTAACTGATAAGAAGTGTCCGAACTGCGGAGCTACTGTTGTTTACGATCCTGAGACACTCGCCATGAGCTGCCCTTTCTGCGGATATTCCAGACAGCTTCCCAAGCCGGAGGATAACGGACAGGATGTTGAAGAGCTTGATTTCTCTTCTGCTAAGAACCGTGAGAGCCTTGACTGGGGTAAAGCAAAGAAATCACTTGTTTGTAAGAACTGCGGCGCAGAGACCATCATGGATGAGGCAGATACGGCACAGTGCTGCCCTTACTGCGGATCCACTCAGGTCATGCCTGTAGATAACGATGAAGACGTTGTAGCACCTGGCGGCGTTGTTCCTTTCGAGATCACAAAGGAAAAGGCTGCACAGATCTTCAAGAGCTGGATGAAGGGCAAGCTTTTCGCGCCCAACGATGCAAAGAAGAGCTGCGAGGCTAAGAACTTCAGCGGCGTATATCTTCCTTACTGGACATACGATTCACAGACCACATCTCCTTATGAGGTCAAGCTTGCTTTCGACAGTACTGATAAGGATGGTCATACATCGACTACGTATAAGACATACAGAGGAATCTACGAGCGTTTTATCGACGATGAGACTGTATATGCCAGCAAGAAGACAAATAACCGCTTCATAAAGGCTGCGTCCACATTTGACTTCTCCAAGCTCCGCAAGTACTCTCCTGAGTTCATTGCAGGATTCCTTGCTGAGCGCTATACAGTAGGTCTTGACGAAGGATGGGATATAGCTAAGACTCAGATCAAAGCAAAGCTTCAGAATGAGATCGGAAGCATGGAGAGGAAGAAACACCATGCTGACCGTGTATCAAAGGTTACCTTTAATACTGCTTATTCCAAGGTTACTTATAAGTACGTTCTTGCTCCTATCTGGATCGCTAACTTCAAGTTCAAGGAAAAGATCTACAACATCGTAGTCAACGGCCAGACTGGTCAGATCAAGGGCGAGGCTCCTGTATCACCTCTCAAGGTTGCCATTGCGATCATCATTGCGATCATCGTTTTGATCATTCTTTTCAACATATTCGGCAACTAAATAATTGCTCAAAATATACTGACAAAAAGGCTGTCAAAGGTGCTAAAACACTGCATGACAGCCTTTTAAATTGCAGTTGTGTTAAATTCTGTTCAAATTTTAATGATATATGGTTTTTTCTATTGCTTTATTTACAAGTTGTTCATAAACTTACAGAGGCTAAAATAATAGAAAAACAGGTGTATTATGCATAGTTTTATTAAAAGAGTTACTTCAGCGGTAGTGGCAGGCGCAGTAGTATTTGGCTCGATAGCCTTATATCCGGATTCGAAAAAGAATCTGGTTAATGCGGCAGAAACAAAATACGATTCTGCAAACTTAGTCAATTATGCGACGATAATGGGGCGCGCTGTTGACTATGGTATCGTATCGCAGTCATTAACACAGAGTCAGCATATGGAAACGACTTTTGCGACTTTCACTTATAGCCGTACGAAAGATACCACGACCGATGTTGACCTGACCAATGCAAAGACTGCCCAGTTCATTGTCGGTGAGATTGCCAGCACCGGTGATTTTGGCACGCTTAAGTTCGGTAAAGTAAGAACATCTACCGGACAGGTTTATGTTGAGAATATGCGTATTACACTGTCTGAGGGAATGGATCCGGACACATATATCAGATATCAGGATGATGTTGCACAAACAACCACATTCAATTATTCATTCCGCTCAAGACAAGAAATTCAGGAAAGCATAGACACCGTTATAGATCACGCGCGTGATGAATCCGGTGAGATGGTTACACGCACCGGGGATTCAGATTATGTATTGGATTCTTCCGATAATAATCTTGTTTCAGTCAACGGAGCTGTAACTACGATCAACATCAATGATCCAAAGTACGATAACAAAGTCGTTTACATCAATCTGGATGATCCTAAGTTTGCTTCTCTTTTAAGCAATTGGGCCAGCGAACCTAATGGTCACCATCTTGATATTAATAAGAGATCAAGTACAGTTATAGTTTTCACAACTCAGAAGACCACGCCCATTACTCTTGGTAAGGTCAGTGTTTATGCACCTGATTCACCTTGGTATTCTTCTGCACCTTCTGACGGTGTCCACGATTACGATTACTATTCTTCTGTCACAACACACAGCGGCAACCAGTCAACACATAATACTTATGTAGATATGGAAATCGCCCAGAAGCTCATTTGGAACATTACAAAATCGAATGAAATTCAGATTGAAAGTAGTGCCGGAACCTTTTTGTGCCTTGCAGGGGATAAGAATAATAGAAATGTTAAGGTTACACTTGACAACAACCCTTGTGCAGGTTGGCTCGTTGTAAACGGTAATGTAGAGAACAAATGTGAATATCACTATATCTATGGCGGCAACAGTCAGAGTCAGCAAACTGAAGGTAACGGTCAGCTGCACTATGTTGCACGTAAAGGCTTTACTACCAAATATGCCAATAAAGATACAATTTCTCAATATGTAGACAACTCTGTCGATTTTGATGAAGGCGATTATCAGTTCTTCTGGCAGGAGTACACGAATGCCAACTTTGATACAACTGTAGGATCAAGACAAACAGTTGACGTAAAGGAAACAAGTTACCTTGAATTCCCGACAATTACTTTTACTGCCAGTGACAGCACAGATCCTCATTATGTAACATCAACACCTAAGGATTTCTATTTCAGGATCACAGAGAATCCTGCCAAATCTCTTTCCGGAATCAAGAACTCAGCCGGTTATATAAATATATGTTTAAGAGTATATGTTGCTGATGACGGCGAGATCAGATTTAAGACACAGACCGTAACCATGATCGGTGATGATGAGAATCACCTTATCCAGTATGATAAGAACGGCACATGGGGTTCTGAGACTGATTGGGTCGATGTTGTAAACGCAAGATTCGATCTCGGTGCTTTCTTCAACAGAGTTAAGGTTCCGGGATACATGACACTCACCAAGACAATTGAAGGTGATGTTACTGAAGAAGATCTTGCCGGATTGACATTCACTGTAACCGACGGTGAGGATTTCACAGTTGAATATAAACTCGGCAGAGATTTTACAAAGAATTCTTCCGGTGTTTATGAACTCACAACACCTCTTACTGTCCCTGATTCAGAGACGAAATATACAGTCACAGAGACTTTGTATTCTTTGGATGGCTATAAGCTTGAAGAAGTAAGCTATACGGTTGACGGCGGAGAGACTCAGCATGATAACGATACGGCTTCTCTTAATTCTGTAAGCACTGATTCTAATAACCCTACAACAGTAGCTTATACAGACTCATACACACCGTTGGGAACTCTCAAAGTTCATAAGACAGCAGTAGATAATAATAATAAGAATATTAATTACTATTATGAGTTCTCCGTTAAGAAAGGCGAGAATCAGTACTTACAAGCTGACAAGCAGTCTTTTGATTCAACGGAATATTACTTCACTATCGGTACCAACGAAGAACAGGTTTTCGAGAACATCCCAGTTGGCTTATATACGATCACAGAAAAAACAGATGAATTGTTTGTTTATGGTTATACATTCGAGAAAGAAATCAGTAAGATTTCCGGAACTGCTGATGTAACCAAGAAATCAACAGTCGATTTTACACTTGAAAACAAGTTCACGCAGGATCTCGGTAATTTGGAAGTTACGAAGACTGCAAAGGATAACAACGGCAATGCTGTTGAAGGAACATTCAAGTTCACTATCAGCACCCCGATGAGAGGCTTCCTGCAGGCTGACGGAACATTCGGGAATGAAAAACATTACTTTACTATCAGCACAGGCCAGACCTTAACCTTCGAGAATCTGCCTGTAGATAATTACATGATTACTGAGGATACTGAAAGCGTAAGCGTTACCGGTTATACATTTAATATGGACGCTAGTAAATACTCGGTTCTCGGTAAAGTAACAAAGAACGGTAATACTAACGTAAAACTGGAAAATGATTTCACTCAGGATGTCGGAACACTTAGTGTTAAAAAGACTGCTCAGGATAATCACGATACTAATGTATCAGGAACATTCGAGTTCTCAGTTAAGAACAGCAAGGGGCAGTTCCTGCAGGCAGATAAGACGTCTTTTGATACTACAGAAGTATTCTTCACTGTAGAAGCAGGTTCTCACACAGATTTCGAAAACCTTCCTGTAGGCAAATATACGGTTACAGAGAAGACATCTTCTATCTCTGTTGAAGGATATACATTTACATCAACGGGAAGCACGACTTCTGATGAAGCTACTGTAACCAAGGGTGAGACATCCGATGCTCAGTTGGTCAACAAGTTCATTCAGGATCTTGGTACTCTTACAGTTGCAAAGGTTGCTAAGGATAATAACGATAAGGACGTTGAAGGCAGCTTCCTGTTCTCAGTAAAGAACAGCGCCGGCAAGTTCCTGCAGTCTGATGAAGAGACTTTTACTGATACAGAATATTTCTTTACTGTAGCAGCAGGATCTTCAAAGACATTTACGGACCTTCCTGTAGGCACATACACGATCTCAGAGAAAACGACAGGTGTCTCTGTCCCCGGTTATACATATTTAGTAGACGACAGTACTACTAAGGGAACAGGTACTGTATCTAAAGTAACAACTGCTAATTCAACTGTTACATTAGAGAATAAGTTCGAACAGGATGTCGGCAGCCTCACAGTTAGTAAGACTGCAAAAGATGATAACAATGAGAATGTATCCGGATTTTTCAAGTTCTCAGTAAAGAACAGTGCAGGATTGTATCTGCAGTCTGATAAGAAGACTTTTGATACTGAAGTATATTTCTTTACCGTAGCTGCAGGCTCTACTGCGGTATTTAATAACCTGCCTGTCGGTGTATACACAGTAACTGAGGATGCCAATTCCGTTGCTGTCACAGGATACACATTTATATCAAGCAGAATTCCGGAAGTCGAAGCAGAAGTTGAGAAGAATGAATCTGTTACTGCTGAACTGGTCAACAATTACGAAAAGGATGTCGGAAATCTTGTAGTCAGTAAGACTGCCAAGGACAACAACGATAAGTCCGTTGCCGGTTCGTTCAAGTTCTCAGTAAAGAACAGTGTAGGCATGTATCTGCAGTCTGACAAGAAGACTTTTGATACAGCAGAATATTTCTTTACCGTAGCTTCTGGCTCTACTGCGGAATTTAATAATCTGCCTGTTGGCGTATACACAGTAACAGAGGATCCTGATTCCGTTGGTGTCACAGGATATACATTTGAATCAGGCAGTACAACACATGTCGAAGCGGAAGTAGTGAAGAATGACTCTGTTACTGCAGAACTGGTCAACAATTACAC
>CACZML010000033.1 GCA_902782235.1 Oscillospiraceae bacterium
TCTAAAGATCAGGCACCGAGATTTGATTTGAGATCTATTATTACGACACAGTCAGGATCGACACGCTTCATGATCTTTATCATGGTGTCCTTTGAAACTGCAACACAGCCTGCCGTGTACTTGTTGTTGCCCATGCAGTGAAGGAATATGGCAGAGCCCCTTCCCGGTGTACATTCTTCGTTAAAGCTGATATTAAGGCAGTACTGATATGCCTTCGTATAATCGATCAGGTGCTCACTGCTCTTGATGTCAAGCTCAGGAAGGTCATTGATGCTTACCATCTCGTTATAGCACATGCCGTCACGCATATCGCCTGACCAGTAGAGATCTTTTGTAACCTTGATATAAGGGATAGAGCATCCAGGATCATCTGCGATTCCGAATGCCTTATTGAAATAATAGACACCTATCGGAGTCTTTCCGCAGCCTTCCTTACGCTCAGAATCCAGTACCATTCCCTTCTTGCCTACATAACCGTCCACGGAAAATATCTGTATCCAGTTCCCTTCTCCGTCACGCTCATGCATAGAAACTTTGCAGGTAGTCTTATCCATTCCGGATGCAGCAACTATAAGAAGCTGGTTGGTTCCGAGATCCTGTGCCTGGGGAAGATTTCTTACCCATTCAGGAGAAAGATCCTTTATCTTCTTCTCGGTAGGAGCCGTTGTCGTTTCTTCAGTTGTTGTGGTGGTAGTTTGTTCCTGTGTCTCGGCTGTAGTAGTTGCAACAGTGATTGGTGCAGGTTCAGTCGTTGTCTCAGGCGGAACCGTCTCAGGTTCTGTCGAAGTATCAGTTATCTCAGAACTGCTTGTAATGATCTCGGTTTGTACAGTGGAATTAACGTGACAAGAAGCAACACCAAACAAAACGCTTGTGACTGCTAAAACAGTTATAAGCTTTAATGTAAGCCGCTTTCTTTTCATGTCTTTTTTGCTGCGGTCTTCTTAAACACCTTTGACTTAAATTTATTGATCCACTCTGTGGCTTCCTGCATTTTGAGAAGGACTGCCATACCGAAGTAGATTACGACCGCAACTGCTCCCTTTATAGAGATTATAATAAGCTGCGAAAGTTTTCCACCCATTGCAGGAACAAATCTGTCGAGAATATAAACTCCGAGTCCCATGACCGCAACACAGACAGCTGCCTTGACGAGGAATCTGACGATGCCTCCGGGCGCTAATTCCTTACGTCTGCAGTACATGATAGAGAGCATTATCATCTGGCAGATATTGGTAAATGAATATGCAAGAGAAAGTGACAGCGGACCTACGCCAACTGCGATCATGAAATGGCATGCAAGAGGATTTACAACAAGTCCGATAACGCCTGCCAGAAGCGGTAATTTGGTCTGGCCGATAGCATAGAATGCCTGGTTAAATACGTGGACTACAGTAGCTGTGATTATCGAACTGCAGAATCCCAAAAGGAATGTTGCAGCTACTGCCGCATGAGCATTAGTGTAGTTAGAATGCCACTGGTATACAGCCTTGACGACGTCAACATTAAGAACAGCCATGAACACCGCAGAAGGAATCGTCATGAACAATGCACTTCTCAATGAATGGGAAACGAGGTTTGAAGCCTTAACGTATTTCATCGACTTGAAATCACCTGAAAGCTCAGGAGTCATTACCGTGGTAATAGCAACAACGAATACGGAATAAGGGATCTGCCATATGGATGATGCATTTCTGAATGCGAAAACGCTTCCCTCATCAAACTGCAGTGCAAAACTGTTGAGAACGATATTATTGATCTGAACGACAGATGCGGAAATAAGAATCGGAATCGCACGGAAAGTAAGCTTCATCAGTTCCCTGTCAGCCAGATGGAAATCGAATCTGAACTGCTTCATCTGCTTAAAGCCCAAAGTGTACTGGAACAGGAAATAGAATACAGACGCCATCAGGATTCCGAATGTAGTTAACATCAATCTGTTAAGCGAGTTTCCTCCGCAGAAAAAGATAGCAGCAATAACGAGGATGTTATAGAAAACCGGTGCGAATGAAGTGATCGTAAATTTTCTGTATGAGATCAGAATGCCGTTGCAGAGAGCAGCGAGCATGATGAAGAAGATCTGCGGGAATAAGAACTTTGAAGCCTGTGAAGCCAAAGGAATGATCTCAGGATTCTTGACCTCATGGAAAAGGCTGTAGATAACATAAAGAGGATCTGAGAAAACAGTTCCTATCGTGCAGCAGATCACCATGATGATGCACACTGCAGTGATGAACTTGCTTACGATCTTTACACCCTCTTTCTCCTTGCCTACAGCAAGCTGGGCGCTGAGATACGGAGCAACTGTCGAATAGATCGCGCCGCCTACAAGAAGGTTGTAGAAAAGATCCGGAATATTAAATGCGAGCGTATATGCATCGCGGTAAATACCGTCGCTGAATCTTAATGAGACGATTACGTCACGGATAAGACCTGAACCCTTGGTAATGATAAGGCCGATGCCAACGATAATTGCCGATAAAGCAAAACTCATCCCCTTCTTCTTTGCAGGGGACGTATTTATCTGATTCTCAACTTCTGTATTCTCAGCCACTTAAAACTTACCATCCTTAATAAGCGCAACTGCCTGCTTCAGCGCCGCTAAAACCGTACAGGTGCGTATAGTATCCCTATCGCCTTCAAAGTTCAACCTCAAAGTGCCCGAAATATTGTCTTTAACGCAACAATACCCCATATAGACGGTGCCCACGGGCTTTCCGGGAAGTTCTCCCGTAGGGCCTGCTATTCCGGTAACGGATACAGCAATATCAACGCCCAAAACGTTCAGAGCACCTTCTGCCATTGCTTTCGCGCACTCGGCCGAGACTTCGGTATAGGTATCGATGAGATCCTTGGGAACACCAAGAACATTCTCTTTAACTTCGTTTGTATATGACACGACCGAGCCTTTAAATGACGCGGACGCGCCGGGAATATTGACGACAGATGCTGAAATAAGGCCACCCGTAAGGCTCTCGGCAAATCCGAAAGTCAGTCCTTCAAAACGGGAGACAGCGACCAGTTCACTGGCCTTGGCATATATTGCTTCAGCTGCGTTAATCATTATTGTTTCTCGCCTGCATCTCGAGCCATTCGGTCTCGGTAATTAATATCTTTCTGGGCTTGCTGCCTTCGAAAGGTCCGATGACCTTTCTCTTCTCAAGTTCATCGACAAGCCTTGCAGCTCTCGGGTAACCGATACCGAGTCTTCTCTGGAGTACGGATACACTTGCGCTGCCGTTCTCGATTACTGTCTGTACAGCCTGATTAAAAAGATCATCAGCACCGTCGTTATTGCCGCCTGATGAACCGCCGGAGGAACCTCCGGAAGCCTGATTCTCTCCTGCAGTAACCCTGTCGATATCCTTGATGATCGACTCGTCGTACATAGCGCCGTATGTTGTCTTAAGGCAGTCAACTACTCTCTCAACCTCACTGTCAGATAAGAACGCGCCCTGGCCTCTTACAGGCTGCGGAGCGCTCATAGGAGCATAGAGCATGTCGCCCTTACCGAGGAGCTTCTCAGCGCCGTAGGAATCAAGGATAGTTCTGGAATCGACGCCTGATGTAACCGCGAATGCGATCCTCGAACCGATATTAGCCTTGATTACGCCCGTGATGACGTCTACAGAAGGTCTCTGTGTTGCGATGAGCAGGTGGATACCTGCAGCTCTTGCAAGCGCCGCAAGTCTGGAGATATATGTCTCGACTTCCTTAGCCGCAACCATCATGAGCTCTGCAAGCTCGTCGATTACGATGAGGATCAGAGGCAAGTGCTCAACTTCAGGATTAGTCTTATATTTCTCATTAAAGCCCTTAATGTCTCTAACCTGGCCTTCCTCGAAGAGCTTATATCTTCTCTGCATCTCGGTAACTGCCCAGTTAAGTGCACCGGCTGCCTTCTTGGGATCAGTGATTACCGGCATTATGAGATGAGGAACTCCGTTATAAACGGAAAGCTCAACGACCTTAGGGTCTACCAGGATCATGCGCACTTCTTCAGGTGAAGAATGAACGAGGATACTGGTAAGAATGGAGTTGATACATACAGACTTACCTGAACCCGTGGATCCTGCGATCATGAGGTGAGGCATCTTTGCAAGGTCGCAATAGATGGGTCTGCCCGGAATGTCTCTTCCCAAAGCAACCGTAAGAGGTGTGGAAGCCTTGAATTCCTTGGTCTCAACAAGTCCTCTCAACTGAACCGGAGTAGGAACGTCATTAGGGATCTCGATACCGATCGCACTCTTGCCCGGGATAGGAGCTTCGATCCTGATTGAGATCGCAGCCATTGCGAGCATGATGTCATCCTGAAGGTTCGTAACTCTGGATACCTTTGTACCTGTCTCAAGTGTCAGCTCGAATCTCGTGATAGAAGGACCGTGCGTGATATTAACAACTTCCGCAACGATACCAAAGCTCTTGAGTGCACCTTCAAGCTTATGTGCCTTCTCCCTGAGTTTCTTCTCAAGGTCTGCATCAGTTCTCTGCTTAACATCCTGTGCAAGACATGATGTCGGTGCAGGCTTATAGTTCTTAAGTCTTCTTCTCTGTGCACGGAGCTGTGCCTCATGCTGCTTAGTCTCTTCGGCAAATTCAACACCCGGATTAGAAGGCTGGGGTTTGTTTGCAGAAGAGGTCTTGAAGATCCTTCCTTCTGTCCTGCTGTATCCTTCCGTATTGTCATTGCCGGCATTGATCGTTATGCCGTCACCTTCAGAAGGTGCAACAGCGGCAGGAACGGTTTTCGCAGGCTCCGGTTCCTGGTTATACATGGACATGTTGATATTAGGCTGTCTTACGGAACGCTCAGGTTCGGAATAATCGTAACCGGAACCTTCGTTGTCTTCCCTGATCTCAAAGGGATCTTCATCAGGTTCTTCAGCCTTCTTCTCCGGCTCGGAAAGATCGTAGAAATCTTCCTTCTTGCCGGGATCCAGGAATGACAGTTTCTTCTTTTCCTTCTTGATCTTTGCAGCATCAGGAATATTCAGAGGATCGGTAATGTATCCGAAATCAGCCTCATTGTCAGGCGTATTGGAAACATCGTATTCCTTCTCGTTATATGTGAGCTTGCCGGGATCCTGGTCCACGGGATGGATCGCACCGCCCGTAAGCTTCTCAACATCAGTAAAGCCTGTCTGGCTGTCGATAGGAAGATTGGTCATGAACGGACCCTGCTTATCGGTATAAGGTCCCTTCTTTATCTTTCTTCCGTTCTGGACAAAACGTGAACCGTTCTCAGGATATTCGAGATCTGATGACGGCGGGATGACTCCGTTGTCACCATATGTGATCACGGTAGTGCCGATGAAGTCCTGCTGTCTCGGTACCTGGTTATTTCCGGGAACGATATTCTGGGGTCTCCGGTTGTCATAACCGTAGCCGTTGCCTGAATAGATCTGGTAATTCGGATCATTCTGTCTCTGGTTCTTGTGGCTTACAACGCTGTTATATACTTTGCCGGAAGCCGTGCTGATAGCCTGCGCGGTCTTCTTTGCCGTAGCCTTGAGAGATACTCTGAATACGAGCATGATCTGTGTAAGCAGGAACACAACGATGGCAAGAACGCCAATTACGTTGCCTGTGACTTCGAAAAGCGCAACTGCAATAGCGCCTCCGACGATACCGCCCGGAAGAACAGGGCCGGGTGCCGCAGGATTCTTTATGAGCTCACCATTAACGCCGGATTCCCACAAAAGCGAAAGAGCCTTAAGCGCGGAAGCCTTGCCGTCAGTGCCGAGACACAAGCCCTGGAAATAGCCCATATCCATCGATACAAGAGCAAGCAGCGCAGATACGGATACGAGGAGAAGGATGATACTTCTGACTCTGATTCCCGATACGCCCTGTCTCTTCTCGAAAAAAACATCCAGAGCAACATAGAGGATATAGACCGGAATGGCATAAGCTGCCACGCCGATAAGTCCTAAGAAAAAGCTCTTTACGGCGCTTCCGATAATGCCTGTCAGTGCGACAGGAAGATAGAAGATCAGTATTATTGCGATCGCAACGAAGAACAGTACGATTCCTGCAGCCTCTTTGCGTGAAGTATCCCTGCTCAAAGTCCTAACCTCCTGGAAGCCTTATATAACAAGACCAATGTCTTGGAATCCTCGATCTCGCCGTTATCAGCCATCTTAAGGGCTTCAGAAAGCGGCATCTTTACAGTCGCGATATATTCGTTCTGATCGGGATTTGCATTTCCCGAATCAAGTTCCGTACCGATATACAAAGTGATGACCTCGGAACAGTAACCGGGTGTTGCGGTAATCGCACCGACGCACTCGATATTTCCGGCAGTAAGGCCTGTCTCTTCTGTGATCTCTCTGGAAGCACAGCATAAAGGATCTTCACCCTCTTCGATCTTGCCGGCCGGAGCTTCCAGCATGACCTTCTCAAAAGGACTTCTGAACTGCTTTACAAGATAACAGTTGCCCTCGTTATCAACAGGAAGGATGCAGGCACCGCCATGGTGCTTAACGATCTCCCTGTAGCTCTCTCTGCCCTCAGGCGTGATGATCTTCTTTATCTCAACGTCAAAGACCTTGCCTTCGAAGACTGTCTTCGAATCAACAGTCTTCTCAAAAAGCATATCGTCACTGCAATTGATCTTACCCATTTGTATTTCCTTTACCGTCGCTGATCTTCTTCCACTCTGCAACAGCGAGTTCATCACAGCGGTTGTTAAATTCGTTGTCAGCGTGGCCCTTGACCTTGTGGAAAGTAACATTATGCATAGTCGTAAGGCTTAAGAGCTCCTTCCACAGGTCGCTGTTTGCAACCTCAGCCTTGGCGCTGTTCTTCCAGCCATTCATGGTCCACTTTGTGAGCCAGTTCTGTTCAAAGGCATTTACGACATAGGCACTGTCACTGTAGATATCCACCTTGCAGGGACGCTTTAATGCGCGAAGTCCTTGTATTACCGCCATAAGCTCCATGCGGTTGTTCGTGGTATCAGGCTCACCGCCGGAGAGTTCCTTCTTGACTCCGCCCGCCATGAGAATAGAAGCCCAACCGCCGGGTCCGGGATTACCCGAACAAGCTCCGTCAGTATAGATTGTTACTTCGCTGATAACTGCCATATACCGGATAAGGGCTTACTTGTTGCCCTTCATCTCCTGAGTCTTGTCGTAAGCTGCCGTAACGGACTTGATGACCGCATTCCTCAGGCCGTTCTCTTCAAGAGCCATGACGCCTGCGATAGTCGTTCCTCCGGGTGAGCAGACCATATCCTTCAATACTGCAGGGTGCTTGCCTGTCTCAAGAGCGAGCTTGCCTGAACCTGCAACAGTAGCTGCCGCGATCTTAAGAGCGTCAGCTCTCTTGATGCCGAGGCTTACAGCAGCATCTGCCATAGCCTCAATGAAGAGCATGACATAAGCAGGGCCTGTGCCTGATACGCAGCCGATAGCGTCCAATGTATTCTCGTCGCAGAGGATAGTCTCTCCGCATGTTCCCAAAAGCTTAAGTACGAATTCTGATTCCTCATCGCTTAATCCTACGGGGCAGACAGCTGAAACGCCAAGTCCTACCTGTGCAGGTGTGTTAGGCATGATCCTTACGAACTTTCTTCCTTCGCCGAGGATGCCGCCGATCCTTGCGCATGTAACTGCAGCAGCGATCGAGAGGACGATTGCCTCAGGCTTGAGGCTGCCCTTGATGCTCTTAAGCGCATCGTCGAAATGAATGGGCTTTACTGCCATCAGGACATAATCTGCACCGTCAACTGCTTCCTCAATGGAAGATGCAGCGTTTACGCCGAGTTCTTCTGCACACTTAACGCATGCTTCCTTATATACGTCAAAGCACCAGGCTTCGGAAGGACTGATAACGCCTCCGTTAACAAAACCGCCCAAAAGGGCTCTTCCCATGTTGCCGGTACCTATAACTGCTAATTTCATAGAGCCGCACTCCTTATTTATATATATAGATATGTCGAAACAATCTTAACATTACGCTTGACATAGTGCAAACCAACCATTAAACTGTTCGTTGCACACAGGGGAGTGGCTCAACGGTAGAGCAGCGGTCTCCAAAACCGCCGGTTGCGCGTTCAAATCGTGTCTCCCCTGCCAGAAAAAAAGGAGTTCTTGGTTCAAGAACTCCTTTTTTCTTGTCATTTTTTGTCCCTAAATCAGGATTATTCCGCTGTATTCTCCGGTAACCGGGTTATTCTTTTTTGTCTTCGCTGCCGTCAATTATCAGCGAAGCGCCGCAGAAAGAGCAGACATTCTTGTTCTCCTCCCTTACGGCTCCACATTTCGGGCAGTTGGTATAATAATCATGCCTGAGAAATTCGGCCTTCTCATCCAGAACCTTCTGGATCTCCGCATTCTCCTCGATAAGCTTTTCCGTCACCTTCTCTTCTTTCCTGAGATGGTGTTTCTTCAGATAGAGCTGGCCTGCAACAAGATATGCTGCAAACAGGCCTGCGTAAATAAAAGGCGAATAGAAGACCAGGTCATCAAAGAACTTAAATGCCGCGCCTTCAATGCCGGAATTCTCGAAAATTGGGATCACCAGTTCATAGTACAGATTCGTCGCGTACAGTATCAGATTAAGTACTATTCCGGCGATTCCTATAGGCAGCGAATATTTGAAAAACTTATACATGTGATCACCTGTACGTCTGTTATGCTTCCGGTATACGTCTGTCTAAATAAGCCGTTGAATTGTCCTCTCCGGAACCTTCATTTAATCGGCGCATTGCGCTGAGATGCTGATCACCGTCCATAACCTCAAGAGAGCTTCCGCAACTGGTGCAGCTCTTAAGCGCAGAAGATGCAGGGGCACCACAGTTAGGACATATCTTGTAATACCACTTCTTGCTGAGCTGTGATTCGATGAATGTCTGTGTCGCACTTCTCTCTTCTTCGGCATCCATGTTGCTGCAGATCCTGTATGCACACTGATAGAGCACCTTATCCCTGATCTTAACGAAGATAATACTCAGGATCGGACATGCCAATGCAAGGACTGACGGAAGATAGAAAATAAATTCATCGAAGAAGGCAAAGGCCTCATCGCTCATTGTTGCAGTCTCAAAATACGGAATGAACGTTTCATAGAAAAAGAAATTGAGTGTAAACAAACCGACAGCTATCAAAGCCCATGTTTTAGGTCTTATCCATATAATCCGCGGAGTCCTTTTCATGGCCTCGTAAACACTTTTAGCATTGCTGTCACCATACTGCGAGTTATAAAAAGAAATGAGATAACTCTTATCGTACTTACCTGCCCAGGTATCCTTGTTGCCAATCCTCTCTCTGGTATATGAATCGCTTTGTATAAAGGATTTGGAGTACATATCTCTCCAGATCTCTACAAGAGCAGAAGTCCTTTCATTCTGATTCAGACTCGGGATAAATAAACATGCCGCGACAACGAAGATAATGAAATTTATAAGGTTAAGTCCGGGAATGTTGCCGGCAACGATCTGGGCACCCAGGAAGCATATCAGCGCTCCGCCTATGAAAATAAAATATACCCACGGTGTATACGGATCGTCTTCACTGTCGTAGTTACGGTAACTGGGCAGATTGCTGCGGTCTCCTCTGTGATAACCGGAATCAAAGCCTCCGCCATAACTATGGTAACCTCCGCCGGAGAAACCGCCCGAACTAAAGTGTCCGCCTGAATGACCACCGCCGCCAAAACCGCCGGAGCTGTGATGTCCGCCCGAATGTGAGCTTCCCCCGTGATGTCCGCCACTTGCCATAAAAAACTACCCCCGCAAATCTTTTCCCATAACATAAGAATAAGATTTAGCGGGGGTTTTGTAAATAATCTTTAATTTAGACTGTATCAGGTCGTCGCTGCTGTCGTTTCAGATGCAGATTCAGAAGCAGTAGCAATAGGATATGTCGCATCAAGATCCTCTCTGATCTGTTCAGCCTTAAGCACGGATCTCGGAACAACGTCAACTACGATATAAACATATTCGATACCGCCGTCGCCGGTCTTCTTTGCTGCAACAAGTCTGAATGCATAATCGCCTCTGACATAGTATCTCTCATCACCATTGAATTCATTCATTGCCTTCATGGCGATATCCATAGCAGGATACATTGTAAGATCAGGATAGAGAGCACATAAAGTGTTGGAAGCATAGAGCCATACGGTATTGAAATCACCTTCGCCTTCTCCGTAAAGAACATAAACTCTGATGTAGGAGAGCATGTTGTCGCTCTTTCTTGTAGCGCCTTCAATACCTCCGATCGAGTAATACTTCAAAGGTCCGTTAAAGAAATCAGCATAAGCGCTGCTTGCAGAGATAACTTCCTTGTCTCCGAGGATACTCGGCTGGCTCTTGATATCAACATACGGAGGAGTTCTGAAACCAATGTCAGCTCCGCTGTTTACAAGGGACTTATTAACTTCGCCGTTATTGTATCTAGTCTGGAAATCCTGAAGAGTCATTCCCATGGAAGGAGTCTTTGCATTAGGAAGCATGAAATAAATGCCGGCAACAATAAGAGCTAAGATCGCAAGGATAGCGCAGACAGGGATCAGGGGATCTTTCTTGCACTTCTCGATCAGGGAAAGCTTTCTGAATTCTTCATTAGCTTTCTTCTCTTCCTCGCTTACAGGAGCGGGGATCTCGATAACGGAAACAGCTTCTTCCTGCTCCTCTTCTTCCTCTTCTGTCTCAGATTCCTCTGATCCTTCAGATTCAGACTCTTCTTCATCGTTATCTTCTTCGCCGTTAACTTCTGCTTCTTCAGAATTCTCTTCATCAGAAGTGTCAGCAACGGCAGGTTCTTCAGCCTTTTCCGTCACTTCTTCTTCGAGTTCTTCAGCAGTCTCTCCGATATTGTTTTCGAGCTTCTCGTCAGCATTCTGCTGAGGCTCTTGCTTCTTGTTCTTAGATTTAGACATTGTAGGAATCCTCCAATTTAACCCTGATATTATAAAGATATTGGGCGCACTTGTAAAACCAATTCTTAATGAAACTTCGCAAGCCGGGCCGGAATCGTGTACAATATCTGCTATAGGAATTGATTTAAGGGGGATAATACGATGCCGCATCTTTTGATCTCGGGAGGTACCAGAGGGATCGGCAGAGCCACAGCCGGACTTTTCGCAAGCCACGGATATAAAGTATCGTCATTAAGCAGATTGGGGAGGCCGGACGATGCTTTTGAAGGCGTGGATTACTATGCATGCGACGTAAAAGACCCGGAAAGCGTATCCCAGGCCGTAAGTCATGCCATTAACACAAACGGTAATATCGATGTGCTTATCTCAAATGCCGGAATCGCTCATTCAGGCCTTGCTCAGGATATGAGCTACAGCGATTACAGGGACATCATCGATACGAATTTCGGCGGGCTTTTTAACCTGACAAACGCAGTTATCCCTAATATGGTCAGTCAGAAAAGCGGCGTTATCCTTGCCGTTTCATCAATGTGGGGACAGACAGGAGCTTCATGCGAAGCACTCTATTCTGCCAGCAAAGGTGCCGTGGATTCCTACATCAAGGCGCTCGCCAAGGAATTAGGCCCTTCAGGCATCAGAGTAAATGCGGTATCGCCCGGAGCTATCGAGACAGACATGATGAGCTGCTTTTCAGAAGAAGACAAGAAGGTTATCAGCGAAGACACTCCGGAAGGAAGACTCGGCAACCCTAAGGAAGTCGCAGAAGTACTCTATTTCCTTCAGTCCGATAAGGCATCTTTCATTACCGGACAGATAGTCGGAGTAAACGGCGGATACCTGATTTAATTGAATTAGACCCCTTAATCATTTAGAATATTACAGTCTGCGTCCTTCCGGGGCGCGGCTGATATGCCTCAGAAAGGAGAGGACTTATGGCAACAAACAACTATTCCAAGATTACACCGGAGATCCAGCGTCTTGCCGGAATCTGCCAGTCTAACGCCATAGATCCTGAGCTCTACACCACCTATGATGTCAAGCGCGGCCTGAGAGACATTAACGGTAAAGGAGTTCTTACAGGACTTACCAGGATATCTGAAGTCAACGCCACGAAAACCGTTGACGGCAAGGTCGTTCCTGCACCCGGCGAACTGTTCTATCGCGGAATCAACGTAAAAGACATGATCAAGGGACAGCCCGAAGAGATGCACTGCGGTTTTGAAGAGACCACATATCTTCTGCTGTTCGGAAAACTCCCTAATGCACAGGAATTAAGGGATTTCAGATCACTTCTGGCTGAATCACGCTCCAAGATGCCAAAAAACTTCTTCAGGGACGTAATCATGCAGAAGCCTTCATCTGACTTGATGAACAACATCCAAAGAGGTGTTCTTAACCTCTATGCGTACGATACGCAGGCAGCTGACACTTCAATTCCAAACGTCTTAAGACAGTCTCTGGAACTGATCTCTATCTTCCCCAGCCTTGCGGTACACAGCTACAATGCAATGAAATACTATCTGGACCGTGACTCGCTCGTAGTTCACAGACCCAGACCGGACTTATCTACTGCAGAGAACTTCCTCTACATGTTAAGGCCTGACAACAAGTTCTCACCGCTTGAAGCAAAGATCTTAGATGTATCCCTCATGCTTCACGCTGAGCACGGCGGCGGTAACAACTCCACATTTACGACTCATGTCGTAACAAGTTCAGGCACAGACACATATGCTGCAGTAGTCGCTGCCTTAAGCTCTCTTAAGGGACCTAAGCACGGCGGCGCAAACATCATGGTCGTTAAGATGTTCAAAGAGCTCGAAAGGAGCATCTCTGACTGGGAAGACAACGATGAGATCCTGGCTTACTTAGAGAGGATCCTCCATAAGGATGCTTTCGACCGTTCAGGCGTAATCTATGGTATGGGTCATGCCATCTACTCGATCTCAGATCCGAGAGCCCAGATCTTCAAGCGCTATGTTAAGGACCTTTCTGCAGAGAAGGGCCGTACAAAGGAATTCGAATTCTACGAGAGAGTCGAGAAGCTCTCTGCGGAACTTATAGCTGCCGAGCGTAAGATCTACAAGGGCGTATCGGCAAATATCGACTTCTACAGCGGATTTGTTTACTCAATGCTCGGAATCCCGATGGAGCTCTACACTCCCCTCTTCGCAATAGCGAGGATCTCAGGATGGTCAGCCCACAGGATCGAGGAATTAAACGGCAAGGGTAAGATCATCCGTCCTGCTTACAAGAGCGTCCAGCCCAAAGTCGAATACCACCCGATCGAAGAACGGGAATAATGCTCAAGAGGTTATTCAGGTGTTGAAAAAAGGCGTTGTTATTACATTAGCTTTTGCCATTATGGGCAGCGTTCTGCTTACAGGATGCGTCGTTGCCGAACCTGATGAGACCGAGACAACAACTTCAGAAGAAACCGAATCCACGACCACGTCAGAAGAGACCGGGTCGTGGACGGCTTATTCGAAAACCATAGTAAATCACGGTCATTCGATTTCAGAGACTGTTAAAAAGCGCCCTCACGAGATAAGGCGTTCTTCCACTCTGATCAAAAACGCGGATCAGGCAGCTGAATACATGAAGGACAGCATAAGCTTTAAGACAAAGGGCTTAACGCTTGTTCTCACCGGCACTTCGGAAGACGATCCCGGCGCTTTCTTATGGTATCAGTTCACGGCCTTCTACAATGACATCAAGATCAAGAACGCCGAATTCTATGTCATCACCTTTATCGACGGAACTATCTGTGAAGGAAAATCCGATATCAAGACCTGCTCTTTTGCAAATCCCAAGGATGTTCTGAGCCAGGAGGATGCCCTGCATAAATATGCCCAAGCAACCCTGGACTATAAAGATTACAAGTTTGTTGAGATGTGCTATGTCTTTTCGGGCGCTAAAAAAGAAAAGTGCAAGCTCCAGTATACTTACCATTACGACGGCGAAAATCCCGCAGATAACTACACCATCTTCCTTGATGCGGCTACCGGCGACTTTATCGGCCTGGTTCCGGATGAATTAAACTAAGACAGATTAAGACTTGATTGAAATTGAAAGAGCGCAGCCATTGTGACTGCGCCCTTTTCCGAGAAACTCAAAAACTGTTAATTGCTTTTAAAAGACGGATTTGGCTTACGCCTCCTCGTCAACCTTTCCGAAAAGGTTAAGTCTGAAGAGCATTGCCTCATCGTCAGGGTCAGAGCAAGAGATCTTTGCATTGCAAACGATACCGCCTTCGATAAGCTTCATGATGCCTGTGATCTGGCTGAGCTTGCTCTTGAGGTTGAAACGGTCGCCCTCATCTGTAAGAAGGATTACGTTTCCCTTGCACTCGTCAAGTGCCTTCATGAGTGTTGCAACATCAATGTTGTCTAAGTAAAATGCTTTCATTATGTAATACCTCCTAAGTATTTATTTTATGTCCTTTTACTATCCCCAAAGGCTTTCCCTTTGGACAGCTAAATGGTACACTTCCTACCCGTTTCAAACAATGGGTTTGTTAAACAGATTGCATAATCAAAAGGCCTTGTTTTTGTGCACAATGCACAACACAAGGCCTTTAAAACAATCAATGTGACAAATAGTCAGAATCCGCTAAATTACTCGCTTATAAGCTTTCTTGCATATTTGCTGTTATCGAATGTAGCGAAGTAGTCGTTAAGCGTCTGGGCTCTTCTGATCTGCTCTACGGAACCGTCCTCTTTGAGGAGAAGTTCTTCGCACCAGAGTCTTCCGTTGTAGTTATAACCCATGGCAGATCCGTGAGCACCTGCATCGTGGATAGCGAGGATGTCGCCCATATCGATCTTGGGGAGCATTCTGTCGATTGCAAACTTATCGTTATTCTCGCAGAGGCTTCCTGTTACGTCATACATATGGTCACAAGGCTCATTCTCCTTGCCGAGGACTGTGATGTGGTGATAAGCACCATACATGGCAGGTCTCATAAGGTTAGCTGCACATGCATCAACGCCGATGTATTCCTTATAGATATGCTTCTCGTGAATAGCCTTTGTGATGAGCATTCCGTAAGGAGCGAGCATGAATCTGCCCATCTCGGTATAGATAGCTATATCACCCATGCCTGCGGGAACGAGAACGCGCTCGAACTGCTTTCTTACGCCCTCACCTATTGCCATGATGTCATTCTGTGTATCTTCAGGTCTGTAGCCGATTCCGACGCCGCCTGAGAGGTTTACGAATGCGAATTCGATGCCGACCTTCTCAGCGATCTCTACAACGAGCTCGAAAAGCTGGCCTGCAAGTGTCGGATAGTACTCATTTGTTACCGTGTTGCTTGCAAGGAATGCATGGATACCGAACTTCTTAACGCCGTGAGCCTTAAGCTGTGTGTAAGCTTCGATAAGCTGGTCCTTGGTCATTCCGTACTTGGAATCGCCCGGATTGTCCATGATGCCGTTGCTGAGCTTGAAAACTCCGCCCGGATTATATCTGCAGCTCATTACCTCAGGGAACTGGGGTCCTAAGATCTGCTCAACGAAAGGAATATGAGTAATATCGTCGAGATTGATGATGCCGCCCAAATTAGCGCAGAGAGCATATTCTCTTGCAGGTGTGTCATTTGAAGAGAACATGATCGGGCCGCCTACAGCGTCAGCCAAAATAAGCTCTGCTTCAGAGGAGCAGTCAAAGCCGAAGCCGTAATCGTTGATGATGTCCATGATGTAAGGATTCGGTGTAGCCTTTACAGCAAAATACTCTCTAAAGCCCTTATTCCAGGCAAAAGCCTCTTTGACGCGCTGGCAGTTCTCGCGGATTCCCTTCTCATCGTAGATATAGAAAGGTGTGTGGTGGGTCCTTGCGATCTCTTCGATCTGGCTCTTTGTTACAAAAGGCTTCTTCTCCATAATTAGTCCCTCTTAAAAATCAGTATGAGGTAAATTAACATTTTATTAAATGAAATACAAGGCATTTGTGCTATATTTACTTCTGAAGAAAAACAGTGATTTCTTCAGTAAATTTAGTGCTTTTAGAATAAGGGAGGACAAAAAAATGGACAACAACATGATTCCTGAAGAGTACCGTCCGATATCTATGTGGGGCTACTTCGGATATGAGATCTTATTCTCGATCCCTATCGTAGGCTTTATCTGCCTCATTATTTTCGCGATCGGCGCAAAGAACGTAAACAAGAAGAACTTCGCAAGATCTTACTTCTGCTACACGATCATCTGCTTCGTGATCTTCGCTATCGTATTTGCGATCGCGTTCTTTACAGGCGCTGTTCAGTCAGTATTCGGCGGCTGAGCTTATCCTTCAGCCAAGGTCTCAACGGTAACCGTATCTTCTTTATCAAAATTGCCCGTAATTCCGTAACCGGTATTCGGAACGATATTTGAATAGACGAAATCGGCTGCCATTATCAGCATAAGGGTCACTGCCAACGGCAAGAGGACCCTTCTGTTTATTTTGCGGATAAGATTATCAAGCAAAGGCGCGAGGACATAGATGAACGCGAGGCCGCAGACACCGAAGACAAAAAGGCCTTCAGCGCAGATCCTGCCGTTGAGGTTAAGGAAATAGCCGCTGTAATCCCACCACTTCTTATCGAAGCAGACTTCAAGGATCCAACTGGTGAAGTATTCAACAGCGCCGCACGATATGATCGTCGCGAAGAAGAATATCACAGGCCTGCTCCTTACGCGGTGAAGAGCCAGGAGCACGATAAGGCCGCCGAATCCGTAGATCGGAAGCCACGGGCCGTGGTTAAAGCCTCTGTTTATGAGCTGTCCCTTCATGAGGAAGTAATAGAAAAGCTCCCATGTCCAGCCGAAGTTGGAGAAGATGAAGAACAGCATCGCAAGCGAGGACAAAGAATAGTGCCTCATGTAATGGATATTGTCCAAAGCCTTCTTTCTCATAAGCAAGCATCTTCATTCTTCTGGCTTCCCTGTTCTCATATTCGATCTCTTCCTTGCTGTTCCAGAGGATAACGCCGAAATTCTTCGCAAAGAACTTCTCACGGCGTCCTTCGAGTGTCTCAAGGGAGTTCTGGGGCTTGGCAAGCTCATCAAGAACATCGGAATAAGTATCTGCCAGCTTGTTGGAATCAGCCCTGAGGAACAGGTATTCATCGTTGAGCTTCTCAGCTCCCGGTATTCCCTTCTCCTTGGCATATGTTCTGAGCTTCGCATAGTATTCGGAATAGCAGCAGATCATATAAGGGTTCGAAAAGAAGATATTGGAAAGGCCGAAAGTGAAGCTTCCCAATACATACCATCCCATAAAGCTTAAGCTCATCTTAAACAGGTTCCACTTGTTTCCCCTCATCATAAGCCATGAGAGCTTGGCGGCCTCGAAAGGCTTGATATCAGGGTTCTCAGCGATGATGTAAGGCATGAGGAAGAATCCGAAATGGACTACCGGGAATCCAACTATAGTTGACATGCCAAGGAGTTCTATCACCGTTCTTACGGCCATCGTAAAGGAAGCTCTGATCCATCTCTTCATTCTTATGAAGAACAGATATCTCGAGAACGGGATCCTCTTATATATACGGCCTTCCAGAAAGATCCTTCGGTTAACGGCTATGTAAACATTACGGACGAAAAGCCATGCAAACGCGGCAATCACGGCGAGCAGGATAATTATCAACAGCTTTCCTATGTTTCCGAATGCAATAAACTGGATTACGACTGAATAAAGATTGGAGATGATCGTATCCTCAGTCACGTAGTTGATGATCTGGTTGAGCGTTCCCCTTGTTCTGCCCAGAACCTTATTGGCATCATCGTTTTCCAGTGTCTTGTTGTACAGATACTGTTTGACACCTGTGTACAGCGAATCCGCATCCTGGTCAAAGTCTTTATACGCCTTCTCGATCTTCTTCACATCGTCTGCACCGGTAAGTTCATAAGCTGCTTCAATGGCATCAGAAACTACCTGTCTTCTGACCGAGATAATATTATCGGAAGTAAGGAACTCTGCCTGGATTATGAGCGAGAAAAGACAGGCAACGACATACATCAGATAATGATGCTTCAGATTCGTCTTGGCTTCACGCTTGATATCCTTACGTGAGAATTGAAAACTGTCTTTGGCCTTTTCCAAAAGTTCACCCCTTCCCAACGCTTATCATAACAAAAAACACCGTGCAAATCTTTATTAAATCAAAAGATTTGCACGGCTATATTATTTTGAAGATAAAGTCGGTTTATTGGAAGGGGCTTGGATTACATTGCTGTATATCCGCCGTCAACAGGGAGATTTACACCTGTTACATATGTTGTAGCGGGAGAAGCAAGGAAGCAGACAGCCGTATCGAGCTCGCCGTCGTTGCCGTATCTCTCGAGAGGGATCATTGTTCTAGCGTTAGCCTGGAAGAATTCAGAATCCAATGTCTCCTTTGTAAGAGGGCTGTAGAAGTAGCCGGGGCAGATGGAGTTAACTGTGATGCCGTACTTACCCCACTCGGAAGCTAATGCTCTTGTAAGGTTAACGACGCCTCCCTTAGCTGCGTGATAAGGAGATGCAGGAGCAACCTTGTTGCCTACGAGACCGTACATGGAAGCGATGTTGATGACTCTGCCGAACTTAGCAGGGATCATAGCCTTCTTAGCGATGGATCTTGCCATTCTGAAGGAACCGAAGAGGTCGATGTCGATCTCATTCATGAACTGCTCATCTGTGATGTCTTCTGCGGGAGCAACAGCGCCTGTACCTGCGTTGTTTACGAGGATGTCGATCCTGCCCATCTTTGCAAGGATCTCATCTGTAGCAGCTTCAACTGCTGCTGTATCTGTAATGTCGAGCTTGACTGCGAGTGTCTTAACACCGTAAGTCTTTTCAATATCTGCGCAAACTTCGTCGAGCAGATTCTGGCGGCGTGCAATGGCTACGATATCACAGCCCTGATTTGCAAGAGCCTTAGCCATCTGAACACCGAGTCCTGTGGAGCAGCCAGTAATAACAGCAACTCTACCCGTTAAATCAAAAATGTTAGCCATATTCATTCCACCTCATAAGTTATTTTGGCCGGAGTCTTCTTAACTCCACAGAAATTATACAAGAGTCAAATGGTCTCATTAAGTCAAAAAGCGTTTCTTTTTCAGCAATTTCAGTCTTGCTTGTGTTGTTTCCATTAAGAATTAATCTCGTTTAGACATAAAGCCTCCATAATGATTTTCAATTCAAGTGAAAAGAACTGGCAACTCACAAAATGGTATAATGTGTTTACTAATAAAATCAGTAGGAGGATTTAGAGTTATGAAGTTTTTTATTGGCAAGTGCGGAACTGTTGTAACTAAGCTTTTCGAGAAAGAGTGCGAAGGTGGTCCTCTTGAGGAACTCATTCCCAATACTACTGATGCCGCAGGCGAGAAGCATGTGCCTGTGATAAAGGTCAACGGCCAGGAAGTTACCGTTACAGTCGGCGAAGTAGCTCATCCCATGATGGATGCTCACTATATTACTTTTATAGCTCTCGAGACAGACAAGGGCGCCATCGTAAGACAGCTTAAGCCCGGCGCTGCTCCTGAAGCAGTCTTCACCATTGCTTCCGATGAGAAGGTTATCGCAGCTTACGAATACTGCAACCTCCATGGTCTTTGGAAGGCTGACGCATAAGGTTTATTCATGCAGGATAAAGGACTAACAGATAAAAGCAGGCTGAACAAGACAGAGCTTGCCATACTTATTGGCGCGGCTGTTGTCACGATGACTTTGGCATCGACATGTTCACCTCTTTATCCGTTCAATCCCTGGGACGATGCAAACTGTTTCTTTACATTAGGCCGCGGCATTACACACGGTCTGGTTCCTTACAGGGATCTCTACGAACAGAAAGGTCCTCTTCTCTACTTCATCTATGCTTTCGCTGCATTTTTAAGCGATAGATCCTTTATAGGCGCATGGATAGCAGAGTGCGTTATGGCATCTCTGTTCGCGGTTTTTTCATGGAAGATTGCAAAGCTTTTTACCGAGCCTCCGAAATATGCGGTCGTTCTCGTGCCGCTCCTTACAGGACTTACATATACGAGCAGGCTTTTTAATTTCGGCGGCAATGCGGAAGAATTATGCTTCCCGCTTCTTACGGTCGCTTTATACTTCGGACTCCGCGCGATCGTAAACGGCAACGGGCTTCCTTCAAAAAGGGATGCCCTTATCTGCGGCATTATCACCGCCGCATTGTTCTGGATCAAGTACACTTTTATAGGCTTTATGGCAGGGTTCTGTCTTTATATCCTGGTCATGGCAATAAAGCAAAAAGCCTTCGCACATCTCTGGTCACTTATCTGGAGATTTTTCGCAGGCTTCCTGATCCTTACAACTCCAATACTTATCTATTTCATTGCGAATGGAGCGCTTGGATCTCTCTGGGAAGTATATTTCTATAACAATATTTTCCTTTACCACGAACTGGAAGGAAATGCTGCTTTATCCAAGATCCCTGTCATCAGGAACATCTATATTCCTTTGTACTCTACGATCCATTTGTCGATTGAATTCCCAAAGTTCGGCATCATGCTCCTGCTATCTATCGTATCGCTTATATTCATCAAAAAAGAACACCGCAAAAAGGTCATATTCCTGTTTGCTTCAACGTTCATACTGACGATCGGACTTATCTTCACGAAGAGCGCTTTTATCTACTATTACGTTTATTTACTGGCGTGCTTTTTTGCCCTGCTCCTGATCCCCTGCATCAAAGGGCTTAACTATATTTCCAAATACTTTAAGCAGAACCCGGGATTCATGAAAGGACTTATATCAGGCGTCCTGATCGTTTTCTATCTGGCTGCGTTATTGCTTAATAAGAATAACTATCTGTTATTCCAGAAAAAGGATTTCTTTGCACAATACCGCTACGCAGAGATCATCAACCAGGTGCCTGATGCAAAAGTCCTCACTTACGATGTTATGGATTCGGGCTTCTATACCGCGGCAGGTATATTGCCCTCCAACAGATATTTCTGTTATTTAAATATCGAATTAACCTATCCTGCAATTCTTGAAGAGCAGAACAGACTGATCGAAGCTGGATACTTCGACTTCATTGTCACTTCCTACTTCTGTGAGTGTGACTGGGATAATTATGTTCTCATCAGAGAGGAAGCAGACACATACATTAACTATTCCGGCAAGAAAGCTCTGGACGGATTTAGACTCTATAAGCGAATTTGAAACTGACTGTTTTCTTCTAACCATAGTTTTCATAATCAGATCACCTGCCTTCTGACATAAGGATGAACCAGTAACGGATTTACCTGAACCTTAACGGTATCGCCCTCCTTAACAGAATTCTCGGTAACATCGACTGTCATATGTGATACGCCGATCCTGCCTATTACAGGGCTTTGCTTACCGTTGATCCAGACACTCAGCACCGGATCTTCCTTGATTCTTCTCATGATATTTTTGATGATGTTTACGAACGTGAAATCCAAAGCTCCTTTCTGAATCAATCCCACGCCGCAGCCTGTGCCTACTCTTACGACAGCGAGATCGCTGTCTCTCTTTAAGAATGTCTCACCGTTATATCCGATATGCTCGCCTTCAAGTCTGTTGTATACAGAGAAAACCTTGGATTCGAGCCATACGGCCTCTTCAAGTCCGCTTTCAACCGGAACCTTTCCCAAAAGAGCACTTCCGACTCTTACCGCATCGAATCCCAATGCACCGAATGTAAGCGCAGCCTTGGAATTGGAGATATGGCAGATACCGGGATTTACTCCTGTTGCCTTGATCTTCTCTAATGCCACCTTGAACATGCGGACCTGTCTCTCAACGCTTCTCCTGTAGTTACGCTTGCTTCCTGCAAGATGCGAAAATGTACCTTCGATGGAAAGGAATTCCTCGCACTTCTTGAAGTTCGGGATATCGTCCACATTAAAGCCGTATCTGCCAAGTCCTGAATCGATCTGGATATGCACTCTGGGCTTTCTTCCTGTGAACTTATAGACATCACGGAGCTCAGGAATCTGCTTCTCGTTTCCCAAAGCAACGACAACGTCAAGAGTTGCCATAAGCAAAAGTTCGCTGTATTCCTGAATAGGTGTCAGCATAAGGATATCGGCTTTGCATCCTTCTTCTCTCAATGCGATAGCCTCACAGGGGGATGTAACTGCATACATGAAAATATCCTGATCTTTAATAATATGGTACATATTGGCTACGCCTAATCCGTAACCGTTTTCCTTCAACACTGCAATTACCTTCACGCCTGTTATCTCCTTAATATATTTGACGTTATTAACAATTGCCTCCTGTCTGATCACCAGAGTGGCATTCTTATCAAAACAACTGTTATTGCTGTTACTCTGCTCAAAGAAGAGTTCATCACACATAAGCAACCTCACTTTCTGTATAAAGGTTATTATTGTGATTTTTCAAATCATCTTCATTTCAGCATCAAAACGCCAAATAAATTGTGAGAAAAAATTGGCTAAAATGAGTGAAGCCAATCAATAAAAAAGCCTGAAACGCTTTGTACACCTGCGTTTCAGGCTATTGTCAAAAAACACTTATATTGAGCATCAAACTACCTGGAAGATATAAAACTTTAAATAGTCTGTCTCAGGAACATTCCAGAGAATAGGGTGATCCGGAGCCTGGGTCCTTGCTTCGATCTGCCTTAGACTGACGCTCGCATCCCTTGCTGCAGATGCCAGCATCTTCCTGAATAATTCATCGGTCATGAAGTGCGAGCATGAGCATGTCGCAAGATATCCGCCTCTGGGAAGGAGCTTCATAGCCTTAAGATTGATCTCCTTATATCCCCTGCCTGCCGAATCAACGGTATCGCGAGATTTGGTAAATGCCGGAGGATCAAGGATTATATAGTCAAATGAGTGGTCCTTCTTCTCTGCCATTCTCGTGAGCATCTCGAAAACATCTTCACAGACATAATCGATCTTGTCTGTAAGTCCGTTCCTCTCTGCGTTCGCTCTGGCCATCTCTATGGCCTGTGATGATATGTCAACACTCGTAACGTGCTTGGCGCCGTTATACGCGCAATTAAGGCCGAATGAGCCCGTGTGCGTGAAGCAGTCCAATACGTTCTTATCCTTTGCGATCTTCGCGGCTGCAAGCCTGTTATATTTCTGATCCAGGAAGAAACCTGTCTTCTGGCCATTCTCAACATCGACTGAATACTTTATTCCGTTCTCCGTTATCTCAGTAATACACGGATAATCCTTGCCGCCGTACCAGCCTTTGTATAGTTCCAAGCCTTCCTTGGTCCTTAATGCAAGCTCATTCCTCTCATAGATGCCCTTTAAAGGCTCACCGATCTCTTCGAAAACATCTGTAAGCGCTTTATATATAACATCCTTATTAAGTTCTATTCCAAGGCATGCTATCTGTGTTACAGCGATATCGCCGTATCTGTCACATGTAAAGCCCGGTATCTGGTCTGCTTCACCATGGATGATCCTGCAGCATTTAAAGTCATCCCCCTGCATGACGGTCTTCCTGTATGAGACCGCATAAAGGATGCGCCTGTACCAGAACTTATAATCGAAGACATCATTACTGTTGCGGGATATGATCCTTACGGCGATCTTGGAATTGGAATTATAGAATCCCGATCCCTGCCAGCTGGATCCTTCAAAGCAGTCAACGATGCATCCGTCCGTAAGACCGTCAACACCTGTTATCTCATCCACATATACCCACGGATGACCGTTCTTCAAAGATCTTGCGGCCTTCTGCGAAATAGAGACTTTTGGAAATGCTCTTTCTGACTTCATCTTGATCTAAACCTCATCAAGCCCAGGGATCAGCAGACTTCGGAGTCCTGATCATACCTAAGATCATCTGATCTTCGACAAACCACTGGTTGGTGGAAGGCTTGTGGCGCATAGTGATAAAGCGCTTCGTATCCGCTCCGGATGATGTAAGAAGGATCCTCATCCTTCCGTCAGTTTCCTGGTCAAAACCTCTTTCTGTCTCGATCGTGTAAGGCATGGAGGGTGTGTAATCGTTATCGGGTGATGTTCCCTTGAAGAATGAACGGACAACGTGAGCGCCGTCTGCCATTCTGTCTGCTATAAACTGCTTCTGGAATTCGGTTACTTCATAAGGACCGTTAAGATAATCGATCATCTCAAAAGTCTCTTCCTTATTAACCGTATAGTGCATCATTACCGCAACGAACAAAGCTGCGCCGTATTCCGGTTCGTTAAGAGACGCAATGGGCATCGCCTTAAGTTCTTCAAGATTCTCAGGGAGCTTATCAAAAGTAATGATCATAGAAATATCCTCCATTTTCTGCAAAGGCAGATTTAAGCATTTAAGATTATATCATTAAGACAGAGCATTCGCGTGGTAAGCGAACACTCTGCCTTAATGTATACGGAGTCTCTTAGCTTGTTAAACTACGCTTCTGTCCTCAGAAGGAATGTCATAGACTGTAAGAACAGAATTAAAGGAATTAACGATCTTCTTTACCTTATCGCTGCCCATGGAGTAAGTGCTGCAGACGTAATTTACTGACTTCTGCTCATAGCAGCACAGTATGACGACACATGCATTCTCAATGCTGTCATGCATAAGGGAGTCGACCTTATCCCAGAAAGAACCTGAAGAGATATTGCATCCTACTGATCTGGTATCGACCGGCAGGAGCTTGATGCCCAAGGAATTCATATAATACTCACTGATAAGATCACAGGCTTTACGGACATAACGTCTGATAGTCCTGTGGGTATAGTAATTATTCTTAGCTACAGTCTGCTCGGAATTCCTGGACTGAAGATAGCTGATGGCAACGCTGTACTCATAGTCCTTCATCTTGTCTGAAGCATAAGCCAGCGCATTAAAGATATTATCCCTTAATCTGGTATACGTTACGGCGTGCTCAGCATAGCCCTTGTCCGCGAGCTCTCTAACCGCCTTATCGATCATGTTCGGTCTTCTGAAAATGTCCTTTACTGTGCAATTAAACTCAACCATACTAATATCTCCTTAAAACACGAAAATACACTTGCCAAAAACGAACAAATGTATGTTATTCTTATGGAGTAATCATATCACCAAGGCTCAGCAAAGTAAACAGGTTTTATGTGACATTTTACTACATGTTGGGTTTTGTAATATTACATTTTCGACAAAACAACTATAACAAGCATAATATAATTATATATTATATTTATAGTATATATTAGGGCTGCCGGGTAGATCCCGACAGCCCTTTTTCTTATCCCTATTCCCTTTATCCTTATGCTCCGATCGCAACTAATACAGCGGACAGAATGCAGATTGCGATATAAGATGCGGATGTAAATATTACACCTGCTCTGAAATGCGGCTTTCCCTGGTGAACCGTCAGGATCGTCATGACAGCTGCGAAAGTCAGAGACATCGTTGCCCACATCGCGAGGATCCTCTTAGGCGTATATCCGTAGATGCTGTAGTAAAGACCGATCTTGCTCATTGCGATCACTGCAAATGCGATAGTCTCAACCATGAGGATCGTAACGAGGATCTTGGCAGGCAGTGAGAACTTACCGTCAGAATCTGATCTGCCGAGAAGGATGATCGCGAGGTAAACGCATAAGTTAACTGCCGCGATACCAACCATCTGCCAGAAGCCTTCCTGTGCGTATCTTGAGACGAGCATACCGTCGGGAACATCACCTGCAAATCCGCCCATCATGTAAGTAAGTCTCTTAATGAAGAAGAGGACATAACCTACTACGAAGATGCCTGCTGCGATATATACAAGAGTCTCAGATACGGTCTTGCCCTTGCCTCTGACCCTGAGGAGCCAGGAAGCAACTCTCTTCTCCCTCTCGCCGTCAGACTTCGCACTTCTGGACATGAGTCCGTAAAGATAGAAGCATACCGGAACCGCGAAAACACAGCGGCCGAAGATCTCATCTATCTTGAGACTTCCCAGATAATCATCAAGGATGTCGGCAAAATTATTGAAGAAGTAACTGATATCCTCATCGATCGAAGACATGAGTGCTACTGAGATGATCATCAGGACACCCATTATGATCACGAAAATGATCGCACTGAAGATATTCTTTTTCTGACGTACTACTTCTCCCTCAGCACCTTCGGTCTTAGGCTTTCCAAAGCATTTCCAGTCAACGACGAAGTTCGGGAATCCCGCAAAGGCCTTAACATAGAAGCCGTGGATCAGGTCTGCAGGAATGAATCCGGATGTCTTTCCGCCAAGAAGGATGTTGTTGGATACCAGTACCGAATAGACAGCGCTTAAGTGCATTGCAAATACCGATACTTCTTCAAGCCCTTCGAAGTCCTGTCCTTCGCCTACTGTTGCAGTAAGTCCTGCTAAGAAAGTAACCGCATACCAGAAAATGGTCTGGGCATTAAGCTTTCCGGATTCTCCTCTTCTGCCGCGCCTTACGATCTCATTTACAATGATGAAGAGCAGTGCGAAGATCGGATATGCATAATTAAATCTGAAGCTTCCCTGTCCTATTTTTCCAAAGATGACGAACTCATTTGTGAATGAGAATATGAGCCTTACATAAGCGTATGCTAAGGGATAGGCCAGGAGGATTCCCAGCCTTTGAAATATAACTTTTTTGTCCATTTGAGATTAGTCCTCCCTGTATTCCAGGATGTCCCCCGGCTGGCAGTCTAACGCCTTACAGATATCGTTTAATGTTGAGAACCTGACAGCTTTTGCCTTCTGGTTCTTAAGTATCGAAAGATTTGCCTGTGTGATTCCTACCTTGGCAGCCAACTCGCCGGAGGAGATCTTACGCTTAGCCATCATTACATCAAGATTTACAATGATCATGTTCTTCTCCTCCTTTCCTCAGATCGTGAGATCCATTTCTTCCTTCATAGTGATTGCCTTGGCGAATACGACTCTGATGCTCAGTACGACAAGCGCCATGAACAGAGCAACGATAGTTAATACCCAGCCGCCGTTCCAGATGAAGCCGCATACTGTGCAGTCAACTGCGATAAATACCAGAGCCACCGTGATGATCATCATGAGCTTTGTGTTTGCCCTGTCAAAGACTTTATCCTTGCTCATGTTGGATAACATAAGGAAAAGCGGTATAAGAACTAAATAGCCGCCGATAGTGCCTAAATAGAATATAACAATAAGCGCGATTACTCTCGGAAGATCAAAGACCTCAGCCCAGCAGTACGCAATGTACTTTGTAATGACTACTCCGAAGATGTCTGCAACGAAAGCCAGAGCGGTAAACAATACTGTGGCGATCTTTGCCCATCTGAGAATTACGTCGTCATATCGCATTAGATTTTTCCTCCTTAATACAAACGAAGCATGCTTTATGCGAGTATACTAACACACGTTTTTTCGACTTTCAAGAGTTTTTTATCGTTTTTCAATAAATTTATTCCGAATATAGAAACGCATTGCAGAAAAACCGCTCCAATTGATGTATATGGTGATTATTAATAAAATAAAACTTAAGAATTGAGATAGATTAACTCCGGCAAGTGTTGTATGCTTGTATGGAAGTTATTAATCAGAGGTTAGCTTATGGACTACATCATCTCTTCTGCGAAGCTTAAGAATAAAGACATTGAGATCGTATGCGGCAGCGACACTTTATCAGGTGTCAGAAAGATAGCTGCAAAGGTCTCCGGTGACATCAAGGCAGTATTCGGGGCAGCTCCTGCCGTCGTTGAGTCATCCGGGTGCAAATACCCCATTATCGTCGGTCTTACAGGCGATAAACTCATTAAGGAAGCCGGCGTTGACACAAGTGATATCGACGGCAAGCGCGAAGTATACAAGATCGAAGTTATTGGTTCTTCCCTTGTAATTACCGGCAGCGACAAGAGAGGCACGATATATGGTCTCTTCAAGCTTTCTGAGATGCTCGGTGTCTCCCCTTTCATCGACTGGCTTGATGTTAAGCCTCCGAAAATGTCGACCTTCAAGATCCCCTCTGACTACTGCATGGTATCCAAAGAACCTTCCGTCAAATATAGAGGCTTCTTTATAAACGATGAGTGGCCCGCATTCGGCAACTTCTGCATGCACAACTTCGGCGGATTCAACGCGAAGATGTACGAGCATGTTTTCGAACTCCTGTTAAGACTCAAAGGCAATTATCTCTGGCCTGCAATGTGGGCTGAGATCTTCCCTGACGACGGCCCCGGCCTTGCCAATGCAGAGCTTGCAGATGAGCTCGGCGTTGTAATGGGAATGAGCCACCACGAGCCGTGCTTAAGACAGGGCGAGGAATATAAGCATTTAAGAGGTCCCAAGTCCATCTACGGCGATGCCTGGAACTTCCTTAAGAACGAGAAAGGCATTACGAGATTCTGGGAAGACGGTCTTAAGAGAAGCGGCAAGTTCGAGAACGTCATCACTGTCGGAATGCGCGGCGAGGCTGATACCGCGATCATGGGCAAGGATGCAACTCTAAAAGACAATATCGACCTTCTCCGCAAGGTCTTAAAGACACAAAATAAACTTATCCGCAAATACGTTAATAAGGATCTTGATTCCGTACCGCGCATGCTCGCTCTGTATAAGGAAGTTGAGCCTTACTTCTACGGCGATGAGAAGACACCCGGACTTATGGGTGATCCTGAGCTTGACGGTGTAACCCTGATGCTCTGTGACGACAACTTCGGCAATCTCCGTACGGTTCCGACGCCTGAGATGCGGGGGCACAAGGGCGGCTACGGAATGTACTATCATTTCGATTACCACGGACTTCCTATATCTTTCGAATGGTTCAACACATCAAACCTCGCCAAGACTTGGGAGCAGATGACGACAGCTTACGACTTCGGCATAAGAGATCTCTGGATCGTTAATGTCGGCGATATCTTCAGCAATGAATATCCGCTGTCATTCTTCCTCGATCTCGCTTACGACTTTGACCGCTGGGGAACAACTAACCACGATGCGGCCGCCGAATATACGAAGCTCATCGTTGACCGTGTGTTCGGTTCGAACATATCAGCTGCCGATAAGCGTGCCATCCGCGAAATGCTCTTAGGCTACACACGCATTACTACCGCGCGCCGCACGGAAGCTATGAACGACCGCGTTTATAATGCGTTCAACTATAATGAGACCTTCGATCTTTTAACTGATATCGATGTGCTGATGAAGAAGTGCGACAAACTCCGCGGCAAGCTTGAAGGCAACGCAGAGTTCAGCTTCTACGAGCTCGTCTGGCTTCCTCTTACAGCCAATCTCAACGTCCAGAGGATGTGGCTTCTTACAACTTTGAATCATGCCTTCGCGGAACTTGGCAGCACCTACGCTCTGACGCTCGCAAAGGAAATAAACAAGTGTATTGCATATGACAGGATCATCGTTGATGAGCTTCACACGATACATGGCGGCAAGTGGTACGGCATGGGCTTATCCGAGCACATTGGCTTCAACAACTGGTGTGAGGAAGGCTGCAAATATCCTGTCATCAGCACTTTCGAGCCTGCCAACAAAGAAAGGCTCATAACGGTCATTAAGGGTTCATCCCAGTCCACAGAAGGCAAGTTCTGGACAGGCCGCGTTCTTCTCATGGATCAGTTCCTTGATCCTTCCTGTGATGAAGCTACGCTGTTCCTCAGCACAGCCTGCGATAAGAACGTAAAGTTCTCCATTGAAAACCCTTGCAAAGGTTTGCGTTTCTCTTCTGAAGAAGGCGTTGTTACGCCTTATACGCTGACAGAGCTTAAGGTCAGGATCGACCGCTCTAAGATCAAGCGCGGCGATTCCACGGAGTTCTGTATCAAGAGTGCTGACGGATATACTGTCGTTAAGGTTCCTTTCAACAGGGCATCCGCATTTAAGGGTGAGAAGGTCCATCACTGGGTCGGAAGAAAGGATTACGGTGAAGACATTATCAAGGCTAATATTTTCGACAGATCCGTCGAAAAGAACGCCTTTGGAATGAACTACATTTCCATTCTGCCTTTAGACTACAGCAAAGCCTACTCTTCACCTTCATCTGCGGCATACGGCGTTATCAGGGATTACAGCCGCGGCATGGATGCCATCAAGGCTTATCCGCAGAATGAAGTCTTAGGTGTAAAGAATGCGCCGCATCTTGAATATAAGATCAATGTTCCTGCTGAAGGAAAATACGATGTAACGCTTTACACCAATCCCAGCAATCCGCACTTCCGCGAACCTAAGATTCTTGTAGGCATCAGCGTAAACGAAGGCAAGGTCAGAAAGATCAACATGATACCTGAAGGCTTTGCTGTAGGCGACGGCAATCCGTTCTGGTCACAGGGCGTTCTCGACAATGTCCGCAAGACGACATTCACGGTAGATCTTAATGAAGGATTAAATACTTTAAGTGTTTACTCGATAGATCCGAACTTCGTATTGCAGAAGATCGTGATATGCGAGGAGGGCGCTAAGATCCCTGAATCGTACTTAGGACCTAAACCGACTTACATGACTTAAAAACAAACAGGCTGCCTCACATGAGACAGCCTGATTTCTTATTGCTGGAAAAATATCTTACGGAAGTCCTATTACTTCATGGCTTCCCGCATACTCCCATTCTTCGGCTCTGAAGTTAAGGCCTGCAGATCCGTCTACCGGTTTAACAACATACACAGCCGTGCCTACCGGATACTTATCCTTCTCATCTGCCTTAAGTATCAAGCCCTTGCCGTTAGACAGTTCAACAACCGGTGAACCGTCAAGATCGTATGCGGCAGTGACAGTAACATATTCGATCGTGTAATCAGTGTTCAGATATTTAGCAATTGTCTTGTCGTCAAACTTTGCTTTGGCAAGCATCGTCTGACCGCCCATGGTATTAACCACAAAACCACCGTTGTCATTTACCGTAGGCACCATGCAGGCGAGGAAAATGCCTGCAGCAAGAACGAGAACGGATAACGCAATGGCAAAGATCTTCGCGCCTGTATTCCTGTGATAGAAAACGGCATAAGGATCGTCAGGATGAACTCCGAGCTCAACTATATCTCCGACATAAGGCGTAAGCTTTCCTGTCCTCATATTGTTCTCCTGGAATGCCTGATAAGTAACGCCGTTCAAAGTGTATTCGAAAACAGGAGCTCCTGTTATGTAATACCTGTTGTGATGGATATTGCTGTTACTGTTACTGTTATTGCTTCCTTCAACCATCTTGATATAACCGATGCATTTGCCCTGCACCGTGTTTTTCGAAGCCTTGGAAAACCTTACAAACTCAATAACCGTATAAACGATAAAGAAAAGTCCGCCGAGCAAAAACCATGTTGCGCCACCTGCGACAAAAGACTTTGCATAGCCTACTGTCGGTGCAGCAGCCGCAGGAACTATAACGCCAAGGCCGAATGCGATCGCTGCAGCTCCGGGGATTGCTTTCGGGATCTTTGCTGTATCAGGAAGTTCAGGATGCTGGGCCTTTTTACCGGGAAGGAAAAATGCTATTCCGAAGAGAATAAACACTCCTCCGAATGTAAAAAGAAGCGCAGGAACCATTTTGTTGATCGAGAAGATGATCAGCAGCACTACCGCTATGCCGAACAAAGCGATCGGCAGGTATTTCTTAATACTGGCGCCTGCAGTATCCTCAGGCTTAAAGATATCTCCAACGAACTCTTTTACATACTCCCTGCTCTGCTCCATAATGAGCGAACGCTCTTCTGCATCAGTCTCAGGATTTTTACTGAAATAGTAAGCTTTAAGATCCTCATAGAATCTCATAACAGTACCCCCTATTCACTTATTCCTGAAGTTATTATATCAGAAATAATTGATGTCAATCAGGTTGTACTATATAATAAATTTATCTGAAGTTTCTTCAGTGTGGATTTAGGGATATATTTGCCGGGTTTTTGAGGGGTAATCAAAAATGAAAAGGAAACTACGCTTAACAGCATCAGCCTGTCTATTAGGCTGTCTGGTTTTATTGAACGCTTGCAATGACGTTAAACCTTCCGTTGATTCAGATCCTGTTGATACAGG
>CACZML010000034.1 GCA_902782235.1 Oscillospiraceae bacterium
CAGATGATCCTCGACGGTCCTCAGAGAAAGGGTGACCTCCAGAGAGCAAGAGCTGGTGCTGCTAACATCGTACCTAACTCTACAGGCGCTGCTAAGGCTATCGGCCTTGTTATCCCTGAGCTCAACGGCAAGCTCATCGGTGCTGCTCAGAGAGTTCCTACATTCACAGGTTCTACAACAATCCTTCACGCTGTTGTTAAGGGTGAGGTTACAGTTGACGGCATCAACGCTGCTATGAAGGCTGCTACAAACGAGTCTTTCGGCTACACAGAAGAGAAGCTCGTTTCTTCTGACATCGTTGGTATGAGATTCGGTTCACTCTTCGATGCTAACCAGACAATGGTTTCCAAGATGGATGACGGCAACTCACTCGTTCAGGTTGTTGCTTGGTACGACAACGAGAATTCTTACACATCTCAGATGGTAAGAACAATCAAGTACTTCGCAGAGCTCGGCTAATAACTGGCTTTAAGAAACTGATTACCGGAGGCGTCTCTTATGAGGCGCCTCTTTTTTGTGTTTATGCTAGAATCAAAGTGGTGAGAGATTATCTGTTCAAGCAAGCGGGGTAGCAAGATGGATAACAGCATTAATAACGGTCAGCCGGCCCGTACACAGCCGGAAAACCAGCAGCGTAAGAATAAGACACTTGGCCTTATCTTCAGTACCGTTTCCATAGGCATGATGGTATTTGCATATTTATTTCTGTTCATTTGCGGTATGTCCGATTGGAAAAGAATACCGTTAGTGGTGGCATTTATATTCTCGTTTGTTGTTGCGTGGGCGTTGGTGATAGCCGCCAGGGTCATATCTCATAACAAGATGTCACTGATCGTGTTAATCGTATTCATTGGAATTACAGTCTATGTGGCAGCGCAGACTGCAATATACTATTTATATATCTTCCTGTGATAAGCATATTATTATAATGTGTTAAGTCAGGTTCAATAGCGAATCTCTTTTTATTTATTATGTATAAGTTTTATACGCGTACGCGCGTGAGGGGATCAGAGATTGATCTCTACAACGGTTGCTTCAGGCGCGGAGAAGATCCTGAAGGGCAGGATCCCGCAGCCGACGCCTCTTGATACGAAGACTTCGGTTCCGTTGATGTTGAAGTGACCCTGGATCACGCCCATCTTAGGGAACTTGTCCTTTGTTCTTAATACGTTGAATTCGAATCTGAAGGGAAGCTTCATCTGTCCGCCGTGGAAATGCCCTGAGAGCATGTAAGACGGCCTTGCATCAGGAGACATGTGAAGGAGTGCATCAGGATCGTGTGCAGCAAGGATAATGGGATATTCGCTGCCGCAGACGGTCTTTTCCTGCCAGACGCGGTTTAATTTGCCGGAATCAGGAACGCCGGTGAGATAAGCCTTGGCGCCGCTTTTTCGCGATGTGAGGATAAAAGACTTGGAATCAAGAGTGATAAAACCAGACTTTTCAGGAGCATCTTTAAGACCGCAGTCGTGGTTGCCGGAATTGCCGTAGAAGGGAATGCCGAGTTCTTTGCAGCAGGCACTGACCTCATTTAAATACTTATAGCCTTTGGCGGCATTCTCCGGATATGTGATTATGTCGCCGCCGAAAATAACTGCATCAAGTCCGCCTGCCTCGTGAGCCTTCCTGATCGACTTGTTGAGGCGCTTTGCGGTTACGGGACACCATTCTGTGTGGATATCTGAGAAGAAGAAGAAACGGAGATCAGGGGTGCTCTCTGAACCCTGTGGTACAAAGGGAATCTTTTTAACAGTCTCTTTGCTGATGTCGCCGCCGGTTAATTCTGACCTGGTCATGCTGACCTTGTCGTTGACAAGGAAGAAAGGTTCTGCCAAACACCATAGGACATAAAGCAGAATTAATGCTGCCAAAATCAGTAAAACCGTCAAAAAGACATCCATTATTCGGTCAGTTCTCCTTTTTTCTTAATTATATAATATGCACGGGCCAATCGTGTGTTATAATTCATACAATTGAAAATGTATTTCATAGGAGGAATTTAGGATGCCTAAGACAGAAATCACATACGAGATCGTTCAGCAGATCGGTATTCTCAAGGAGAATAAGTCCGGTTGGCAGCGTGAGCTTAATATCGTTAAGTGGAATAACGGTAAGCCGAAGCTTGACATCCGTGATTGGGGCCCGAACCATGAGAAGGTTGGTAAGGGAATTTCTCTTGATTTCGAAGAATATAATACTCTCAAGGCTTACCTTGAGGACGGCGACTTCACTTCTCTCGACGAGTAATTAACCGTTAAGGGCAGTTTATTTGTTGAATTTGATTAGGGCGCGTTGATATGCGTCGCGATTCAGTATGAGAAGCGAAGAACGAGCGGGTATTATCTCAATATTAATGCTGTTTTTGTGGGGGACTCTGATTACAGAGCCCTTCCATATTTTTGCGCGCTTTATTGCAAAGGCAGTACACTACGCATCTAAGGGAGTGGGAATCAGCGGAATAGCTTTCTCGCTCGCTTTATACGTGGTTGTCGTATCGGTGATAATTCTGCTGCAGAAATTCGAACCGACGAAGGCCGGAGTGTTTATCCCGTGTGCCATCTCAACAGCTTTTATCCTGATGATCGTGGTAAGGAGCGTTCACAACCGTTCAGTTGTAATAGGCGATGTTATCGCTATTGCCATTCCGGCTGTTGTAGCACTTATCTTCTATGTTCTTAAGTTCGAGAAGGGGCTTAAGTGGTTTACGGACACCTACACTTATTCTCTGGTAATAGCACTTATTAATTCGCTTGTTTTTATCCCCATCGCAAAGCTTAACGGCGGCGTTGCAAAGGTGCTTTATATCACCAGATATAACGACCTTGATATCACGAGCAGCTTTGCTGGACTTGCCGGGATTCCGGAACTTGTCTGGGGATTATTCTTAACTGCATTTGCAGTGCTTCCGATAATCTATCTTGCTACCATCGGCAGGAGGAAATGATATGGAACAGTTGGATCTTTTCGCTGCCATGGCAAATGAAGACCAGGAGCGCAATGAATATCTGGAGCTCGTAAAAAAGCTCAATCATTTTGCCGAGCTCTACTATGCGCAGGACGAGCCTGAGATATCGGACTTCGAATACGATACCATGAACAACAGGCTCAAGGAGATCGAGAAGGCGCATCCCGACTGGATCGTTCCTGAATCTCCTTCGCAGAGGGTCGGCTGGAAGGCGGAGAAGGGAATCCTCGTAAAGCACAATGTTCCTATGTTAAGCCTTCAGGATGTTTTCGAAAAAGAAGACGTCTATGAATTCGTAAACTCCATGAAGGAAGAATTCGGAGACGAAGCGGAGTTCCTGGTAGAGACGAAGATCGATGGTCTCTCGATGGCTCTGCGTTATGAAGATGGAGAGTTAAAGCTCGCTGTCACAAGGGGTGACGGAATCACGGAAGGCGAAGACGTTACCATGAATGCCAAGATGATCCCTGACGTCGTAAGACAGCTTAAAGAACCTGTTCCTTATATTGAGATCAGAGGCGAAGTCTACATGACCAGAAAGGCCTTTGAAGCAGTTAATGCGAAGGCTGAGGAAGAGGGAAAGAAGACTTTTGCAAATCCCAGAAACTGCGCTGCAGGAACATTAAGACAGATCGATACGAGAATAACAAAGGAGAGAGGTTTGTCTCTCTTCATATTCAACGTTCAGGAGACAAAAGGCGTTACATTCAATACGCACCTTGAAGGTTATGAATACTTAAAGCGCAACGGCGTTAAGGTAATCGAGCAATGCTTTAAATGCAGGACTGCCGATGAGGTATGGGAAGCTATACAGAAGATCGGTGAGATGAGAGGCGACCTTGAATACGATATCGACGGAGCAGTCGTTAAGCTCAATAATCTTTCCGAGAGAAATAAGCTCGGGAATACGATCAAGTTCCCGAGATGGGCAATTGCCTACAAGTATCCTCCGGAAGTAAAGGAGACACGTCTTCTTGATGTCGAAGTCAATACGGGAAGGACAGGAAGGGTAACTCCCGTAGCTGTTTTCGAACCCATAAGCCTTTGCGGCACGATGGTATCGCGCGCGACTTTGCACAACCAGGATTTTATCGACCAGCTGGGTCTTGGCATAGGTGATACGATCCTTGTCTATAAGTCCGGTGAAATCATTCCGAAGGTTAAGGATGTAAATAAAGATAAGAGACCATCTGATTGGCAGCCTTACAAGATGCCGGAGAACTGTCCTGTATGCGGCCACAAGCTAGTTAGGGATGAGGGCGGCGTTGATCTGAAGTGCGTCAACATGCTTTGTCCCGGTACTCTTGTAAACCGCATCGTCAACTTCGTATCCCGTGACTGCATGGATATCAAGGGCTTCGGCACCGAGTACATCAGAAAGCTTACAGAAGAAAAATACATTAAAGATATTGCTGATGTTTTCGAGCTTAAGGATAAGCGCGACGAACTGATCGGCAACAAACTGTTAGGTCTTGAGAAGAATACTGACAAACTCTTGAGCGCTATTGAAGATGCGCGTAAAGCAACTCCCGCTGACAAGGTCCTTGCAGGTCTGGGAATCCCCGGAGTTGGCAAAGCAACTGCAAAAGAACTTATCAGAACGTTCGGTTCTATAGATGCGATCGCTGAGGCAGATAAGGAATCTCTCGTAGCCGTTCAGGATATCGGTGAGATCTCTGCTGAAGGAATCTACAACTTCTTCCATGACGAAGGCAATAAGGCACTCATGGAACGCTTGAAGACTCTCGGACTGAACTTTGCAAGGGAAGAGAGCGAAGTACAGGGAACGGCTTTGGCAGGACTTACTTTCTGCATCACAGGAACTCTTGAAGGAATGAGCAGGAGCGAAGCAGAGAGCCTGATCGAGAGCAACGGCGGAAAGCCAGTATCTTCCGTATCCAAGAAGACATCCTATCTCCTTATGGGTGCTGATGCCGGTTCCAAGGAAAGAAAAGCAAGGGAATTAGGTGTTCCGATCATCGGATTGGAAGAACTTAAGGAAATGATCTCCAAGGGTTAATGCCTATGAATATCGAAGAAGAAAAAGCAAGGATCAGAAAAGAGATAAGGCGCAGAAGGAAGATGTTATCTTCAAAGGTCCTGTCTGAGATAGACAGAACCCTTCCTGAGTTTATCGCTGCTATAGATGATCCCGAGCTTCGTTCCAAGCTTAAGAAAGCGAAAAGGATCGCCCTTTACAGAGCATATAACGGCGAGGTTCCGGCAGACGGTCTTGCGAAGTGTTTTATGGATCAGGGCATCACTTGCTGCTTCCCGAAGATCGTAGATGACAGGATGATATTCGTTGACTGCAAGAGCTTATCTGATGACGAATTCACTGTGTCTTCATTAGGAATAAAAGAACCTGTATCAAGCGTTCCGGTAGATCCAAAGGACATCGATGTTGTCGTGCTCCCGGCGCTTGCATATAATGAAGAAGGTATAAGGCTTGGTGCCGGCGGCGGTTTCTATGACCGTTATTTTGGAAATGCTGGTTCTGACAGTCCATATCTTCTGGGAATCTGTTATGAGTTCCAGATATGTTCTGACGTACCTTATAACGAGCAGGATATAGCTGCTGATTTTATAGCTGTTATACCTGAGGAAGAATACGAAGAGTAAAGGATACTTAATGCGTTATTTTATTGTGAACATGGCTTTGCATCTGGTGATCACGGGCATTCTCGTTATGCTCACCTGTATAGCTGCCGGACGCAACAGAAGAAAGAAAACGAAGCATGCCGTCTTATATTTCTTCCCGATCGTTTTTGCTCTTGCGGCAATTATTTATATAGTTCATTATACAGCGCCGAGACTTATGGACATCAACAGCATGATCAACGGGAATTATTATTACGATACCGGCACTGTTGAGAAGATCGGCTTCGTGAAGAATTACTTTGTTATAGACGGACAGCACTATTTCCTTAATCCCTTGCACAATTCGTTGCAGGAAGGCGATACTGTCAGAGTTAAGCACACTCCTTATTCCTTATTTACGGTCGAGATAACAAAGATCGAAGAGACACAGCCCGGATCTGAGGGCGACACGGTAAAAGAGACCGAATAATTCTTAAGTCCAGTCTCAACTTTTGCCAAATAGTCTCATTTTCGGGGCCTTTTTTTCATTTTCAAGCAACTTGCACCCGCAAACCTGTTTTTCCATCGTACACTTTTCTTACTAAACAAGGAGGTGAACGATCCATGGAAAACAGAGTTATTAAGAACGGTACAGTTGAGATGAATGTCGTATGCAGTGACTTAAGCCTTTTAGAGAACATCAATTCCCTGCTTCGGGAGAAAGGTGTTATCTCGGTCGAAGATGAATCCGGAGTCCTTCATTATATAGTTGACGCGAGGTACAACAGGAAAGAGGCAGCCGGCAAGGTTACGACTCTTAACCCGCGCAGCAAAAACGAACCGGATCCTGCTGAGAGCTATCTGGAATTATGCGTGAAGTCGGTATTAAGAGAGTACGGATTTGATATGTCGCTGATAGGGTCGATAATTATACACAAGTCCCTGTACGATGCATTTTCGAACCATATGCCGCTTCCTACCACGATGAAATCTTTATATTGCGATACCGGCAAGATATTCGGCCTGACATTAGAGCAGTCGGAACGTGACGTAAGATATGCGATAACGAAGAGCTGCCTTAAGAACATGAGGAGCCGTGCGGCATTAAGATGCATCCAGTCGAGGATCGAGAGGAGACTGGGCTATCTGGATCCTTTAGATTAAAAAAGGCTCCGTGGATCACGGAGCCTTATAGAATTCAGATATACGTAAGAATTACTTCTTCTTGCCCTTCTTAGCGTTAACCTTATCCTTAAGTGACTTTCCTGCCTTGAATGTAGGAACTGTGGAAGCTGCGATCTTAATCTTGTCGCCTGTAGCAGGATTGCGGCCGCTTCTAGCAGCGAGCTTCTTTGTCTTGAATGTGCCGAAGCCAACGAGAACGACCTTGTCATTCTTTACGAGAGCACCTTCAATAGCACCGAGGGTAGCCTTGAGAGCTGCTTCTGCATCTTTCTTGCTGAGGCCTGCATCTTTTGCGATCTTGTCAATAAGCTGTGACTTGTTCATGTGGTTTCCTCCTGTATTAGCCGCTAAAAAGGCTTAATTTTTAAGTAATTTCATTATTGATTTAAGTAAAAAAGAAGTCAATACTTTTCAAGCGAAAATTCGCAAAAATGTTTGAAAACATTTGGTCGTCAAAGGATTTGGTGGACACTTTGCGGGCGTTGTCTTCGGTTTAACTAATACTGTACCGTGGCAAATGATAATAAATGTCGTTTTGATACAAGATTTATTCAGCCTGATAGTGTATGCTTGTAGTGCAAAAAACCAACTGGAGGAAATATATATGATCGTTACTAAAGATACAATTATCGGAGATGTTGTAATGGCAGATGAAGGAATCGCTCCGATCCTCATGTCTGCAGGTCTTCACTGCCTCGGCTGCGCACTCGCTTCCGGTGAAACTATCGAAGAAGCTTGCATGGTTCACGGCATGGACTGTGACGCTCTCGTAGAAGAGATCAACAACTATTTCCAGTCCAAGGGCTGACATCATCAGTAAAGATAATTAAATAATTAATTAATGGTGTCTTCCTTTTGGAGGACACCGTTTTTGTTGTTGACCGTTTTAGCGTTTTCGCACAAAAAATGTTTTCGAGTTTAGTAAGTAGCTGACAGGATTATCTCAAATGTCGTTCCTTCGCCCAGCTTACTTGTTACGTTGATCTCGGCATCATGCTTGTCGCAGATGAGCTTAACGATAGCAAGGCCTAAGCCGGTTCCCTTGATGTTGACACCGGAGTTGTGGGCTCTGTAGAAACGGTCGAAGATCCTGGGGATATCCTGCTCCGGGATGCCGATGCCGTTATCCTCAACGGTTACATGGATCTTCTGGGAAGCTATATGGGATACGTCACCGGTACGCCATGCCTTGATGACGATATTTGCCTGTGCTTCAGTGTAGTTGATAGCATTCGAGATAAGGTTCTCGAAAACTCTGGAGAGCTTTGCAGGGTCAGCTTTTACGATGAGTGAATCTCTCGGAGGGAGATCCAATGACAGATGCTTCTCGGTATCTTCGAGATCCATCGAATACATTACGACAAGCTCATCCAGCATCTCTGCGATTGACACAGAAGTGAAGTGGAAATCGGAGTCGGAGGATTCCATTCTGGTAAGCTCCATAATGTCGGCTACGATCCTTTCCATCTGTTCGGATCTTCTTACGATATTGCTTAAGTAGGAATTGCGCTGCTCGAGAGTCAGGTTGTCCTGTGCGGATATCATGAGCTCGGCATAACCTCTTATCGCGGTAATAGGTGTCCTTAAGTCGTGGGACACGTTGCTCAGGACGTTCTTACGTGCAACCTCGCCTTCAAGAAGTCTCTTATTTGTAAGCACGAGGTCGCGGTTGATCTCTGAGATGAATACGGTCTTTTCTCTTACCTGACGCTTCAATACTGCAGCGCTTCGGTTGAGTTCACGCTGCTGCGTGATGTACGAAGATACGAGCGAGATCTCCGCTATGAAAGTGAATACCACGAAGATCAGGCTGTATGTAGGGATCGTGAAAACGATCATGCTGTCCAAGAGTATCGAGAGATAGAGAACGAGGAACATAAGGCTGAACAGCAATGCCCAGAGAAGGACCCTCTGGTTCTCTTTGTTGTAGAAGAAAAGGTTAATAAAGATCGACAGCGTTACCGTGGATAATGCGAACATTACTGCCACGAATTCGGGTGACAGGAGGCCGTATACAATATCGCAGATGAAGTAGGCGATTACGATAGAGCCTCCGACCGCAAGAACGATATTATGTGCTTTCCGCAGAAGAATATATTTCTTTTGCGGCTTGGAACCGACGAAGAACTGTGAGTTCTCAATAAATGCAGCGCACGAAGCAATGACAATAAGAACGAATCTTATGTCGGCCCTTATATGGCTGTCGACTGAGATGAAGCGGCAGTCGTCAAGGTAGTAGAAAAGGATCGCGATAAAGCTTACAAAGAATGCGACGAAGAGTTTCTTGTTCTTCGTAGCTCCGAGAATGATGTTGGAACCTACACCGAGCGCAACGATGAGCAACAGCGTAACAACAGCAAAGTGTCCTGCTGTAAGCGCAGTACGGATATCGTTTGCTACTCTGGTCTCAATGATGGGTTCGGAAAGAAGGCCCGGATTGGCAACCTGCGGAGTGCAGGTAATAACGATTACGATATCCAGTTTTCCGTCATCGGGAATAAGAGTGCAGTAATCAGCGAAGGCCTTAAGGTTAAATATCGGAGTTCTGTCGCCTATCTTCTGGATGAATTCACCATTGCAGAAGATCCATGCCGTGCCGTTATATTTGTGGAACGTAAGTGACAATGAATTGATCTCTTCGCTGCATTCGAAATGTCCGACATAAGCTGCACTGTAGCAATCCTTTTCATCCACGATGAAGTGCTGGTACTCAGGTGCTTTGCTTGCATTATTCCATTCAGCTGATGACCTGTAGTCGAACCATCCGCGCCATGTATCGTTGATGCTTACTTTATCGGCATAGGGTCTGTGATTAGTCAGAACAGAGGAAGGCCAGAAATATCTGTCCTCGCCTTTCTCGGAATTAACAGCGTGCTCGAGGCTCGTCTTTACAGTCTCAGGCGTAACGTTCGGGACAAAAGTCCAGTTGTTATTTACATGGCTGCTGTAGGGACCATCGAGAGCAAGCGTGCCGCTTAAAAGGTGTACATCCCTGTATTCGTTGTAATCGGGCATCGAATCAGTCGTAAAGGTGATTCCGATGCTGATTATTCCTGCAATGATGAGCACGAAGAGCAGCGCGAAAATAAAGGCGATCATAGTACCGCCGAATGTTCTTCCGCGGCCGTCTCCTCCTGCAAGCTTTAAGCTTACTAATCTGCTGTGTCTATACTGAGCCATTTATTTTCGCAGTTTCCTGAAAATGATGAAGCGGGACTATGAATAGCCCCGCATTCAGTGAATTTAATCTTTTAAATCAGAACTGAGTGTTCATGCTGTTCTTAACCGGCGGGTAAGCGAAGGAATAACCGATACCCCACTCGGTCTTAACAAATGTGATCTCAGGTGCGATCTTCTCCATCTTCTTTCTGAGGTACGAGATGTTAACCATTACGAGGTGGTTGTCGCACGGAGAATCGTCACCCCAAACGTGGGAATAGATCCTTGTGAAAGGAACGATAACGTTCGGTGTCTCTGCGAGCAGGCAGAGGATATCGAACTCACGGTTTGTAAGATGTAAAGGCTTCTCCTTGAGAGTAACCTCACGTGTCTTGATATTGATGCGGAGCGGCGGATACTCTACAAGGAATCCCTCGCTCTTCATATTACGCTTAATGTGAACGTTGATTCTGAGGCTGAGCTCAGGGAGGGAGTAAGGCTTTGTGATATAGTCATCAGCTCCAACCTTAAATCCGTTGATAACGTCTTCCTGCTGATCCTTAGCTGTAAGGAAGATGATAGGGCAGTCTGTGTACTCTTTGATCTTGGGAGCAAGATCGAAAGCGCTTCCGTCAGGAAGCATAACATCCAGAACGATGCATGAGAAACTGTGAAGCTTGATCTTCTCAAGTGCCTCAGCGCATGAAGCTGCTGTTACTACGTCATATCCTTCGCTCTCAAGGAAATCGCGGTTGAGAACCAGGATATCGCTGTCATCATCTACAAGAAATACTTTTTGCTTAGCCATTAAAATACCTCCCCAGTTACTATTATTTTTTTATTCCTCACAATTACTTACTATCAGCCCGACACCCGGATCGCTGTTTTATATAATTGTGATTTTTTGATTTTTCACCTGTATAGTATACAACACGTCAAAGTGATTTTATATAGTCAATTGCAATAAGTTACAGATAATATTTGACATTTTTAAGTGCAAGTACACACTAAAATAGAAAATATGTTCGTTTTGTGGTATTATAAACGGCATGAAACGCATCATTTTCCACATTGACCAGAACTGCTATTTTGCGTCTGTCGAGATGATCTCGAGGCCGGAGCTTAAGAATGTTCCGATGGCAGTTGCCGGTGATGCGAAGGCCAGGCACGGCATAATCCTCGCCAAGAATGAACCTGCAAAAAAGTACGGTATCAAGACAGCTGAAGCTATCTGGCAGGCACAGGCAAAATGTCCTGATCTGGTCCTTGTCGGTGCTCACCACGAGAAGTATGAGTTTTATTCCAAGAAACTCCGCGAGATGTATTCGGAATATACCGACAGGGTTGAGCCCTTCGGTCTTGATGAATGCTGGCTCGATATGACCGGCGTCGTTTCTGATTACGATGAGGCAGAAGAGATTGCGCTTGAGATAAGGAACAGGGTCAGGGAGGAATTCAAGCTGACGTGTTCTGTCGGGATCAGCTTCAACAAGGTTTTCGCGAAGCTCGGAAGCGACTATAAGAAGCCTGATGCGACGACGGTATTTTCTGATACTGACTGGCAGGAGAAGGTCTGGCCACTGCCTGTATCTGATCTTCTTTTTGTCGGCAAGCACACTGCCGAGAAACTCTCCAAGATCAACGTTAAGACGATAGGAGATCTGGCGAGGACCGACGGCAACTATATCGCAACTTATCTCGGGAAAGCAGGCACGGCTTTATGGGAATATGCCAATGGTCTTGACGATGCGCCCGTCGCAGAATCAGGTTATAAACGCATTCCGAAGTCGGTCGGCAATTCGACGACCACGGCTGAGGACATGACGTCTGACAGAGAGATCGAGAGGACTTTCCATATGCTTTCCGAGAGCGTCGCGATGAGACTCAGAAAGCATGGTCTGAAGGGCACCGTTGTCCAGATAACCGTAAGAGACAGGGATCTTGGCATCTATGAGAAGCAGAGCATCCTGTACCGCGCAACTGACGATGCAAAGGATATTTACGAAGCGGCCAGGGACCTTTTCAAGAGTTCTTACGACTGGAGCAAAGGCGTAAGAAGTATCGGCGTAAGATGCACCAAGCTGGTAAAAGCTGACAGCGGCGAGCAGTTGTCGATATTCCAGGAAGCCCAAAAGAGCGAGCGCGACGAGCGCCTCAATAAAGCAATCGATGAGATCAACAGACGTTACGGTACAAGTGTAATCAAGAGCGCTGCTGAAGCCAAAATTGCCTCAAGAGAGAATAAAGCTGATAAGATAATGGCGGACCCATTCCATCCGGAGGACGATTTTAATGATCACCGCTAACCAGTACTTCAGGAAAGTATTCGGACATAAGATGTATAAAGCCTCGATCACGATTTGCGTTACGTGCCCCAACAGGGACGGAAGCAAAGGCACAGGCGGCTGCATCTTCTGTTCTGAAGGCGGTTCCGGTGAGTTCTCCGCATCAGGTATCTCTATTGCCGATCAGATTGGAAAAGCCATCAGCCAGGTCAGTGCGAAGGCCGGTGATGACGCAGGATACATAGCTTATTTCCAGAGCTTTACGAATACATACTGTGATCCCCGATATCTCGAAAATGCCCTCAGCGAAGCATCGGCGTGCGATGGCATCGAAGCTGTTTCGATAGCAACAAGACCGGATTGTTTAGGAGCTGAGATCCTTGCCGTTCTTAAGAAACAGGCGGAGAGGATGCCTTTGTTCGTTGAGCTCGGTCTCCAGACTTCAAGTGATGAGACTGCGGAATTTATTAACCGCTGTTATAAGACAAGCGAATATGTTGAAGCAGTAAAAGCGCTTAAAGCGATCGGCGCAAACGTAATAACGCATATTATTTTCGGACTCCCCGGAGAGACACGGGACATGATGATGGACACCGTAAAGTTAAGCGTGGATTCAGGCAGCGACGGGTATAAATTCACATGCCTTTATGTGCTTGAGAATACGCCTCTTGAGAAGCTTTACCGCGACAATAAAGTTGAGATACTCGGGATGGAGGAGTATTTTGATATTGTAGAGGAAGCATTGAAGATCCTGCCTGATAATGCTGTGGTTCACAGGTTTACAGGCGACGGCCCGAAGAAGATCTTGATAGCTCCGGAATGGACGAAGAACAAGAGGGCGGTCGTAAATTATATCAACCGGAGGTTCGGCTTATGAAGAAATATGTTTTAGAGACGATGAATGCCGTACAGAAATATATTGATGAAGAGATGAAGTCTGCTCCGGAAGAAAAGACTAAGGAGATGCTCTCCGAGTTTGAGACCAAGATCTCTTATTACCAGCATGAGAGGCTTATCCACCTGCTGGTAACACTTGCATTCGCGACATGGCTCCTTTTTGAGATCTACTGCCTGTTCGTGCTCCCCACGGAATTCCTTATCGCAGGAATTCTTCTCGTGTTGATATTCTTCGGACTCACCGTCGGATACGTAATGCACTATTACTTTCTTGAGAACAGCGTGCAGAAGATGTATCACATGAGGGACGAGATCAGGTCTTTTCTCAATAAAGACAAGGTAATCTGAATTCTATTTGTTTTTTATGACCGATATGTGTTAAATTATTGCGGTGTGGAGGGACATATATGCCGACAATAGTTAAATACATTCTGGTCTTTTTTATTTCTATGGTTCCGATCATTGAGCTCCGTGGAGCAGTTCCGATCGGTGTCACAGCTTTCGGATTGAATGAATATATCACTCTTGCGGTTTGTGTCGTCGGCAACATGCTCCCTGTTCCTATTATCTATCTGTTCGCTCGTAAAGTTCTTATCTGGGGTTCCAAGCTCAAGCACGGAAGCGGAATCTTTAAGTGGTTCCTCCAGAAGGGCGAGAAGGCCGGACAGAAGCTTACAGCCAAGTCAAAGAAGAATGGTGCATTTATTGCGCTTATGCTTTTCGTAGGTATCCCGCTCCCCGGCACAGGTGCCTGGACAGGAACGCTCGCAGCTTCTATGCTCGACTTCGATGCGAAGAAGACAACCAAGGCAGTTGTTCTTGGAGTTCTCATGGCCGGAATCATCATGCTGGTCATCAGTTTGTTAGCGAAAGCAGGCATTACTTCAGTTTCAGATCTTTTCTGAGTTTGTAATCCAAATATCATATAAATCAATGCTTTTAAGCCATTCTTCATAAAATGGCAACACTTTGATATACCAAGTATTGTGCAAGTTGCACAACCAAATGATTTTCATTTGGTATCTTCTGCATTATTGCGAACTCCATAGCCACCAAGTATTATTAAGCTAGCTCCAAGGAATACGGAAGCGATAACTTCCAGATCCGAGGAAGGCCGCCCGAAGAGATTGTCGAGCTGGCGCAGGGAAGAACCAGAGTTGGAAAGAACTTATGGCGAAGCCGAAGAAACGAAGCCTAAGATTACATCAATGGTGGAGACAAAGCCCGAGATAAGAACTAAGGGAGTGACGAGCGAGTGGTTGAAGGTGTCGTAGACATACAAGCCACAGGTTGTAACAATTAGTTGATTCGGTATTCGGGACCGCGAGTAGGTGAGATGTCACCATCGACAGGAAAGAACCGTAGCCGCAGCGGATGTTACACCGGTTCGTGCAAACCGAGTAGCCGGTCAGGCTGTCGAACTGCAAGCGAAGCCGCGAGGTGGAGGGAGCAGACCACAATCGAATAGCGTAATGTTCGGTGAATGGAGACATGAGATGCACGGTGTGATTGAGGGTTGCAGCAAATCGATTAGTTGTAACGATATCACATAAAGCTCGGGTAGTGGTTTTAGTAAAGGGCCTTTTGGTAGGATGGAAGAGCGTAAGAGGATGAGCGTGAATGCGTGATCTTTGTAAGTAATCTAATTTGGTTCGTTGGAGCGAAAAAGGAGATCCCGATGATTTAGGTCACCGGGATCTTTCTTTTGCGTTTGTTTATTTGTTTGAGTCCTTATTTTCGCTTGGGAATCTGGGCGATATAAGGAAGGTTCCTTCCGATCTCATCCTTGTCTAAACCGTAGCCTGCAAGCCACTGGTCATTGATCTCAAAGCCGAAGTATTTTACGGGAATGGTCATGAGAAGCCTGTCGGGATTAAGGAGCATCGAGCAAAGTGTAATCTCCTTAGGCTTCTTCATCTCGAGATTCTGGATGATGTAGGCCGTCGTAAGACCTGTCCTGATTACGTCTTCAACAACGAGGACGTGCTTGTCGGTGATATCAAGATCGATATCCTTTGTTATGCGCACGATACCTGTCTTGGAAGTTGTGTCCGGAATGCTTGAGAAACCTACCATATCGACCTTGATGGGAAGATCGATAGCCCTCGTAAGGTCTGACAGGAAATAAAGAGAACCCTTAATGACGCCGATAACGATAAGTTCCTTATCCTTGTAATCTTCGGTGATCTGTCTGCCTAATTCCTTTATTCTGGACTGGATAGTTTCTTCGCTGTAAACGACACGCTCTGTATTAAGAGCTTCTTCAAGATTAGCCACCTAGGGACCTCCTTAAGAATTATCGCCGATACCGCCAAACATCTTCAGGCGGTCAACAAGCTCATTGAAATCTTTCTTATAAACGATGCGGATATTTGTGCCCGGATAGAGTTCCTTAACAAGGCGCATCTTCTTATTCTTCTTGGTTACATAACGCTGGTCCATCGTGGTAAGTTCAAGGTAGAGATTGAACTTTGGAAGATAGAAATCAGGAGAGATAGCCATCGTGACATTTCCTTCAGCATCCCATTCGACGGGGAACGTCTTGGGTTCGTAGAGCCATTCGATGTTGTAAAGGCTTAGGATCCTGGCAAATTCTTCTTCGGTCTCGTTCTTAAAAGCAATATTTCTGGTCTGGTGATCGATCGTTTTTGAAGAATCATTGGATTCGGCAAGCCTGACTCTCATGTCGTGCTTTCTGGCAAGCTCGGCTATGGCATCAACACATTCGTCGACGCTAAGACGGTCAGTATTAAGGATAAGGTCGAACTGCTCGGGTGCGGTGATATCCTTCCCGTAAACTGTCCTTACAAACTTTCTGTGCTTGCGGTCACCGATATCGAGGACTTCATTGGCTTCGTCAGCAGTAATCCTGTATTTCCCATGCCGAGGATAACGAGATCCTTGTCCTTGGAATCGGAGGCAAGAGCCCTGATCCTTTCAACCAGGATATCGGCATAAGTGCGGTCGCTGCCGGGAAGCTGCAGGTCAAAGAACTTGGCGCTCTCATTTAATCTGTCTAATGTGCCGGGATTGATCTCGCCAAAGAAATTATCGAGGGCATACTTCCTTGAAATGACAATCGTGCCAAGGCGCGCAGCAAGAGCATCAGCAATCTCATCTCCGAGACTTCCGTTCTGTCTTGAGATCGTG
>CACZML010000035.1 GCA_902782235.1 Oscillospiraceae bacterium
TCTTCCGTGTCCCAGATCAAGGCCTGCCCTTATTGCGCCGGTGATGTATTCCTTGGCGCGCTTAACAGCTTCCGGAACTGCCATTCCTTTGGCGAGATTGCAGGCGATAGCACTTGATAAAGTGCATCCCGTTCCATGTGTGTTCGGGTTATCGATCTTTTCCATCTCGAAAATCAGGACTTCGCCTGCGTGCAGCAGCACGTCATCGCAGTTTGAACTGTTGTGGCCGCCCTTGATCAGAACGGAGCAGCCGCACTCTGCATTGATCTTCTTTGCGGCTTCTATCATGCCGTCCCTGGTGCTGAGCTTCATGCCTGAGAGCACTTCTGCCTCAGGAATGTTGGGTGTGACGACGGATGCGAGAGGAATGAGGGATTCCTTAAGTGCCTTAACGCTTTCAGAGTTGGACAGGTCCGCGCCGGGACAGGTCCGCGCCGCTCGTTGCGACCATGACAGGATCTACTACGATATTGTTGACGCAGTAGAACTTCATCCTGTCTGCAATAACTTCAACGAGCTCTTTTGAAGGGATCATGCCGGTCTTTACTGCATCAGGTACGATGTCTTCAAAGACCGCGTCGATCTGATCTGCAAGGAACTTGGGATCACTGTTAAGCACCGATCTGACGCCTGTCGTATTCTGTGCGGTAAGGGAAGTGATAACGGACATTCCATAAACGCCGTTTGCGAGCATGGTCTTGAGGTCGGCCTGAATGCCGGCACCGCCTGAGCAGTCGCTTCCTGCAATAGAAAGTACAGTCTTCATGCGTTCCTCCTTATGTCGTCAAAAGCCTTCTTAAGTTCCTCTGCTGCCCTCTTTGGAGAATCAGCCTTCATGATTGCCGATACTGCGCAGACGCCCGCGATGTTGATGCCTTTAAGCACACCAAGATTGGAGGAATTAAGTCCGCCGATCGCATTAACAGGGATCGGAACAGCCTTTGTTATCGCATCCAAAGTTTCTGTTGAAGTGAGAATCGTTTTTACCTTGGTCGTTGTCGGGTATATCGCACCGACGCCCAGGTAATCAGCACCGTCGTTATATGCGGCCGTTGCGGCTTCGACTGTCTTTGCAGTAGCTCCTAAGATCTTATCTTTGCCGATAAGCTTTCTGGCAAGTACGACAGGCATATCTTCAGCTCCCACATGGACACCTTCAGCGTCAACCGCGAGCATTACGTCGATCCTGTCGTCGATTATGAGAGGAACATTGAATTCCATTGTTATTGCATGAACTGCTTCTGCAAGTTCGATATACCCACGGGTGGTCCTGTTCTTCTCGCGGAGCTGGATTATGGTGACGCCGCCTTCTAATGCTGAACGGACTCTTTTAAGGAATTCGTCTTTTTCAAATCCGGTGCTGTCGGTGATGAAATATAAAGTCGTATCAAGCTTCATGGCAGCCTCCTAACGCATCAAGAAGATTCACCATGAAGGTTCCGATGCCTTTATCTGTTGCAGCCTTTTCACCGCATGCCTTAAAGAATGCGCATGCGTTAACAACGCTCTGAAGAGAATTTTCTTCTGCAAGGTATGTTGCGATCACGGCACCAAGCATGCAGCCCGTTCCCGTTACCTGTGAGAGCTGGGCGGTACCGCCTGTGACTTCTCTTATCTCACCATCTGAAGCGATGAGGTCCACCTTGCCGGTTGCGACGACGATGCAGCTGTTTGTTTTCGAGAGCTCAAGAACAGCGCGTCTTATAAGCTCTTCATCGATGCCATCTTTGGCATCCACGCCGGCTGCCTTGTATGTGTCATCGTAGAGCGCAAGGATCTCCGAATAGTTACCCTTGAGGCAGGCGAACTTGCCTGATGTGAGGAAAAGCCTTACGAGAGTTTTGCGAAGTGACGAGCAGGCAGCGCCTACCGCATCAAGAGTAACGGGAATGCCTGTGGCGGATGCTTCCTTAAGCGCGAGGCGCATGGATGAGATGCGCGAATCGGTGATATTTCCCAGATTAAGAAGCAGGGAGGAAGCGGTCCTTGTTATCTCCATTACCTCGTCAGGGTGCTCTGCCATTATAGGTTTTGCCCCAAGAGCCAGTATGGCATTTGCGCACTGGTTCATTGAGATAGGGTTTGTGATGCAGTGGATCAGGCAGTTGTTTTTGCGTGCTTCTTTTTCCAAAGGGCACCTCCTTCAGCGATTCTTGTCTGCATCTTCTTCAAAGCGCCCATATGCTGGAGCCTGTAGAGGACGATCGCTGCGACTGTGCCGCCGATCAATGTTCCGCAGATGAATGAGGGAACGTAGAAGAACCATCCAAGGCCTTCTCTGCCCATGATGAAAGCCATGACAGGGTAGGAGACGATCGCGCCGATGATGCCGGTGCCGACGATCTCACCCAATACTGCTGCCCAGATCTTGCCCTTGGATACTTTGTAAAGGATGCCTGAGAGCAAAGCTCCGAAAACCGCACCCGTGAGTGCGAGCGGCGGGATGCCCATGGCGCACATGCGGATGATGCCGATAAAAAGAGCTACCAGGAATGCGTCCAGAGGTCCTAAGAGAACTGCTGCGGTGATGTTGATGAGGTGAGCCATCGGGCACATGCCCTCGATCCTTAAGATGGGTGAGATCACAACGCCTATTGCGATCAGCATTGCCATAACGGCGAGTCTTAAAATGTTGTATCTTTTCATGAGAACTCCTTCCGGAAAGCAAAGAAAAAGGAAGCTGCCTGATAAAGGCAACTTCCTCAAAACGCATATATGACCTAAGAGTCCCTACGTTGGCATTACCCAAATCAGGTATTCGGTCGAAGGGCACACCTTCCTCTCAGCCTGTAATGCAAGCTCCCGTCCTTATATTCTGTTTTCCAAGAGAAGAATTTACACTAAAGTTCCTACTTCCGCAATAGGGTATTTTGGACACAAAAGACCGAAAACAATCATTTACTTTTGCCGTCTGATTAATTATTATTCTTGTGTATTTTATTCTAAAGGAGTAAAGCTATGGATATTTCACCACTTCAGAAGGCAAGATATGAGTATCAGCCCAAGCTTCCGGGCATGCTTAGAAACGGTATCGCTGAGATCAGCGTACAGGAAGGTGCTGCTACACAGTCTGTTGCAGACCAGGACAAGATCAAGGCTCTTTTCCCCAACACATATGGTAAGCCCGAGATCACATTCGTTAAGGGCGCAAATACATCCGCTGCTAAGAAGCAGGTAGTAGGCGTAATCCTCTCCGGCGGTCAGGCACCTGGCGGACACAACGTTATTTCAGGTCTTTATGACGCTTTGAAGGCAACAAACCCTGAGAACAAGCTTCTTGGTTTCAAGAAGGGACCTGACGGACTTCTCAAGAACGACTATGTTGAGTTCGACGACAAGTTCATCGATGCTTACAGAAATACAGGCGGTTTCGACATCATCGGTTCCGGCAGAACTAAGCTCGAGACAGTTGAGCAGTTCCAGACAGTTGCAAATTATGCAAAAGAGAACGGCCTTACAGCTATCGTTATCATCGGCGGTGACGACTCCAACACAAACGCTGCTACACTCGCTGAGTACATGGCTGCTAACAACACAGGCATTCAGGTCATCGGCTGCCCTAAGACGATCGACGGCGACTTGAAGAACGAGGACATCGAAGCTTCTTTCGGTTTCGATACAGCTACAAAGACATATTCCGAGCTCATCGGCAACATCGAGAGAGATGCTAACTCCGCAAAGAAGTATTGGCACTTCATCAAGGTTATGGGCCGTTCTGCTTCCCACGTTGCTCTTGAGTGCGCACTTGAGACACAGCCTAACATCTGCCTCATCGGTGAGGAAGTTGCAGCTAAGAAGATGTCTCTTGCAGATATCACAAACCAGATCGCTGATTCCGTTGAGAAGAGAGCAGCTAACGGCGACAACTTCGGTGTTGCTATCATCCCTGAGGGTATCGTAGAGTTCGTTCCTGAGTTCTCAGCTCTCATCGCTGAGATCAATGAGCTCCTCGCTGGCGAGAAGACAGCTCAGTTCAACGCTCTTCCTGACTGGAACGCTAAGTATGAGTTCATCAAGGCTGGCCTTTCCGCTGATGCTTTCAAGGTATTTGATATCCTTCCCCAGGGCATCCAGCAGCAGCTCTTCCTCGAGAGAGACCCTCACGGCAACGTTCAGGTATCCCTCATCGAGTCTGAGAAGCTCTTCTCCGAGATGGTTAAGAATGAGCTCGCAAAGAGAAAGGAAGCAGGCACATACAAGGGTAAGTTCGGCGCTCAGCACCACTTCTTCGGTTATGAAGGCCGCTGCGCATTCCCTTCCAACTTCGATGCTGACTACTGCTACTCTTTAGGCTTCAACGCATTCATGCTCATCCAGTATGGTTACACAGGATACCTCTCAAAGGTTTCCAACATCTCCAAGCCCGCAGATGAGTGGGTTGCAGGTGGTATGCCTATCACAAAGATGATGAACATGGAAAGAAGAAACGGTGCAGACAAGCCGGTTATCAGAAAGGCTCTCGTTGAGCTCGACGGCAAGCCGTTCAAGTATTTCGAAGCAAACAGAGCAAGATGGGCAGTTGAGACTGCATTCACATTCCCTGGTGCTATCCAGTACTTCGGACCTTCCGACGTTTGCGACAGAACAACGATCACTCTCGCACTCGAGAAGGGTGAGTAATAACGGTTCAAGGTTACCCGCAACCGTTGTCACCTGAATAAGGAATGAAAACAGACGATCCCCGCATGGCGTAAGCTTTGCGGGGATTTTTCATGCGCGAACAGTGACACTAGTTATAAAAATAATTCTTACATGCTAAAATATAAGCGGGACAACTAAGCAACGCATGGAAAGGGGGGAACTCCATGGTTACTTGTAATGAATGTGGATATGAGAATCACGGCCGGAGGATCTGCAAAAGATGCGGAGCGCCTCTTGATCTGAGCGCAGAGAAAAATGGTATTTCCGTTGATGATCTTCCTGATATGAGCCTTTATGAGGTCAATAAGGAACTTAAGAAGCTGATCAGATATTTCGATTTTATGCGCGCACAGTACAGCGAATACGAATTCTGCAATCAGAAGCTCGATTACCTTGATAAAAGGGGTTATATACCTATAGGTGTTCTTATTTTCGGAATCATTATGATGGGCGTTACGACATGGCTGTCTGTTCTTGTAGCCCTGCGTGCGTTCAAGCTTTATAACGGACTTATTCTCTGGGAAGGACAACCGCAAGAAGATAAAGAAATATCTGGGCAGGGAAGTCGAGCTTGCAAAGCAGCTCACAAATTACTATAACGATTACGGTCCGTGTCTTTTAGAAGCGAAGTATACTGATCCCAGGATATTGGACAGGCTGCAAAATATTATTAAATCGGGCAGAGCCAGTTCACTCGAGCAGGCTTTGGATTTGCTTTTCGAAGATTCCGGAAGGACAAAGGAGGAATCTGCTGATTATCTTGCGTTAGTTGCTTCAAGACAGGCGGAATTTGGAGAGAAGGATGCCATGGCATTCTGTTCCGCCAATTTCTTTGGCGCTTATCACAAAGTCGGCGAAAAGATCAGAAGTGTCGCCTGAGACTACCGGAACCCCTTAAATAAATCATAAGTCTTGTATACATTGATCTTGCTCATACATATAATTGTTGTATGAGCAATAAAAACCGTCAGACATCAGAGATCTTATTTAATCTTGTTATCGTTATCTTAGCGGTAACAGGCATTATTCTCATGCTCACGTCAGAAGCGGAAGAGGGCGCGCTGCAGTCGTCAGGTCTGGAAAACTTCAAGTTCTATACTGTCCTTTCGAATGTTTTCTGCGGAATAGTGGCGCTCATTTATCTTATCTGTATTTTCGCGAAAAAAGGCACGGGAAAGATGGCGGCATTAAAGCTCGCGGCCGTCTGCGGAGTTGCCATCACTTTCGCGGTCGTGGCCTTCATGTTCGGCCCTTTATACGGTTTTCCGAATTTCTATAAGAGAGGCAACCTTTTCTTCCACCTGCTTCTGCCCATCACTGCGATAGCAGAATTCATATTTGTAAAAAGAAAAAAGATTTCTTTCAGATATACTGTTTTCGCGGCAATACCAACACTCCTTTATGCAATTGGATATCTTCTGAACATTCTGATAAACGGCATCGGAGGTCCATGGCCCGATACGAATGATTTCTACGGGTTCCTTAACTGGGGCTGGCCTGCCGGAATCTGTATCTTTACGGGAATTCCGTTAACGGCTTTTGCGGTTGCCTGTCTGTTCAGGCTAATAAGCAATAAGAGAGGTGAATAACATGAAAAGATCCGAGATAAACAGAGCATTAAAGCGCATGGAAAGCGTCATGAACGAACTTAAGATCAGTCTTCCTCCTTTTTGTAATTTCACACCTGAGGAATGGCTTACCAAGGGCCATGAGTACGATGAGGTCAGGGATAACATGCTCGGCTGGGATATTACGGATTACGGACTTGGAGATTTTGAGAAGGTCGGCTTCTCACTGATCACGCTCCGCAACGGCAACCTCAATGCGAAGGACAGATATCCCAAGCCTTATGCCGAGAAGCTTCTCTTCATCGAAGAAGGGCAGTATTCGCCTAATCATTTTCACTGGTTCAAAATGGAAGACATTATAAATAAAGGCGGCGGAAACCTTCTGATCCGTGTCTATAACTCATTGCCGAATGAAGAGATGGATATGGAAAGCGACGTTACTGTCCATACGGACGGCAGGACTTATCAGGTCAAGGCGGGAACGCAGATCAGGCTGACTCCCGGCGAGAGCATCTCGATCCAGCCCCTTATGTATCACGATTTTGAAGTCGAGAAGGGTACCGGAGCGGTGCTCTTAGGTGAGGTCTCACAGGTAAATGACGATAACACCGACAACCGTTTTAACCCGCCTGTAGGCAGGTTCCCAGAGATCGAAGAAGACGAGGCTCCGTACCGTCTTCTTTGTAATGAATATCCAAAAGCCACATAGGCTTTTTGAGCAATTGCCACATATAAAACGGCGTTTTGCCCCAAAATGTTACCCCTATCTAAGGTAGGATAAACTTGACTTAGCGTTAGAACTAACGCATTATTATCATGAATATTTGCGTATTTATATAATTTTATATATGAGGTAACGTTTTGAAAAAGAAGGCAGAGAAAGAAAAGCAGGGCGCATTTGCGAGATTCTGTTCAGCATCCGAGAAGACGGCAAGGCTGAGCCTTATACTTGCAGCAGTCATCGTTTTAGGTACGGTAGGCACTGTCTGCGCTGCTGCGATCAGCTCAAATTCAGGTATAGAGATCCCGTCAGAGAATGTTGAGCTCAATGCAGCTGAACAGTATCTGGCACAGGTCAACATGAACAGGGGCACTGAGCCCGAGGAGCCTGAACAGACTGAGCCTTCAAACGAACCGGCTGAAGAGACGGCCTCAGAAGAGACCAAGCCTACTAAGCGCGGCGGCCTTACCGGTGAGAACGTTGCCGATGTAAAAGATCTTAAGTCCTTATCTGATGAGGACCTCCTCAAGGCAGTTAAGCAGGGCAAGGTAAAGGTTATCGCCAAGAAGGACATCAAGCAGGACCAGTCCCAGAACGTTAAGACAACTCACAAGGGTACTATCGCTGATGCTCCGAAGGCTACAAATACACCTAAACCAAAGCCGACTACTGCTGCATCTACACCTAAGCCCACTCCCACCATGGCTCCTATTACAGTCGTAAATTATGAGCTTGGAATAGATATCTCGGAGTTCCAGGGCGATATCAACTGGACTAAGGTTAAGAACGACGGAATCAAGTTTGCATTTATCAGATGCGGCGGCCGTGGTTATACCAAGGGCACCTGCTATGAAGATAAGAAGTTCGCTAAGAACGTTACGAATGCCAAGAAGGCCGGAATCAAGGTCGGAGTATATTTCTTCTCACAGGCAATTACTGTTGAGGAAGCTATCGAAGAAGCATCCCTGACGATCGCTATGTGCAAGGGATACAATATCGATCTTCCTGTTGTAATGGACTGGGAGACCGGCAGCGGTTACCGTACACAGCCGTTAAAGGGCGAAGCGTTTGCCAATGTGCTGGATGCTTTCTGCACCCTGATCGGCAAGAACGGCTATACTCCTGCTGTATATCTCTGCTCCGATGACATCAATAACAGACTCGGAAAATATCAGAGCCGTATCCTTGGAAATTACAAGCTCTGGTATGCATATCCCTACAGCTGCTACTGGCCGGCAAGCAAGAGCTTCAAGTCTAACTACTATCAGACAGGCGATACTGTTCCTCCGAGAAGCTTTGCTTTCGAATACTGGCAGTATTCATGGCACGGCAAGGTTGCCGGAATCGGCACGGAAGTCGACCTTAACATCAGGATCCTTGGCAAGACTACGCTCAAGGCGCCTGAGATCAGCATAACCAACAAGACGATAACGTCTCAGACAGGTCAGAACATCAATCCGATGGACGGCGTAAAGGCCAAGACCTCACAAGGTGACTGGACAACGAATAACCTGTCGTACTCCTTAAAGACTGAAGCGGGTCAGGATATCTCGCTCGATCAGGCTAAGAATACGGTTGGCAAATATACGATCACATATACATTTAAGGATCCGTTCCGTGGATCCATTCAGGCTACGGCTTCATGGGAAGTAAAGGCAGGAACGGTTACGGACACACCTGTTCCGACACCTACGACGGATCCTACAGAGAGCAGCGGCGGCGGCAGCACAGACACACCGTCCCCGACACCTCAGGGCGGCAGTACGGATACACCGTCTCCGACACCTCAGGGCAGTACGGATTCACCGGCACCTACGCCGACGACCGCACAGCCTCCTGAACCGACCAATTCACCTGTTCCTACTCCTCCGGAACCGACAAAACCGGAGCCTACAAAACCGGAACCCACAAAACCGGCAGCAGATACTACTGAAACAACTTAAGATTCGGGCAAACTTAAAGGCAGGCACAAAGCTTAATTAAAGAGGTAACGCCTATGGACAATAAGCTGGTCAGCGATCCCGCGCTCAGGAACCTGGAAAGAACGATCAGGTTGGAATTTGAGAGGATCATTCTCTCAATGGCTATCATCTGTGTAACCCTTGAGGTAGCGATATTCATCTATTACTATCTCACCGATAATGTCGGCCAGCCTGTCAACACATATATTGAGTTCAGGATCCTGGTTCCGTTTGCGATCAACACGGTGCTTTATATCATTACCAGATTTTCGAACCGTTCATCGACCAGCACGGACATTACCAAGAACAGGGTCGTCTCATTTGCAGGACTACTCATGTGCGGTGTAATATCCCTTGCTCACAGTTATTTCATTCCGCTCTGGGTATTCCCGCTCTTTGCGATCATATTCTGCTCTGCATTCCATGACGGGTTCATTCAGATCGTTCAGTCAGGCTTAAGCTTCGTATTTATCCTCTATGCCGGAATCCTTCATATCTATGACTATCCGGATGAGAGGACATATTCGATCCTCTGCATAATAATCGCTGAAATACTGGCGGTCGGAATAAGCATTCTTGCGTACAGGCTCGAGATCTTCAATACGAGACTTCTCATGATAAGAGAGCGTAATTTCGCAGGCGCGAACAAGTTTGAGCACGGCTTTGAGACGGACAGGGTAACGGGTGTTTACAGCAAGAAATACCTTATAGAATCTGCCAATGAGATCTTGAAGAACACCAATGAATTAGACCCCTGCGGAATCGCTGTGATCGATGTCGACGACTTCAAGAAGATCAACGATGAGATGGGCAACGACAAGGGAGATGACGTTCTCCGCGCGCTGGGCCAGGTCCTTCAGGGCGTTATCGATGAGGATACGATCGTCGGAAGATACGGCGGAGATACTTTTGTCATTGTTTTCGAGAACGGATTAAAGGAAGAGAACTTCGAAGTCTTAAACCAGATCAGAAAGGATTTTTCCAAAAAGAAGTTCTCATTTATGAAAGATACCGCTACTATAAGCGGTGGATATGCCTGGTTTGACGTCACGATGGATCTTGAAAGCGCTTTGAAAGAAGCAGAAGCGGCATTGTCAAACGCAAAGAAATCAGGTAAGAATATGATTATGACAAACGGCGAAAGCGAGGAATGATACATGGCAAAGGATAAGACCAAGAATAAGAATAAGATAAGTGATTACAATTTAGCTTCGATACTTTTAGACATCGTAATGCTTTTTCTGGGTCTCATATTCTTTATCGGAACACTCGCCGGAAAAGGTGACGAGATCGCTTCAGGTTTTGTAAGAGTCGTAGGCGGCGTGCTTATCCTGGTAGGTATCTTCGAGCTCATCAACTTCTTAAGGATCAAGGAAAAGACGATATTCGACTGGATCGTCTTCATCATCGGCTGTGCCATAGCCATCACGGGAATCGTGTTTATCATCAACCCGCTTCCGATCATCACCATCTTCAACTTCGTATTCGGAATTATCATCGGCATCTATGCGATCATCATCATCGTTGTCTCTGTAGGCACATTAAGACCTGCAGGCGCGAAATACTGGTGGTTCTCACTGCTGTTCGGCATTGCCGCACTCGGCATGGGCATCTTCGTCACATGCTTTAACGGCGCGACAAAGACGCTTACCATCATCATCGGAATCACTCTCGTTGTAGGCGCGATCGGCGGCATCGCAAATGCTATCCTCGCATCCCAGGCCAAGAAGGAATTCAAGGCCAATTCGAAGATTTTGGAAGATGCCACATATACTGTTGAGTCTGAGACAACAACTGAGGAGAAGAAGGAAGAGGATGGCGACGATACTGTAAAGTATTAAGCTTTAAGGAGAATATCTCATGGAAGTAACATTCGTCGGACACGCATGCTTTCTTATCAGGTTTGATACAGGCCTTACCGTATGCTTTGACCCATATAAGCCCAATTGTGTTCCGGGTCTTTCCGACGTTAATGTTCAGGCAGACGAGGTATATTGCTCCCATTCCCACGCTGACCACAACGATTTTGAAGCCGTAGGCACACCTTATGAGCGATATACAGGACCTGAGCCTGAAGTCGAGATCATAAAGACCTTCCACGATGAGGTTGAAGGTGCTAAGCGCGGCAGAAACAACATCACGAAAATAACATCCGGCAGCGAGAATGTAGTCCACATGGGCGACATAGGTTGTGATCTTACAGAGGACCAGCTCGCCGTTATAAAGGGCTGTAATCTTCTTCTGATCCCTGTCGGAGGGTACTATACGATCGACTGCAAAAAGGCTTTTGAGATGGTGGGCCAGATCGACCCCAAGGTCGTTATACCGATGCACTACAAGAGCAAAAAGTTCGGCTATGACGTGCTTTCCGGAAGGGAAGACTTCGTGGAGCTCATTGGCAATGAGGGTGTGCGCGAGATAATCAGCAGGAGATTCACCGTCGAAGAACTTCCCAAGGTAAAATCACTTCTCCTGATGGAGCCTTTAAGAATTTTAAAATAATGAATTTTTGTAACATAAGATTGGACTTCTTTGTAATATAATTTTTCGCAAGGGGGTCTGAGTCCTATGTTTAAGATCGGTTTTTCCAATGACAAGTATGTAGAGCTGCAAAGCCAGCACATCAGAGAGCGCGTCGACCAGTTCGGCGGCAAGCTTTATCTCGAATTCGGCGGTAAGCTTTTCGATGATTACCATGCATCAAGAGTTTTGCCCGGCTTCGAACCTGACAGCAAGATCAGAATGCTGAAGGCACTTTCCGAAGATGCCGAGATCGTTATCGCGATCAATGCCGATGCCATTGAGAAGAATAAGAGAAGAGGAGACCTGGGCATCACTTACGACCAGGAAGTTCTCCGTCTTATCGATGCTTTCACAGAGTTCGGACTCTTGGTTGGAAGCGTTGTAATCACACAGTTCGCAGGCCAGCCTCTTGCAGAGAAGTTCGAAGCAAGATTAAGAGGCCTCGGCGTTAAGTCCTACAGACATTATCCTATCGCAGGATATCCTTCAGATATTCCGCTTATCGTAAGCGAAGACGGCTACGGCAAGAACGATTATATCGAGACATCAAGAAAGCTCGTTGTCGTTACGGCACCCGGCCCGGGTTCCGGAAAGATGGCTACATGCCTTTCCCAGCTTTATCACGAGAATAAGCGCGGCATCAAGGCAGGCTATGCTAAGTTCGAGACATTCCCTATCTGGTCGATCCCTCTCCAGCACCCTGTAAACGTTGCTTATGAAGCAGCAACAGCAGACTTAGCAGACGTTAACATGATCGATCCTTTCCACCTCGAAGCATATGGAAAGACAACAGTTAACTACAACAGAGACGTTGAGATCTTCCCTGTAGTAAATGCTATTTTCGAAAAAATTTATGGCGAGAGTCCTTACAAGTCACCTACGGACATGGGCGTTAACATGGCAGGCTTTGCCATTGTCGACGATGAGGCTTGCCAGGAAGCTTCCAGACAGGAGATCGTCAGAAGATACTATGAGGCCAAGATGGCAACACGTGCCGGCAATTCCGACGGTTCTGACGTAACCAAGATCGAGTTCCTCATGAAGAAGAGCGGCATCGATATTTCTGACCGCCGTGTTATCGGAGCTGCACTTGTGCGTGCTGAATCCACAGGCGCTCCGGCTGTTGCATTAGAGCTTCCTGACGGACAGATCGTTACCGGTAAGACAACACCTCTTCTCGGACCTGCTTCCGCGGCGCTTCTTAACGCACTTAAGGTCCTTGCGGGTATTGCACATGACATTCCGCTCATCTCACCCAACGTTATCGAGCCTATCTCCGATCTTAAGATCAACCACTTAGGCAACCATAACCCCAGACTTCATACAGACGAAGTCCTCATCGCTCTTGCTATCAGCGCTGCCACCAACCCGGTTGCAGAACTCGCTATGCAGCAGATCGGAAACCTCATGAACAGCGATGCTCACTCCACGACCATGATGAGCTCTGTTGATATCAACATGTTCCACAAGCTCGGCATCAACCTCACATGTGAGCCTGTTTACGAGACAAAGAAGCTCTATCACAGATAATTAAAGTCAGATAATTTACTGAAAATTAAAGCTGCCTTTTGGGGCAGCTTTGTTTTTGACTGGCGTCAGCAGGCCGCCGTTTGTCGGTCTGTTTAGATTATTTTAGTCGGACACGGGGCAGTCAACATTTTGGATAGCATTTTTACGTTTTCTGCTAGCAAAAAAGTTGACTTTTCGCAAAATCCAGATTTTTACCTAGCTGTTTTTCGATTTTTGCTAGCTGAAAAGTTGACCGGCCTGAAACTCGCGGCGCCAGCAGAAAAATGACCGCCACAGTTTTTTGACTTTTCCTGATTTTCCTGTTGACAAAAGACAGGATCAGTTTCATAATGGTCAAAGAAAGTCAAAGTCAAAGTCAAGAAAGAGCAAAGTCGAAAATATAATCACGATAAAGCGGAAGGAGGATGATCTTGTGGCAAGACTGGTTGATGTAATTGAACAGATGATCAAGGAGATGGTCGATGAGAACGACGGTACTGCAACGATCTGCAGAAGCCAGCTGGCTGAGCAGGCGAACTGTGTGCCTTCCCAGATCACGTACGTGCTGTCTACAAGGTTTTCGGGCGGAAGCGGATATATAGTCGAGAGCAGAAGAGGCGGCGGCGGACAGATCACCATCACCAGGGTAAATCACGTCGGTCCTGCAGAATATCTGAAGGCAATAATCGACAGCGTGGGTGATGACTTGTCCCAGCAGCAGGCTAAGAACCTTCTGACCAATGCGGTCACAGTCGGAGCCATGACCTCCAAGGAAGGTACGGCCATCATGGCTGCTGTTTCTGACAGAGCTCTTGCAAGAGTTGACTCTGATATCAGATCAGTCCTCAGAGCAGATATATTCAAGCATGCATTGCTCGGACTGATGGTAACTTGAAATAAGGGATACAAAAAGGAGAAATACATATGAGATGTGAAAGATGCGGTAAAGAACTTACCAACAGGATAATAAAGATAAACGGTGTCACGTACTGTGAGAACTGCGCCAGGCTCATGGGTTATGACAGGTTCTTAAAAGACCCGGCTGACTTTCTGGGCAACCCTTTCTCGCAGTTAGATGAGATCGCTTCATCTCTTATGCAGATGAATGAGCTCGATTTCGGCAACAGCACACTCACATGCCCCAAGTGCGGCATGACTTTGAGGGAGTTTGAGACCGAGGGACGCGTAGGCTGCATCGAGTGTTACAACACCTTTAACAACAACATCGTAAGAGAGATGTTCAAGCAGCAGGGCAACAGCGAATATGCAGGCCGTCTCCCGGCGCAGTCAGCAGATACTGATGCGGAGACGAGCGATGTTCCGCAGGCAAAGAAAAAGGCCGCTGCTCCCAAGACGGTCGAGATGGAGATCTCTGACAAAGCAGAGGAGCCTGTAAAAGAGACTAAAGCTCCCGCTGCCAAGGCAGCCAAGGGCGGACTTACATTAGACCAGCTCATGAAGGCAGATCTGGGAATGCTGTCCGACGAAGATCTCGAAAAGGGTATCAAGGTCGCAGCAGAAGCCGAGGAATACAAGCTCGCTTCAAAACTCAGAGATGAACTCAAGGGCAGAAAGGACGGTGGAAACAATGTCTGAATGGTATATGAATGAAGGTAAAGATAACGACGTTGTACTTTCCACAAAGGCGTGCATAGTACGTAATATCAAGGGCTACAACTTCATGCCCAGACTGGACGACAAGGAGTGCAAGAGCCTTTTAGAGACGATAGACAAAGTAATCGATAAAGATAAGTACACAGGCGGATGTGCAGCTGATTTTGACAAGCAGACAGTCTTAAGACTTACAAGACTTCAGATACTCGGACGCGAATCAAACCAGATGGCAACTCCGGAGAGAAAGGCATTCTACTATAACGATGATGTCAGCCTTTCGATCGCAGTCGGAAGCGGAGAGCACCTTACCGTCAAGGCAATGGCTGCAGGCCACGATATCAGCGTTTATAAGAAGGCTGAGAAGGAAGTCCTTGACCTCGAGAGCAAGCTCGACATAGCGTTCTCGGAAAGCTACGGATTCCTTACTTCACACGTAAGACTTGCAGGTACCGGACTTAAGATCCTTTATACTGTATCGCTTCCGGCGATCTCAAAGACCGAGGGCGGCATCGCTGCACTTACGCAGCGTGTAAGCCAGTACGAATGGGCGATCTATCCGTTCGCTGAAAGAGGCGAGATCGCAGATTCCGACGTATACATCATTTCGAGCGTCAACACACTGGGCGTAACCGAAGATGAAGTCTTAAAGAGAGGCGAGATGCTCATTGCCGACGTCATCAAGGCGGAAAGAGCATTAAGGGAAGAGATCGCAACAAATCAGAAGGACCAGTCAGAAGACATCTACGGAAGATCTTACGGCACGTTGAAGTATGCCGGCATGATCTCCAGATCAGAAGCGCTTCAGGCATTAGGATGGCTGAGGCTATACCACGAATACTATGATTCAGGTGACATTAAGGTCTCCTGCAACACGATCAACAAACTCACCATGGATATTCTCTGGGAACCGGATGCTCCGTCAAAGAAATCAAGCCAGAGCGCCGCTTCACAGAAGTACAGGGCACAAGGAATAAAGAAGATCCTGAAAGGGGATGATTAATATGAGAATTACTGAAGATACAGCAAAAGTGCTCGCGGTATCGAGCCTTATTGCAGAAGAAAGACATACATCACTTATAAGGGACACGATCCTTTTCGCGGCATTGTGCGTAACTGATTCGCCCGCAAAGGACATCCTGACAGAGAACGTTCCCGACATGTCGGTCATTTTAGAGCGTCTGGGCGTCGAGGGCGATTACGATCTCGACAGCAATGCGGTCAAGATGCTTGCAGACAGGGCATTCCAGACACTCCGTATCGATGTCAGAAGGATCTTCTCCAACGCTTCGGATCTGTCCAGGAGAACGGGCTTTAACGGTGCTGTAAATCCTGAGCATCTCCTGTTCGTCATCTTGTCCCGTAAAGTATCCAACCATCCTGAGATATTCAACTGCCTTGAGGCTGCAGGATGCGATCTCGAGGGCATCAGATCCGCTATCATCAACGTGTTTAATGAACAGGCAGAAGCTGCAAGATCAGAGAAGAACGGTTTCGGTGAGATGGACCAGGAGAGCTCCGATAATGAAGAAGGTGCACCTGCTCCCGGCGTAAGGAAAACAACGGGCAAGGGCGGCAAATCAGGCCATAAGACACTCGATAAATATGGCAAGAACTTAACTGAGCTCGCCAAGCAGGGCAAGATCGATCCGGTCATCGGCCGTGAGGAGGAGATCTCACGTGTTATGCAGATCCTTATCCGCCGCACAAAGAACAATCCCTGCCTCGTAGGCGACCCTGGTGTAGGTAAGACCGCGATCGCAGAAGGTCTCGCTCTGAAGATCGCTGAGAACAACGTTCCTGACGTCATCAAGGGCAAGATCGTTTACAGCATGGAGATGGGCTCTATGGTAGCCGGCTCCAAGTACAGAGGTGAGTTCGAGGAGCGTATCAAGAACATGCTCGACGAGGCGGTTGCAGATCCGAACGTCATCCTCTTCATCGATGAGATCCACACACTTGTAGGCGCAGGCGATACATCCGGCGGCTCCATGGATGCTGCAAACATCATGAAGCCTTTGCTCACAAAGAACGAGCTCCAGATAATCGGTGCAACGACACTTGATGAATATTCCAAGTTCATCGAGAAGGATCACGCACTTGAGAGAAGATTCCAGAAGGTCCTTATCGAAGAGCCTTCAATTGAGGATGCTATTGCGATCATGAAGGGCCTGAGACCTAAGTACGAAGAACACCACAAGATCCATATTCCTGATGATGTCTTAGAGCAGTCCGTAAGGCTTTCTGCAAGATATGTTTCCGACAGATTCCTTCCGGATAAGGCTATCGACTTAGTCGACGAGGCTGCAGCTGCAAAGCGTATCAACTATGCTGATTCCAAGGTCAAGAACGATCTCGAAAAGAAGATCGCCGAGATCAAGGACAAGAAGAAGGCGGCAGTTGATGCACAGGATTTCGAAGCTGCCCAGACTCTTAAAGAGGAAGAGGAAAAGCTTAACGAGAGGCTCTCACTCCTTCAGGATAAGGTTAAGCCGGATAATGAAGGCTTCACAGGCACTCTCACAGTCGATGATGTAGCTGTCGTACTTGCAAAGTGGACAGGCATCCCGACGACAAAGATTACAGAGTCTGACGCTGATAAGCTCAAGAACCTTGAAGCTGAACTCGAGAAGAGAGTCGTCGGCCAGGATGAGGCTGTCCATGCGATCGCTAAGGCTATCCGCAGAGGCAGACTTGGTCTCAAGGATGAGAAGAGACCTTCAGGTTCATTCATCTTCCTCGGTACAACAGGTGTAGGTAAGACAGAACTTGCAAAGGCACTTGCAGAAGTCATGTTCGGCAACGAGAGCGCTCTTGTAAGAGTAGATATGTCCGAATATATGGAAAAGCACGACGTCTCCAGACTCATCGGTGCGCCTCCGGGATATGTCGGTTACGATGAGGGCGGCCAGCTCACTGAAGCTGTCAGAAGACATCCTTATTCAGTCGTTCTTTTCGATGAGATCGAGAAGGCACACCCTGAGATCTTCAACACGATGCTCCAGGTACTGGACGACGGACGTCTCACAGACGGTCACGGCAGAACGGTCGATTTCAGAAATACGATCATCATCATGACATCCAACATCGGCGCAAGAATGCTTGTCGGAAGCGAAGGCAGAAAGATCGGATTCGCAATGGCTGACGAGAACGATAAGGACGAGCTCTCCAGAGACGGTCTTTACGGCGGCAAGTCTTACGACGAGGCAAAGAAGGTCGTAATCGACGAACTCAAGAAGACATTCACTCCTGAATTCGTTAACCGTGTTGACGACATCATCTTCTTCCGCATGCTCGGCAAGGATTCGCTCATCAAGATCGTTGATATCCTTATGAAGCAGGTAGGCAAGCGTATCAGAGACCTCGGCATGGAGATCGAGCTCACAGACAGCGCGAAGGAACTCCTCGCAAAGAAGGGCTACGATCCGCAGTACGGTGCAAGACCTCTCAGAAGAGTCATTACTTCCATGGTTGAGGACCGCTTCTCCGAAGCAATGCTCGACGGTATCGTTAAGCCCGGACATCTGGCAATTATCGATGCTGTTGAGACAACGGATCCTGAGGCACTTCTTGCACAGGGCAGTGCTGCCGAAGACGGAAAAGTCATCGTTATCAGGGATGGCGGAGAGCTTGAAATATCAAGCAATTCTGTTATTCATGAAACAGCAGGCACAGCTCTCTGAAATGTTGTATAATACTCACGCTATTTCTTTTTAAATTGGATACACGGAGTAGATAAATGCAGGAAAACGTGAGCAATGCGGCTTCCCGCTCTAAAGCGCCGCGCGATTATGATATAGGTTGTGAACCCAGTAAATTCTATTTTGGATTCCTGGGTTCAAAGATCATTGTGCCTCTGGTATGTGCTTATGCGCACATCAAGGTCAAGCCTGACATGGAATTCGTTAACCACGAAGGCCCTATTATCGTTATCTCCAATCACGAGTCCTATCTTGATCCGATGATCATAAACCGCCTTACAAAGGCAAGACCTGCAAACTTCGTTACCGGTGAGTTCGTATTCAGGGCACCTGCATGGGGCCACTGGTTCAAGCTCGGCGGCGCTATCCCCAAGAAGCAGTTCGTTGTTGATACTGCAGCAGTTAAGGCAATGATGCGCGTTATGAAGCGTAACGGCGTCATCATCGTTTACCCTGAGGCTACAAGACATGTCGACGGCAAGTCCGTAGGGTTCGATGACGGTGTTGCAAGACTTGCAAAGAAGGCAGGCGCTTCAGTCTATATCGCCCACATTCACGGCGCATATCTCGCATGGCCCAGATGGTCCAGATCCGGAATGCGCAAGGGCAGGATCAGTGCTGAGTTCGTAAAGAAGATCTATTCTGACGAGGTCAAGGAACTGTCCATCGAGGAGCTCCAGCAGAAGATCCTTGATGCCGTTGATTACAACGAGAACGACTGGATCCGTGAGAATCCCAGAAAGTATAAGAGCAGAAAGCTCGCAGCAGGCCTCCAGAACATCGCTTATGCGTGCCCGAGATGCGGCTCCGAGTATACGATGCAGTATATGAATTCCGGCAAGCACGACATGATCCAGTGCTCCAACTGCGGAAATGCTGCAAGATATCTTCCCACCGGCCTTATCGAAAAGGTCGATCCCCAGTGTGTCGTTTTCGACGACCTCCACAAGTGGACAGAGTGGGAGAAGGGTCTTATCGAGGAGCAGCTTAAGGCAGGCGGCTTTAAGATGGAGATGAATGCAGACCTCTTCAAGGTTTTCGACAGATTCACGTTTGCGAAGACCGGTAAGGGAAGGATCACGATCACCGATAAGGAGATCACCTACGTCGGAACAGACTGCCCCGCTGAAGAGGGTATCCCTTACAAGAAGGGCAAGCCGGTGAGAAAGTATAAGGACAGGACGCTCGATTCTTCAGCTCCTTTCCAGACGAAGGTCTTTGAGATCGATACGATGAGAGGTCTTGTTGCTTCCTACGGCAAGCATTTCGAGATCTACGACAAGGACGGAGAGCTCTACAGATTCCATGTGGACGGACAGAAAGTTTTCAAGATCCACGAGATCGTAACGCTCCTCGGAAAAAAGAAATAATTTTCACTAGAACGTTTTCAGGTAAAAAACAAGCGGGTTTGGTACATTATTCGCCAAACTCGCCTTTTTTATTGCTTTAATATATCGCGCGAAGATAGTATAATTTTCGCGTTAGTAAATAAGAGGCGTCATTTTTGACGTTTCCCAAAAACACAAAATATGAATCAGGAGTGTGAAAATCCATGGCAATGTATGACAAGAAAAGCGTCGAAGATTTAGACGTAGCCGGCAAGAGAGTTATCGTCCGCGTTGACTTTAACGTACCGCTCGACAAGGAAACAGGCACAAAGATCACAGACGACAAGCGTATCAAGGGTGCTCTTCCTACGATCAAGTATCTCGTAGACAACAAGGCAAAGGTTATCCTCGTTTCACATCTCGGCCGTCCGAAGAACGGTCCTGAGGCTAAGTTCTCAATGAAGCCCGCTGCTGACCGTCTCGCTGAGCTTCTCGGACAGCCTGTTACTCTGGCTGCTGACGTTATCGGCGAAGATGCAAAGGCTAAGGCTGCTGCTCTCAAGGAAGGCGAAGTTCTCATGCTCGAGAACGTCCGTTTCCACAAGGAAGAGACAAAGAACGATCCTAAGTTCGCAGCTGAGCTCGCTTCTATGGCTGACCTCTATGTAAACGACGCATTCGGTACAGCTCACCGTGCTCATGCTTCAACAGCAGGCCTTGCAAACTTCCTGCCTTCCGCTTGCGGTTACCTCATCAAGAAGGAGATCGACTTCATCGGCGGTGCGCTCGACAATCCTGCAAGACCGTTCGTTGCTATTCTTGGCGGCGCTAAGGTTTCCGACAAGATCGGCGTTATCACAAACCTCTTAGACAAGGCTGACACTATCATCATCGGTGGTGGTATGGCTTATACATTCATCGGCGCTCAGGGCGGCAAGATCGGCGACTCCCTCTTCGAGGCTGACAAGGTTGACCTCGCTAAGGAGATCCTCGCTAAGGCAGAAGAGAAGGGCGTTAAGCTTCTTCTCCCTACAGACACAGTTGTTGCTGATGCTTTCGATGCAAACGCTAACAGCAAGGTAGTTCCTACTATGGAGATTCCTGACGGCTGGCAGGGCCTCGACATCGGACCTGAGACAATCGCTAAGTTCTCTGAAGCTATCAAGGGCGCTAAGACAGTTATCTGGAATGGCCCTGCAGGCGTATTCGAGTTCGAGAAGTTCGCAGTTGGTACAAAGGCTATCGCTCAGGCAATCGCTGATGCAGACTGCACATCAATCATCGGCGGCGGTGACTCCGCAGCTGCTATCGAGAAGCTCGGCTATGCTGATAAGGTTTCTCACATCTCCACAGGCGGCGGCGCTTCTCTCGAGTAC
>CACZML010000036.1 GCA_902782235.1 Oscillospiraceae bacterium
ATTATATTTTGGATGGACTACGGCATTGCGGCCGGTTAACATCAGGCAAAACATCAGGCGCCGCCTGGAATTCCGCCTGATGAACGGCAAAACATGCGGCGGCGCCGTTCATTCCGCCGTTCAAAAGCCCGTTTTTGTGCCAAACATGCGGCAAAACATGCGGCAGTGCCGTTCATTTCGCCGCACAAATACCATTCCTGGCATTGCGGCCGGTTAATTTTCGCAAATTAAGTTAACTTACGCTAATTTGCCTTTAGTCTGTAATATCACACGCGGGTTTAAATGATATAATCCAAGACAGAATGAATAATTATGCCTAGAATGGGGTACAGTATGTCAGAATCAAACGAGAACAAATTGATAGACCAGGTGCAGGAAGCTGCACTTCAGGAAGCACCCGCTGAGGATATCGATCTTGTGCAGGATATCCCTGAAGTTCCTGCCAAGGCAGCGAAAAAGTCCAGAAAGAAGTCCAAGAGCTGTCCTGTTGCTGTAAAGAAGACAACGATCGGCGGCCAGGCTCTGATCGAAGGCGTCATGATGGTCGGACCTTCAAGAACTGCTATGGCAGTAAGAAAGGGCGACGGTACTATCTATGTCGAGGAGATCAAGCAGAGTGAGAAAACTTCTTATTTTGAGAAGGTTCCTTTCATTAGAGGCTGTATAAGATTTTATAAGATGCTCGTTACCGGTACCGGAGCGCTTATGAAGGCTGCCGATATTTCCGAAGAGGGCAAGCCTGAAGAGAAGAATGAAAGCGGTAAGAAGTCCCGTCTTGATGAATTTGCAGAAAGACACTTCAATGCCATGATGACACTTTCTGCCATAGTCGGAATCCTTTTGTCAGTTGGCCTTTTCATCCTTGCGCCCAGACTTATCGTTGAGATCGCTATCAAGTTTTTGCCCGAGAACCTTTTGGAACTTACATGGGTAAACGCAGTAACAAGTGTTGCAGAAGGTCTTTTAAGACTCATTATTTTCCTTTTGTACCTGATATTTGCTTCAAAGCTCAAGGATATCAAGAGGGTATGGCGCTATCACGGTGCAGAGCATAAGACGATCGCCTGCTACGAAGCCGGCCTTCCTCTTACTGTAGAGAATGTTCTGAAGCAGACAAGATTCCATCCCCGCTGCGGTACATCCTTTATGTTCAACGTTCTGGCTATTTCCATCATCATCTATACGGTTATCGGAATCTTTACCGGTGCCCAGCCTGCCTGGGTAAACATCGCTATCAGGATCGTTGCTATCCCGATCATCTGCTCCATCTCTTATGAGATCCTGAGATTCGTCGGACGTCACGACAGGAACTGGTTCTGCAGACTTTTGTCCAAGCCCGGTCTCTGGCTCCAGAAGTTCACGACCGATGAGCCTGATGCAGCAATCGCTGAAGTAGCGATCGCTTCTATGCAGGCAGTTATCCCGGAGAACAAGGAAGATGACAACTGGTAAGGATCAGCTGCTTGCTCTCCTGAAGGCATCAGGTGACGAAGAAGCTTTATTGGACCTTAAGATCCTTGAGGAAGAATTTGAAGGTAATGCTTTGGAAGAAGCTGTTAAGAGGCGCGCATCTGGCGAGCCTCTTGCTTATATTCTGGGATACCGTCATTTCTATAAGGAATGCTATAAGGTGGTGCCCGGCGTCTTAATTCCCAGAGCAGACACCGAGATTGCTGTCGAATCAGCTTTAAAGTTCCTGGGACTTAATAAAATGGCAACAGGAGACCTGTTAAATATCCCTCCGTATGGCAGGGATCTCACTGAAATAAGATTTGCGGACCTTTGCACGGGCACGGGCTGTATCGGTATTTCCATTGCCAATGAGATCGTAAGATCAGGCATCAGAGCATTCGGAACGCTGGTGGATATCAGTGATACCGCAATCGCTGCGGCTTCTGATAATGTCAGAACTCAGGCTGTAAAGCCTGAAGATATCTCTGTAATAAAGCACGATGTTCTTGGCGGCGCGCCAAATCTCGAAAAACTCGACTTCATCGTATCCAATCCTCCTTATATAACCAATAAGGAGATGGATGAATTAGACAGTGTCGTAAAGGACCACGAGCCGGACCTTGCCTTGAGGGCAGGCGACACGGGTCTTGATTTTTACGGTCCTATCCTTAATATAGCTAAGGCACTTCTGAAAGACGGAGGTGCCCTGATCGTGGAGCACGGATATGAACAGGGGGACCCTGTAAGGAAGATTTTCGAGCAGGGAGGCCTCAAAAAATGCATGACAATAAGGGATTATGGCGGAAATCAGAGGGTGACCGTCGGGATTAAATAACCGGAAAACCCAATAAAATCAAGGCTTTTGAGCCTTCAAAAAATAATTTGAAAAATTTTTCAATTTTCTTGTAACGAATTTGCGGTTTCTCCGTCTAACAGGTGAGATCACAAAAAGAAAGGTTGTTTGATACGTGGATAAGAAAACCGCAGAAAAGCTATATGAAGCCTTTTACATGAAGGTTTTCTCCTACGTAATGACGCTTGCCAAGGATCGCAACGATGCTGAGGAGATAACCCAGGAGACCTTTTTCAGGGCGATATCGACTGATAAGAGCTTCAGGGGAGACAGCGACAGTTACACGTGGCTGTGCGCGATCGCAAAGAATATCTTCATTGACTCCAAGAGGCGTTACGCGAACCAGGAGGATGAGGTCCCCGAAGAGCTTGCTGATGAGAATAAGGGAATTGAGGAAAAGCTCTCAGACAGGGAAACATCACTAAGGATCCACACGATACTCCATCAGCTGGAGGAACCGTACAAGGAAGTCTTCCAGCTGAGGGTATTCGGTGAGCTGTCATTCGCTGAGATCGGTTCTATCTTCGGAAAGACCGAGACCTGGGCCCGGGTCACGTATCACAGAGCCAGATTAAAGATCAAGGAAAGGATGGATGAATATGAAATATAATTGTGATTTGATCTCGGATCTTCTTCCGTTATATAAAGACGATATTTGCAGTGAAGCAACCCGTAAGATCGTTGAAGAACATCTTGGTGAATGTCCTTCCTGCAAGAAGATGTTCGCTGATATGAGCGACGTTACCATAGACGAGAAGATCGTTAAGGAAAAAGACGAAGTAATAAATTCCCAGGCAAAGTTTTTCAAGAGAAAGAGCGCATTGGCAGGAAGTATTATCGCACTGATCTTCGCGGTCCCGATCCTCGTATGCCTCGTAGTTAACCTCGCAACAGGCGCAGGCCTTACATGGTTCTTTATTGTTCTTGCGGCAATCCTCGTTGCAGCATCTTTGATCGTTGTTCCGCTCATGGTTCCGGAGAATAAGATGTTTACGACAATGGCATCGTTTGCAGGAAGCGTTCTGCTTCTTCTCGGCGTCATCTGCATCTACTCAAGAGGTAACTGGTTCCTTGTTGCAGCTTCGTCAACACTGTTCGGACTGACAATGCTTTTCGCGCCGTTCATAGCATACAGAAGACCTGTAAATGCTTACATTAAGAATCACAAGGGTCTTGCGGTCATGGGCGCATACACAGTAACATTCGCTCTCATGATGTTCTCTATCGGCCTCTATGTGGGAATGAAGGATTTCTTCCCGATGGCATTTGCAATCTCAATGCCTCTGGTAGGAATTTGCTGGGCGTTCTTCGCGATCATCAGATATCTGCGTTCAAATGCTTGCGTTAAGACAGGTCTTTGCATTGCATCAGCCGGTGCTTTGTCAGGCGTTCTCGCAATTCTCGCACCTGCTGCGGAAGCAAGCATGTCAGAGACAGGCGTTGTTTATTCTTCAGGTGTATCAGTACCGCCTGTAGCTATCGTCGCTGTAGGACTCTTAATCGCCGGAATCGGCTTCTTAGTTGGAATGAATAAGGGAGGAAAAAAGAATGAAAACAAGTAAGTTAGTAGCAGGAGCAATGGCTCTTATCGTACCCGCAACAGTCTGCCTCACAGGTTGCTCAATCGGACTGTTCAATACAGTTAATTACAAGTACGAAGACAGTGATAAATACACTGCAGGTGACCGTGAGATCGATGAGAAGGTTACAAAAGTCAATATCGACTATCTTTCAGGCGAGGTAAAGGTTAAGGGAACTGATTCTGACACGATCTCTATCAAGGAAACTTCAAACAAGACTATCGATGACGACCATAAGGTTCATACTTGGGTAGATGACGGCACTCTTTATGTAAGATACTGCGCTTCTAAAAATGCACTCAACTTCACGGGCATAGAGAAATCCCTTGAGATCACTCTTCCTTCTGCTCAGAATCTTGATGACTTCCTGATTCATGTCTCATCCGGAAATACAGAGATAAGCGGAATTACAGCTGATTCATTGAAGTCCAGCGCTTCCTCAGGCAATGTCACGATCGACTGCTCTGCAGAAGTGATCGAACTCAAAGCATCTTCAGGCAATGTCAATCTTACCCAGTCCGGTGACAACAAGTCCATCTACGTTAAGTCTTCATCCGGAAAGGTATTCTTAACCCAGGAAGGAACAAGCGGATCGATCAAGCTCGATTCCTCCTCCGGCGGCGTTACGGCTAATGTTGACCAGGTCAGCCAGATGGATGTACATGTAAGTTCCGGAAAGATCAATATCGAAGCCAATAACATCGTTGACCTCATATCCAAGGCATCAAGCGGTCACAGTGACTTCAAGCTCAAGACTGCACCTAAGACTTCGGATATCGATGTATCTTCCGGTGGCGTCTCAGTATCCATTCCTGAGGATTCAGACATTACGGTCAATGTTTCCATCTCAAGCGGAGAGTTCAATTACGATCTTCCTTTCACAAAAGACGGTAAGACCTATGTTAACGGCAACGGTTCTTCACAGATGAAGATCCACTCATCTTCAGGCGATGTAGATTTTTTCAAGATCTAATAGCAATAAACCCCATAAAAGAAAGGCCTGTCACTTAACTGTGGCAGGCCTTTTGATTTTGAAGGATCAATATGCCGGGCGCGAAAAGAGCAACGGGCAAAATCGTACTCATTTCGGGGTCAAAAACGTACGATTTGGAGTCTTGCAAATTTCAGGCGGAAACTTTATTTGCTCTCGATATACTGCGATACGCAGATGTGCCTTCCGTCGATGTCCTCGAAAACAAACTGCCTGTTGGTAGTCATGCCCTGGGCGGCTTTTGCTTCGGGCAGGTCTTCTACGATCTTGATGCCGTTGCCTTTAACTTCGTTGTGGAGCAGGAAAGGCTCGGAGCAGTATATGTACATATCGTACTTGATGCCGAAGTTTCTTGCGGGCTTTGTAATATCGCCTTCGCCCTTAACGAGAACGATAGCTATGTTGTCTCTTGTAAGTTTTATGTGGGGCATGGCTTCATCGTCTAAGTGTGCAGCCTTAAAGCCAAGCTTGTCTTCATAGAAGACGGATGTTTTATAGATGTCTTTGCAGGCAAATACTGCTGCCTGGCTGTTCATGAGAAGGAGCCTTCCGCTGTTTTCCTCTTCGCCTTCCTTTGCCTCGGTGGCAGAGGAAGTTCCCATATTGAACTGGTAGCCTAGAAGGGGCGTGCCGAAGACCTTCTCGTGATCGTCAAGTGAGTTCATGATCTCAGATCTTTTGGTGATCTCTTCAGAGGAGAGGGTGGCGGGGATATCAGCTAAGTATTCGACCTTTTCGAGATATTCAAGAAGGTTCATGAGCCTTACGTGAAGGGGAATGATGTCAGAGCTTGCAGGAATCTCACATGCTCTTCCGTGGATGAACTTCATTCCTTCCTCGACTGCTTCTGCCGGGAGTCCTGCGTAAAGGTGCATAAGGAGGTTCATTTCCTCCAAAGTCTTGTCATGTGTGCCGCCTTTTGCGATAGAGTTCTCGATCATGTCGAAAACAACGTTCATATCGTGCAGGGGATATTCTTTGTTAAGCATATAACTCTCCTTGGAATTGCAGTATGTATATTTTATCAATTTGAAACCGCTTGGCAATAAAGATAGAATATGCAGAGCATATCTATAAGGAGAACAAGATGTCTCAGTTCAAAAAGACAAATGCAATGAGGATCCTGGACAAAGCGGGAGTGCCTTACACATATGAAGAGTACGAATACGACGAGAATGACCTGGACGGCCATCACGTTGCTGAATATCTGGGAATTCCCTACGAAGAAGTCTTTAAGACCCTGACCGCAGTATCTGACAAGGGCGAGTATCTTGTGTTCTGTATCTCGGTAGATGACGAGATCGATCTCAAGAAAGCTGCAAAGCTCGCAGGCTGCAAGAGCGTAAACATGATCCACGTAAAGGATCTCTTAAACGTTACGGGATATATCAGAGGCGGCTGCTCTCCGATCGGAATGAAGAAGCAGTACAGGACTTTTATTGACGAGATGGCAGAGCTTATCGATGACATCTGCGTAAGTGCGGGACAGAGGGGAGTGCAGCTCAGACTTAAGGCTTCCGACCTCATTTCATTCACAAATGCAGTAGTCGGCGATTTTGCTATGCGCTCCTAAAATGATAGAATTATCGGATAAATATTGAAGAAAACAGGAAGTGATTATTAGTGTTAGAACCTAAGTGTTTTACATTGAACGATATACCTAAGGGCTCAAGGATCTACTTTATCGGCATCGGCGGAATCTCCATGAACGGTCTTGCAAGGCTTGCACAGCACGCAGGATTTGTAGTCGGAGGTTCAGACAACCACCCGTCTGAAAGAACTGCTATCTTAGAAGAGCAGGGTATCAAGGTCTATTATCCCCAGGTTGAGGCTAATATCGATGACTTTAAGCCTGATTATCTCGTTAAGACTGCTGCCATCCTTCCTCACAACGAAGAGGTAAAAAGAGCAACAGAGCTTAACCTTCAGATCTTCGACAGAGCTGAATTCCTTGGTGCTTTCACGAGAACATACAAGAACGTTATCAACGTATCGGGAACACACGGAAAGACTACGACCACGTCAATGATCTCTCTTATGATGATCGATGCGGGGATCGATCCGACTGTCCATCTCGGTGCTGATCTTGAGATCTTCAACGGCACTGTAAGAGCAGGCTCTAAGGAACTTCTGGTATCCGAAGCCTGCGAGTTCAACAGGTCTTTCCTGAACTTCTCATCAACTACAGCAGTTATTACAAATATCGATCACGACCACGTTGACTGTTATCCGACGATTGAAGATGTGATCGATGTTTTCGCGCGCTTCATAAGACTTGTCGACGATGACGGATATGTAGTCGTATCAGGCCATGACAGGAACATCGCAAGAGCGCTCGTTGAAGCAAAGGATTATTTCGTTAAGACGGGAAGAACTTTCCCTCAGGTAGTTACATGTGCAACGGATAGCAAAGTATGCGAAATGACAGGCAGAAAGGCTGATTTTGTTGCGGAGAATATCGTTTTCAATAACGGACTTCCTGAATTTGATATCGTGATAAATGACAAAGAGAGGATCAGCGTAAAGCTTAAGATCCCGGGAAGCCACAATATTGCTAACGCCTTGAATGCAGCTGCTGCAGCATATCTTAACGGTGCCACGCCTGATGCCATCATGAATGCGCTTAACTGCTTCGGCGGCGCTGACGGCAGATATACGGTCAAGGGCAAGTACAAGGGCTGCGATGTCGTTGTCGATTATGCTCATCACCCGACGGCTGCAAGAGCAACTATCGAAGCTGCATCCAACATGCCGCACAACAATATCCTGGTTGTTTTCCAGCCGCTGACCTTCAACCGTACGAAGCTTCTTTTCGAAGACTACGTAACGAGCCTTCTTCCTTGCAGGAAAGTATTGTTCGCTGAGATCTTCTCTGACAGGGAGAGCGACGATCTCGGAATGTCGAGCAAAATGATCTCTGATGAGATCAATAAACGCGGCGGAAACGCTGAATTCTATGCAGACAGGGAAGAACTTAAGAGAAGGATCGACGAGCTCATTAAGCCCGGCGACATTATCCTTATCTTAGGACCTGAAGACATAAGGGAATTGGGAGACGAGCTCTGCCGCTAAGTCGTTATGAAGAAGACCGGTCTAAGACAGCCTATAGAAGCTCAGAATGCGCCCCAGTACGGCTTTAACAAGCTGCGCCCTTTGAAGATCCCGGCTTTTGCCTGGTATGCGCTTATAGTGTCTGCCATTATGGCTGCTGCTTTGTTCGTGCTCTACGGAATGACCTTCGCAGGAACAAAGGATCCGGATAAGACATTGCTCATCTATTCAGACGGTACGACGATCCCTGAAGTATCTTTAAGAAACAGCCTTGCAGCTGCGGATTTCGGTTATGAGATCATTGAGACCGAAGAGAATACCGGAGCTCCCGGCTTTGTATATGAACTTCCTCATGGTTACGGCAAGGGTGAAGTGGTCGTCTGCGCCATCGGCAAGGATGCCTTTAAGGTAATGGATGATCTCATCACGGCCGGTCCCCAGAATATAGAAGGATTCGTGCTGATCGAACCCGAATATCCCGGAAATGCTTCACTTGCAAAGTATACGAGTGATTTCCCGGCCGTACCCTGTGCGGTATTCGGCTTTGACAGCAAGGCCAAGTCATCAACCGAGCTTTCAGGCGCCCAGATGATCTTCGAGAAGATCTCAGGCGTTGATACCATGTACGGACATGCAACAAAGAGAGGAAAGCTTTTTCCCTCAAAGGTATATGTATCTCCCAACCAGATGAGATATCTGTCTTTATCGGATTCCAACATAGGCAAGGCAGGACTTCTGTCATCGGTATCATTCCAGAATGAGCTTGCGCAGTATCTCGGAACGACTTTTGAGAAGGGCTACTCTTCTTCGAGGATCGCCGTAAGACAGGTGATACTGATGCTTGCGGTCACGCTTTCCATCGCTTTCCTTGCACTGTTCCTTTTCCTTATTCCGGTACCTGTCCGCGAGAAGGCAAGAAGGGAACTCAAGGGCAGAGACAGCCTCGGTGCGATAATATTCCTGGGTGTCTCAGGCTGGCTTGCCCTTTGCGGAATAGTAATGACCTTTATTCCCCAGACCAAAGAATATGCGAAATATGTCGCACTCTATTCTCCGGTCCTTATAATCGCTCTCATGGCAATTGCCCAGCTTAAGATGATCGCCACAAATAAGATCACCTATACCAGAAAAGACAACGGCCTGGCAATCTTCCTCGCATCAGCTTTTACCGGAATCGTTGAAGTGATGATAATTTTCGGAGCTGCCCTGAACTTTACAAATGTCGAAAAGTCTTTCTCCGACTCCACAAACTGGATATCTGTCCTTATCGTATTTGTCGTAATGAGCATGTCTGCTGTAGCATTGATCCTCTCTGATAAGAAATCCAGAGCTGCAGGATACGGCGCTACGGCATTCTTTGCGAGCCCGGCATACTTCGTTGAGGCATTCGTACCTTCTCTGGCACTGCTTATAGTAAGTGCTATCCAGGGCAACGGAGAGCTTGTCTGGGCATCTGCTGCCGGAATTGCCCTTACCGTGCTTCCATGTATCTGTGCTATACCGATCAAGAGGATCTCAGACTACTATGAGGTCTCAAGCCTTATTTTCGGCATCGTGGCAGGCGTTGTACTGTTTGTGGCAGGATAACCAGCCGGGGAATTTCTCCCTATATATAAAATAATTGTTGACTTTGACTTGCCCTTCGGTGTATTATACGCGGGTGACCGCATGCGACGGGCTATTTTAAATGCGCTTTTTTATAGCGCTGCCTAGGGTTTTAAGCAGCGAGACTGGAAGAACAGGAGGAACAAATATGTACGCAGTTATCAAGACAGGCGGCAAGCAGTACAAGGTTTCTGTTGACGATGAGATTTTCGTTGAGAAGCTTGAAGGTGAGGCTGGCAGCCAGGTTACTTTCGAGGATGTACTTGCAGTATCCGATGACAACGGTATCGTAGCTGGTGATGTTAAGGCTACAGTTACAGGTGAGATCGTAAAGCAGGGCAGAAATAAGAAGGTTATCGTCTCTAAGTACAAGGCTAAGAAGGGCTACAGAAGAAAGAATGGCCACAGACAGCCTTACACACGTGTACTTATCAAGGCTATCAACGCGTAAGTCAAGGGCGTAAAGCTTTATGATTTCCGTTATCGTTAACAGGGAAGGTTCCCGGATCTGTGCTATATATGCCAACGGGCATGCAGGTTACGATGAACCCGGCAGAGACATCATCTGCAGTGCAGTATCAACGCTTTTGTTTACTGCCGCAAGTGCTCTGGAAGATATTTGCGGTTACGACAGCGAATCTTTCTTCCGTATCAGCAATGAAGGCACCGAAGATGTCAATTTACGGATAACGGTTCCCGAACAGGGAGACGATGAGACAAGAGACAGGGCTCAGATAATAATGAGGACTTGTGAATTAGGTCTTATCGGGATAGCAAGAGATTATAACGACAGTAAGAAGAAGTACGTAGAGATAATTCATTCAAAAACACCGGAGGTGTAATTATGATTAAGTTTAATTTACAGCTCTTCGCACATAAGAAGGGAATGGGTTCCACCAAGAACGGCCGTGAGTCCCAGTCCAAGAGATTAGGAGCGAAGAAAGGTGACGGACAGTCAGTTCTGGCCGGCAATATCCTTGTTAGACAGCGTGGCACAAAGATCCATCCCGGCACAAACGTTGGTATCGGATCCGATGATACACTTTTCGCTTTGGTTGACGGTAAGGTCAAGTACGAGCGTATGGGCAAGGATAAGAAGCAGGTTAGCGTTTATCCTGTAGCCTAATTAAGGCAATTTGCAGTAGAAACCAAGTGGAGCAGTCTGTCGCTGTTATGGCGATCGGACTGCTCTTGTTTTGCAGGAGAATCAGATGTTTATAGATCACTCTAAGATTTATGTTAAGGCTGGTGACGGCGGAAACGGCGCCCTCAGTTTTCATACCGAAAAGTACATTACCAACGGCGGTCCTGACGGTGGTGACGGCGGCGACGGCGGAAATGTTGTTTTAGAGGCCGTTCCGAATCTCACGAGCCTTCAGAACTTCAGATTCAAGCACAAGTTCGTAGCTGAGAACGGCGCGAAGGGCATGGGCAAGAAGATGTACGGCAAGAGAGGCCAGGACCTCATTATTGCCGTTCCCGTCGGTACTGTTGTCAAGGATTTTGAGACAGGTGAGATCATTGCTGATCTCGTTGAAGCAGGCGATAAGATCGTTGTTGCAAGAGGCGGTAAGGGCGGTCTCGGAAACATGCACTATGCAAATTCCGTAAGACAGGCTCCCCAGTTTGCCACACCGGGCGCTCCCGGCGAGGAGAGGGAACTCGGAATCGAGTTGAAGCTCATCGCAGACGTAGGTCTTGTAGGCTTTCCTAACGCAGGAAAGTCAACACTCCTTTCTGTTCTCACAAGGGCAAAGCCGAAGATCGCTGACTATCCGTTCACGACTTTGGAACCGGTATTGGGTGTCGTATCACAGGACGATTTCTCATATGTCATTGCTGACATTCCGGGAATCATCGAGAATGCCCACGAAGGCGCAGGCTTGGGCCATGACTTCTTAAGACATATCGAGAGAACAAGACTTCTGGTCCATGTTGTCGATCTTTCCGGAACAGACGGAAGACAGCCCATGGATGACTTTAAGACGATCAACAAGGAACTTGAGGAATTCAGCCTTGAGCTGGCTTCTAGACCCCAGATCGTTGTAGGCAACAAGTGTGACGGAGTATCCGATGAGGATGCACAGAAATTCGTTGATGAAGTAAAGGCTTTGGGTTATGAGGATGTATTCATCATTTCCGCAGCAGGCCAGATCGGAATCAGGGAATTGGCTGATAAGATCACTGAAGCAGTATCCAAGCTTCCGCCCACAGTCCTTCACGATATCGCTGACGGCGGAGAAAGAGTCTACACATTTGATGAAGGTAAGAAGTATGAGATCATCATCAATGAGGACGGTAATTTCGAAGTCACAGGAAAGTGGATCCACAAGATCTTCAATTCAACGAACTTTGAAGATACCGAGTCAACAAACTTCTTCCAGAGGACTCTTGAGAACGAAGGCGTTTTCGAGGAGCTCAAGAAAATGGGATGTAAGGAAGGCGACACCGTTAAGGTTTGCGAGCTCGAATTCGACTATTATGACTAAAACTCCACAATTGGCGGTCTTTGTTAACACATTATTAACAAATGTTCCCTTATGGTGCCTTAATGGTGCTGTATCATCAAAAGCGTAAGACGAGACCGCGTAATTATAAGTTTTGAGTTTGTTTGTAGAGATGCCGTAGTTTAAAGCTACGGCATCTTTTTGTTTGTGGCATTTTGCCATACTTTATTTTTGAATCTTATAGAGTAAAATATAGAGCAGTTATGGACGAGTGAGGGATTGAATGCAGTTTTTAGTTGATCTGATTACAAATAAGATTCTTGTTGTGGGTGTGGTTTCCTGGTTTTTAGCCCAGGTCTTCAAGTGCATCAGCAACCTTATTCTCACAAAGAAGTTCAGCTTTGAAAGACTTTTCGGCGACGGCGGCATGCCAAGCGGACACTCCGCAACAGTTGTTTCCGTTGCAACAGCCACCGGACTTTATGAGGGCTTTAATTCTCCTGTATTTGCGGTTGCCGCCATCGTTGCGATCGTTGTCATGCACGATGCGATGAACGTAAGATACCAGGCAGGAAAGCAGGCAGAGCTTTTGAATGTCATGGCTGAGATGTTTGAGAAGGTTACAGGTACTGATCTTCCCAATGAAGAAAAGCTCAAGGAACTTCTCGGACATACACCTTTGCAGGTTGCGGCAGGCTGCCTTCTCGGCATTGCGACCGCATCCGTAATGTACCTTGTTTTCTAAACATCCCCATGATTACCGGCGATATCTATAAGGAGTTAATATCTCTACAGGACAAGGGCTATCGCGATATGCAGATAACCATCATTCCTACGGTCGCTCCTGATTCCATCATCGGTGTAAGGACACCCGCGTTAAGAGCGCTTGCAAAAGAAATTTCTAAAAGGGATGATCTGTCTTCGTTCTTAAACGATCTTCCGCATAAATATTTCGAAGAGAACCAGCTCCATGCATTTATCCTTTCAGGTATGAAAGATGCTGATGAATGCATAAAGCTCGTTGATAAGTTCCTTCCCTATGTTGATAACTGGGCAACGTGTGACCAGATGTCTCCCAAGGTCTTCAAGAAGCATAAGGGTCTTTTGCTTGAATACGTTGATGAGTGGATCAAGTCAGATCATACATATGTTAAGAGATTTGGTATCGGCATGCTGATGGAGCATTTCCTCGATGAGGATTTCAAGACTTCTTATCTTACCAAGGTCTCGAAAATAAGGTCTGGTGAATACTACGTCAACATGATGACCGCCTGGTATTTTGCAACAGCTCTTGCAAAACAATATGACGCAACTTTACCATATATAGAGAAGCAGAAATTAGACATTTGGACACACAATAAATCGATTCAGAAAGCCGTAGAAAGTTATAGAATTACACCCGAACAGAAAGAATATCTTAAGACACTGAAAAGGAAGGCATGAGTTATGATCTATACAATTACTCTTAATCCGGCTGTTGATGTAAGCCTTCATGTCAGAGAAGGTCTTTTGCCCGGAAGTATCAACCAGTCTTACGGTGAGAGGACCGATCCGGGCGGAAAGGGAATCAACGTTTCCAAGACCCTTAAGGTTATGGGCCAGGATTCTGTCATCTGCATCGGTATCTGCGGTGAGGACGGCGACAGGCTTCTTAGAATGCTCGATGCTATCGGCGCCGAAGTGATCAGTGTCAGATATCCCATAGGCAATACCAGAACGAATATCAAGATCACCGGCGAGAACGGTGTAACCACGGATATTAACGGCAACGGCCCCCAGTACGACAGAGATACCGTTGAAGAACTTAAGTCACTCATCCGTTCCAAGATCGTAAGCGGTGATACAGTTGTTATCTCAGGAAGACCGCCTCTCGGATCTCCAACGGATATATATGCAGGACTTATCAGAAGCTTTAAGGAAGTTGAAGGCGTAAAGGTCATCTTAGACGCTTCCGATGAATACTTAAGAGAAGCCCTTGAAGAAAGACCTTATGCGGTTAAGCCCACATGTGAGGAACTCTGCATCGATAACGATGCTGACAGCGCGAAATATGAAGCCGGCGATCTCGTCCTGAGAGGCATTACCAGATGCCTTATCTCAATGGGTGTCGTAGGAGCCGTTTTCGCGAGCAGAGAAATGGAAGCCACATATACAAGAGCTCTTGATGTTAAGGCCAACTGCACCACGGGCTGCGGAGACGCTATGACTGCAGGTCTTGCATATGCTTCCGAGACAGGAATGAATTCCGAAGAGACTTTCAGACTCTGCATGGCTCTTGCAGGTGCGGAAGCTGAGACTGAAGGAACGAATCCGCCTACCAAAGAGCGTGTTATGGAGCTATTCAACAGTGCCCCGATAAGCGGCCAATAATTACCTTTCATATTGCATTGGACAAACAAACGTTCTATGATAATTCTACAAAGATTTGGTATAGTTTCTTTGTAGAATTATTTTTTGTCGGGACGCGTGTTTTATGTTCAAACTTGTATCTGATTTTAAGCCGTCAGGCGATCAGCCGGAAGCAATAGACAGCCTTGTTCAGGGTATCAAGGACGGTATGCGCGCCCAGACACTTCTTGGCGTTACAGGTTCGGGCAAGACGTTTACGATGGCGAACATCATCGAGCGTGTCCAGAGACCCACACTTGTGCTTGCACATAACAAGACTCTTGCGGGCCAGCTTTATGCGGAGTTTAAAGAGCTCTTTCCTGAGAATGCCGTAGAATACTTCATCTCATACTACGATTACTATCAGCCTGAAGCATATATCGCTGCCACGGATACATACATCGAGAAGGATTCGTCGATCAATGATGAGATCGACCGTATGCGTCATGAGGCGACCAAGTCACTCCTGACCAGGGATGACGTCATCATCGTTGCTTCGGTTTCCTGCATTTACGGTATCGGTGAGAAGGAAGATTATCTCTCACTTGCACTTATGCTCGAGACAGGCCTTGAGATCCCTATGGATAACGTTATGGCGCAGCTTATCAACATGCAGTACACGAGGAATGATTTCGATCTTTCCAGAGGCTGTTTCAGAAGGAAGGGCGATGTCATTGATATCTGGACGCCTGATTCGGAGCACACGCTTACGAGGATCAGTTTCTTCGGCGATGAGATTGATAAGATCAGTTATGTCGATGCCATAACGGGCAAGACCGAATTTACAAAGGACTATATTGAACTGTTCCCGGCGTCACATTATGCAACGGGCAGAGCTAAGCTCAATACCGCTATTGAAAAGATCGAAGCCGAACTTGAGGAGAGGCTTAAGGAATTAAGGGAAGCAGGCGACATGATCGCCGCATACCGTCTCGAGCAGCGCACCCGCTACGATATGGATATGTTAAGGGAGACGGGCTTCTGCAAAGGCATTGAGAACTATTCCAGACATATCGCGGGCAGGGAAGCTGGAGAGCCTCCGTGCACACTTATGGACTTCTTCCCGGATGATTTCCTTTTGTTCATCGACGAGTCACACCAGACGATCCCTCAGGTCGGTGCCATGTACAACGGCGACAGATCCAGGAAGGAGATGCTCGTCCAGTACGGCTTCAGACTTCCTTCTGCATTCGACAACAGGCCTTTGAAGTTTGCAGAGTTTGAGCAGCGCATGGGACAGACTGTTTTCGTAAGTGCGACGCCTGCTGATTATGAGAAGGAACACAGCGAACAGATAGTTGAGCAGATGATAAGACCTACAGGTCTTCTTGAGCCTGAGATATTTATCAGGCCTGTTGAAGGCCAGATAGAAGACATCCTGGCTGAACTCAAGGAACAGAAGAAGACGGGCGATAAGAGCCTTATCATGACACTTACCAAGAGGATGGCTGAAGACTTAACAGACTTCCTCAAGAAAGAGAATATCCGTGTTACTTATCTGCATTCTGACATCAAGGCAGTCGAGCGTATGCAGATACTTAAC
>CACZML010000037.1 GCA_902782235.1 Oscillospiraceae bacterium
GCCGTAAGCCTGAACAGGTCTTTATCCGTAAATATCTTCAAAACGTATTCAGCGGCCATGCAGAGCAGGCAGACGACTGCAAACTCGCCTCTGGCGCTTAAGAATCTCTTGAGTTCGGAAATATCAGCAACCGGGATATCCCAGAATTCCGTAAGCTTTTTGGACGTTGCACATCTCGGGATCCCTGAGAGCTTTGATATTACCCAGCTCATGAGGATAAGGAACATTACTGATGCTAAGAGGGATACGAAGAGGAAACGCTTTTCGAAAACAAAAGACATGAGCGAACCGAATGCCGTGCATGCCACCGCTATGCCGTAAGGGAGCATAACTTCGCTTCCGAAATAAGGTCTGGTGAACTTGTCGTTATCGTCATCCTTAAATCTTGCGACGGACATTATTCCGATAGCCATAGGAATGAATCCTGCGACCGCGTAGGGCGCGCACAGGCCAAACATGTAAGAGAACTCGCCAGCTGCCGCAAAGAGCGCCAGAACGAAAGCAAACGTGATCACAGAGAGATTTCTCGGCATAAAGAATCTCAATGTAACAGCCCATGCAAGAAGGCATACAAAAGAGCATGCGATCGGCCACCAGATAACATTTCCGGGGATCATGAACTCCAGGCAGAGCGAGACCATCGTATAGCCAAGGAGCAATGAGGCTCTTGTGGAAAGGTATCTTGCAGGTCTTACATGAGCTGCGGTAAGCTTCTCTTCCGCAGGTCTTCTCGTCTGCTCGTTATCAAACGGCGTATTGTATTTATCAGTAAACAGTCCCATTACGTTACCTTCCAGTTCAGATATTCCTTGAGGAATTTGTAACAGGTGTTACATGCCTTAACTACAGTTCTGGTCTGATCGTAGCGGTCAGAGAGAGGTTCGATAAAAGAAGCCATCTCGGTCATCGGGAGGTCATCCAAGCTCTCCGTAAAGATCTGGTCATCCGTTGAACCGCCGGAATTCAATCCGTCTTCAGCGCCGTCATATTCAACAACACCGGAACCCTGGTTACCGTTCTGATTGTTTCCTGTCTGTGTACCTGTGTTGTCGACATAATTAGGAATCGTTATGCCTCTGATCTTCGCTTCGATCTCCATAACGCCCATATAACCTATGGCAACATTATCTTCGTTATAAACAGTATAGATTTCGGGTGTTTTCTCGAAAGAGAATACGATATGTCCGTCATCGTTTATGTATTCCAGGTCCTCAGCGTCCTTCTGATAAAGATGCAGCAAGATCATGTCCAGACCGATCATGTACTTTTGCTTATCGTAGTTTGCGCGCGAGTTTGCAATGCACTCCATCGTAAGCTCGACAAAGGGTCTGATATCGCATGTAACGCCCTTAACGATATCCGTTGTACCGTCAGACTTCATCGCAAGTCTGTCGGGATCCTGGCACTCGAGGAGCGCGTGGCAGATGTTATAAGACTGTGTAGCCCAGTCCAGACCGCTAACAACGTAAGCGCCCTTCAATGCAGCTTCACTTCTGTCCTGGTTGGTCTTATCAGTACTGAAAGCATCCCAGTTGACTCTTGTGATGATACCGTTCTTTACCTCCATCTCGACATAGTCGATATAGCGGTTTCTGTCGTCATAGAGGCGCTGTGCATAGTAAACACCGTCATTTAAGCCCGGAACGATGATCTTGTCGGACTTCTTATCATCCTTCTTCTCTTCCTTAACGAAAGCGATCGGGATCTGTTTTCCAATCAGCTTATCCGATATCTTCTCCATATCACTCTTACTGATATAGAAAGCATTCTCGTCATCGCTCGGTTCAAGCGCAAGACCCGTGATCCTGGTGCTCTCATAGTCGAGCGCCACGAGCATGCTCAGATCCTTACCGTATAAGGATTTAACGGTAAGATCGATAACATAGCCTTCTGCAGCTCCCGTGCTGTTATATCCGATATAAACACCCTTTATCTCAGGGAAACCATTCAAAGCCTTGCTCGTAACCTTCTCATATGAAGCTGACTTCATAACTGGTTCGAACCTTGTCTGATACAAGCTCTGCATACGCTTATTCGCATTCTCGGAAGATATAAAATAGCCTCCGATAACAAGAGCAATACCAAGTACCAGAAGGAGTACGGCTTCAGTTATAAGCTGCTTAAGCTGGGTATGCGTCATCATGATACATCCACCTCCCTTGAACGGATCTTTCTTCTGGAAAGTGTTTTCGAGAAGAAGTCCAATACGAATGAGAGGAAATTAACAGCCATGACAGGTGCCAGGAGCGATACCATGGGCGCTAAGAAAGGCTTTGTTATAAGCGTCAGGACGGCGCATACAATGCCCGCGAAAACGCCCGGGGCAAATCTTGAAGGCATCGTTGTCAGGTCTCCCAAAAGGAATACCGCAACGAATATCGCACCTGAAGACATGATATAAACAACCATGCCGTCAAAGCTGAATGATCTCGTCTCAAAAATGGCAGCGATCGGATAAAGTACCAGAAGCGTGGTTATGTATGAGACGGGCGAATAAAGTCTCATCGTTCCCTTAAGTGTAAGGAACAGTCCGCCTGCCAAAATGCATGCAAAGCATGCGGTGCCGATCATGCCGGGATAGTTGCCGCTGATAAGCTCGGTAAAAGATAACTGCGTAAGGTCAGGCAGCGCGCCGGGTTTCTTCTGAACGATCAGGCTCATAAGCTGCAGCCTTGAATTGTCTTCACCATAGGACAGGCCCTGTGTTGCTGCAGGCATAACAAGCTCAACAAACAGTCTGCCGGCGCAAGCCGGATTTACGATGTTGCTTCCTGCGCCTCCGAAAACCTGCTTGGTAACGATCGACGCGAACAACACTGCAGCAAGAGCAGTGATAAGAGTCGTGTCCGGCGGAAGCATAAGAGCGATAAGAAGTCCCTCTACGAGCGAACTTACATCAAAGTAATCCCCGCCTGATCTTCTTCCCGTAAATCTCTTGCAGAAAGTATCCACCATAACAAATGCAGCCATGCAGAACAGGATAAGGATCAATGCTCTGAGGCCGTAATAGAAAACGCCGCACACGATACAAGGCACGAGCGATACAAGGATCGTGATATAGATATACGGAGCGTTCTTCTCCGTATGGATAAAGGGTGCAAGCTGTTTATTATCACTACTCATACTTCTTTATCCCTCTCGAAAGGAAGTGTGATGGAATCCGGAGACTTCTTACTGATATTCTCGTTTCCGTCAGAATAATCTTCAAGAAGCGATGTCTCTCCGACGTAAGATGCCACATAATCCTCAAACATCCTGTCTCCCGCGCTGCTGTTATCCAGGAGCGAGTTAACTTCAATGATCCTTCCCTCACCCGCAAAGCTTGCGATGGAGGTCGTAAGATTAATACCCGCAGGGCATACATAAGAGCATGAACCGCAGGCAATGCATTCTCTTGCGCCTTCCTCTGAGGCCTTCTGTCTTAAGCCCTGATTGAGCATCTCATAGATAGTATTCGGCGAGAGGTTCATAGGGCAGCATTCGGAGCAAAGGCCGCAATGGATACAAGGCGTCTTCGGAACCTCAGCCCTTCTGATAACGGAGATAACCGATGTCGTCTTAACGATAGGTGTATGCTCGGGATCTCTTATCTCGATTCCTGTAAGGCAGTTGCCCCATACGATCCTGTCGCTGCCGTTCTTGATGTCCTGGGCATTAGCCAGGATCTCTGACACAGGCGTTCCGACCGGTACAAGCATATTATGTCCGCCTGAAGCGTCTCCGGTTACGGAAACGATCCTGCTCATCATCGGGATGTTGTCAGATAAGGCTTCCCAGCATGCGAGCATTGTGGAGCAGTTGAAAAGAACTGCGTGGCAGGACTTTTCGAGCGTCTCGCCGAGCGAAAGATTCTTACCATATAAAGCTCTGGCGACAAGTCTGTAATAGCCCTGCGGGAAACGCTCCCTGAAGAGCTTGATATCAAATTCAAGGTCTTTAAAGTCGTCCTTGATCTTATCTATTGAATTGGCAAGGGCCTTCCTCTGCTCTTTTCGATTCTCCGAAATGAGGAAAACCAGCTTCGATGCTCCTACGGCTCTTGCACATGCGCATGAACCAAGGACTACATAATCGGGATATTCCGTAATGGCCACGAGGTCACATGTGGAATAAGGCTCACTCTGAAGGCAGTTTACGAGGAATTCCTTAACGGCTTCAGTTCTTGCTCTGCTGAGCTTTGCGGAAGTCGGAATACCCTCACCGCCCATGCCGCAGATGCCTGCAGCTCTTATGATGCCTATCGTCTCGGTGGCACTGATCTTAAAGCCCGATCTGGGCTTTACCGAATCAAGCCTTGTACGCTTCATGTCATTTACGATGGTAACCGCAGGCGTAATAATGCCGTTGGGGAGTACTATCTCAGAGATATCGGATACCTTTCCGGAGATGCCGCTGTGAACCGGAACTGAGAATGAACCTTTCTCCGGAACACCTACGCACTGGCCGATCCTTACATAATCACCGACATTAACCGCAGGGATCGCAGGGACGCCGTAGTGCATCTTCATCGGAAGGATTATCTTCGAAGGATAGATCCTCTCGAACATGATCTCCTTGACAAAAGGGGAACGCTTCGAAAAATTCAAAACGTCCCCTGTAAATAATCCTCTGTAAAATGAATATCGTCTTCGGTCTGCCACTATTAATTATCCCCGAAAAGGAAGGTTACTTAAGCTGACAGGCTTATCAGTCGGAATAACCTTCGAGCTTCTTTGACTTAGGCGATCTGTTGAGCTTTCTGATTGCTTTTGCCTCGATCTGTCTGATACGCTCACGAGTAACGCCGAGCTTCTTACCAACCTGCTCGAGTGTCATCGGAACGCCGTCCTTAAGGCCGAATCTTAATTCGATAACTCGTCTTTCCCTGTCTGTTAAGCCGTTGAGAGCCTGGATAAGGTCTTCCTTCAAAAGGATCCTTGCAACCTCTTCCTCAGGTGCAGCAAGCTCATCGTTGGAGATGAAGTCAACCAGGTGGCTGTCCTCTTCCTCACCTACCGGCTTATCGATGGAGATAGGATCCTGTGAGATCTTCTGGATCTCTCTGATCTTTGCCACTTCCATGCCCATAGCTTCAGCAAGCTCTTCTGTTGTAGGCTCTCTGCCTAAATCCTGAACGAGCTGGCGCTGAACTCTTGTAAGCTTATTAATTGTCTCAACCATGTGAACGGGGATTCTGATCGTTCTTGCCTGGTCAGCGATAGCTCTGGTGATAGCCTGACGGATCCACCATGTAGCATATGTGGAGAACTTGAATCCCTTTGTGTAATCGAACTTATCAACAGCCTTGATAAGACCGATGTTACCCTCCTGAATGAGGTCAAGGAGTGAGAGGCCGCGGTTCATGTACTTCTTTGCGATAGATACAACGAGTCTCAAGTTGGAGTTGATAAGGAGGACCTTTGCTTCCTCATCACCCTTAGCCATTCTCTGCGCGATCTCTTTTTCCTGTTCTGCATCAAGAAGTTCGATCTTACCGATTTCCTTGAGATACATCTTGACCGAGTCGTCTACTACGTTTGCGTCTTCGCCGTCAGTATCTAAATCTGTATCGTCGTTATCAAGGTCAGGATCGCTGATCTTAACGCCGCCGTTCTCGAGCTCTGCTCTGAGATTGATCATCTCATCGGGTTCGATCTTATATGAATCAGTGATCGCTTCGAATTCTGTCTCTGTGATCTGATTCTCGTTCTTCTCTGCAAATTTCTTTGCCTGTGCCAGTGCTTTCTCAAAATCTGTCATTGATAGATAACCTCATAGATCGTCAATTGTTAACTGTCAAACTAAACTTAACCGTCGTAAACGGCCGGAAAAGATTACTTGCTTGTTTCAGTAGGTTCTAAGATCTCAACAGTAGGCTGAGCATCCTTCTTAACGCCGTCCTTGGAAGCAAAATAGATCGTGTCAGGTGTGTAGATATACATCTCAACATCGTCATTTGCGAATCCACGCTTCTCTGCACGGAGAGCAGAGTAGTTGTCGTAAAGAGCCTTTGCCTGCTCATCAGTGATATCGCCGGAAAGACCGAGCTTTATATACTGGCAGGAAAGACCATAAATGTTGAACTGCTTGTAATCAAATTCGTCGTAAGATACTGTATCAGGTTCTGTCTTCTCGAAGATCTTGTTGATGTCTGCTGAGAGATCAGCGCGCAGAGCCTTACGTGACATGTAAAGCGGAAGCGCAATTGCAACAATGATTCCGATGATGAGAACGATACCTGCGATCATGCCGATAACGAGCTTAGTAGGAGCCTTTACATCATTAGGAGAGATCTCAAATTCGCTCGGCTTAAGCTTAAGAGCAGCTTCTGCCTGCTGTGACTTGGATGTCTTCTCCCTCTGAACTGCCTTCTCAACAACGTCCGGCATAACGGGATTTGAATAATAGTGCTTAGCGCCAGCCTGTGTATTCTTCTCAAATTTCTCATTCTTGAATTCATATCCGTCAGGATTCTCAAGAATCTTCGCTGCTTCTTCCGCAGGGAAAACGCAATTACAGAATACGCACTCGCAAAGTTCGTCTCTGTCATCAAACATAACGAGCGAACCGCAGTTCTTGCACATACCTTGTTTAGTTGCCATTAAAAAATCGTCCTTTATTCTGAAGTATGCGCTTTAAGCAAACTTGGCGCCGACTATATCTCAGGGATAATGTTGAAAACGGGCCGTAAATACGGCATTCCCTCTGTGTAGGCATAGTTCTACTTATAGCAATCGTAAATTATAATATGCTAATGGTATATCGTCAAGCATAAATTATATGTCCTTGACACTTTCCGCACCGCGTCTGTATTATCAGACCCAGAAGATAACAAGCGAGGTATTCTCAGTGCCAAGGACCAGATCCAAGTTATATCCTGACTTTAAGCCTTCCTCCGATAAGGAACGCTTCATGCTCGAAGCCATCAAAGAGGCAGAAAAGGCCATTGATCTCGGCGAATGCCCCATCGGCTGCGTCATAGTCAAGGACGGCAAGGTCTTTGTCAGAGCCCACAACCTCCGCCTTACCAGAGGCAATGCCATAGCCCATGCCGAAGTCATCGCAATAGATAAGGCATGCAGAAAACTGGGCGACTGGCGTCTTGAAGACATGGACATGTATGTTACCTTAGAGCCCTGCACTATGTGCTCAGGCGCCATTATCCAGTCCAGGATCCGCAAAGTGTATTTCGGCGCATACGAACCCAAGAGCGGCGCCGTAGTATCCTGCAATGATATTTTCGAAGTGTCACACGGCCACAATCACAAAGTTGAATTCGAAGGCGGCATCATGGAGAAGGAATGCTCCCAGATGATGCTCGATTTCTTCCGTGCCATCCGCAAAAGGGATGCAGGAAAGAAGCGTTCAGGAATTTAAACCTCGACAAACTCCCCGTAACGGACAAGATAGAGCAGCTTATGGGCGACCTTCAGGCCCTCCTCTTCGCATGCGGCAGCATAGCTGTTAAGCTGCAGGCTGTGCCTCTCAATTGCTTCCTTTGCACGTTCATCAGCATCTGCGCCTTCCAGGCGGTCAGTCTTATAGTCCAGGATCGTATATCCTTCATCCGTCTTATATATCAGGTCGATAATACCCTGAACAAGAGCCGAATCTCCTTCTTTGCCTTCGATGTATACCGCGAAAACAATAGGCTTTTCCGAGCGGGCCGTGCCTTCTTCAAAGCTCCTGACAATGCCTTCGCATCTGTCGCTTAAACAAAAAGCCATTATGCCGTCTTTAAAGAGTGCAGCAACTTCTCTGGCGTTATCAGCAGAGCAGATATTCAGATAACCTTCGCTAATAAGCGATTCGATCTCATCCTCAAATGAGATATTTCCTGTCCTGATGCCCTCAAGATCAATGAATCTCATTATCCTGTGGAGTATCGTACCCTTGGCAGCTGCTGTCAGCATGGATATGCCGGGGCTCTCAAAATCATCGACGCTCCTGATCTCAAGATCAACGTGCGTAGTGTCGGAAGGCTTCCTGTCACCCGATATGCCTGTTACGGATACCTTGAACGGAATGCTTACACTCTCCTGATATTTATAATCCGGGAAAATTAGCTTGCCGTCGGAATCGAATTCAGGGGCAGCCTTATCGGTCTCTGCTTCTCTTTCCGCTTCAGCATTTTGCTGGGCCTGAATCTTTTGAGCCTTGTAAAGTTCAGTCGTCATATCAGCCGTAATGACGCTAACTTCAAAGCCCTTAGCTTCATTGCCGTCAAGGTCTTTAAATGCAATCGTATTACTGCCTTTAAGATCACCTGATTCAGCGATCTCTCTTAACTTTGCACCGTCAGCGCTTCTTGCAAGAGCACTGAAAAGGCAATACGGCAGCTTCATGTCTCCTGCGAGCCAGTGCCTCTTATCGAACTGCTGTCCCTTATATCCGATTGCCTGAGTAAAAGCTTTTCGCATAGGGCTCATCTTGGACTTGTCGTCAATATCGCAGCTCGTGATTATTGAGAGGTTCTCTTCCGCACGGGTAAGCGCAACATACAAAAGCCTGCATGTCTCGGCATTACTCTCTAATCTCATCTTCATCTTGTAGATATACTGCTCGAAAGAATGAGATCTCGTGATGTCTTCAAAATTGAAATCCTCAGTAATGAAGCCGTCGTCACGGTCGAACATTATGCTTGCGAGCGTGTCCTTCCTCTCGTCCATTCCGCCTGTCGCAACAAGGATAACGAACGGGAATTCAAGACCCTTACTCTTATGGACGGTCATTGTGGTGATCTTATTCTTGTTAGCATCTGTTACTTCGATGTCAGCCTTCTTTATCTGGATCTTCATCTGCTCAAGCTCATCTGCTATGCCTGAGAGGTCAGAACCCCTTAATTTGAAGCTCTCTGACAGCCAGTCCTTGAAGACGTCGAACTTGCTGCTGTCGCCTTCTCTTGCCTCCAAAGTAGCCTTGATGCCGGTCTCGCGGTAGATCATTTCGATGATGTCATCGATATCGGATACCATCGAACTCATTCTTATCCTGTCGAAAACATCGATGAAGCTCCTTACCCTTAAGGCAAGATCGCTGCTGCTCTTCTCAGAAAAGATCCTGAGCCTTAACATCAGAGGCTCCTTATCGATCGAATAGCCTTCAAGCTCATGGATAAATGCCTGAATATCTGCAAGCTCAGCGACTGTAAAATTCGAGAACTTGTAATTCGAGAGCATTACTCCTGCAAGATATTCATCCCTGTATTCGTTGCCGAGGCATATGAGGAAGTTGATCAGCCTGTGAATATCCAGGTCTTCGAAAACATCAGTCGTGAACCTTCCTGAGGCTTCGATCTTCCTGCCGTCTTTCAGCGTGCATCCGTTAAGATATCTGGCTATGGATTCAGCCTGGTTATTTGAGGCTGTAAGAATGCAGATATCCTTAAACTCAGTCTTGCTTCCGTCAACCCTGGTGCAATCTTCAAGATACCTTCTGACTTCGCTCTCGACAGCTGCAAAGACCGCCCTTCTCTCAGGCTTTGTCTTATCGCCGTCGTCTTCTTCAGGAACAGCACTGTCAGTAACGATTATCCTCGGAACCGGGCCATGAGGAGTCTCGTCAGCTTTGCTCAGACGCTGGCTTAAGTCATATTCGATCTCGGATGCTTCTTCGCTCATTATCTGGTTGAAGATATAGTTCGCAAACGCAAGGACTTCACAGGTGCTTCTGTGATTTTCCCTTAAGTAATGAACCTTTCCCTTCTGCTCTCCGGATGCGATTTCCTTCATTCTCGTTCCGAATATCTTGGGATCCGCAAAACGGAATTTGTAGATACTCTGCTTGATATCGCCTACGCGGAAGACGTTGCCGTCAGGGCGCTCAAATTTCTCGATTATCTTATCCTGAAGTCTCGTATTGTCCTGATACTCATCGACAAAAATCTCGGTAAACTTCTCACGGTAGAATGAGGACGCTTCATCAGTCTTTAAGATCTCATAAGCAGTGTGCTCAAGGTCTGAATAATCCATGCCGTGCATGTTATTCTTGACCTTTGCATAGTATTCGTCAGTCTTCTTCAAAAGATCGACAAATGCCCTGCATGCTTTGGTTCCCTCTTTCTGATTCGCGAGGATCTGCTCTTCGGTAAAGCCGATAAGGCTGCTTATCTCCTCAGGAAGATCGTAGGGGTTATCGTATTTGGAATCAGCCCACTTATCAGGTGTCAGGAAATGCCTTAAAGTAACGATCGCAAGCAAAGGCTTATCGTCGCCCTTAAGGTCGGCGCCTCTGAAAATGGTCTTAAACTTAAGCTCGCCAAGTTCCTTGAGCGGAATGAGCACACTGAAGAAATCAGCACCTTTGTGGGTCTTGTAGTGCTCAATTACGTTATCTATCCTGCTCTTTACGAGGCATATGAATTCATCGTTTGAATACTCTTCAACGATCTGGTATGTCTCGTGATCTGCAAGAACGGAATCAAAATCAGGATCTTCGATCATGGCTTTGACACTGGCAAGATATTCGGTGATAACACGCGGGATATCATTCTCCCCTTCGAAATACATGATCTGGTCTTTGCTGTCGCGTTCTTCCCTGTCAGCTACAAAATCCTCACAGACATCAAGATAATCAGGCAAACTTCTCAAGGTCTTATATGTGCTTGTAACAATGCCTGCAAGAGAATCATCGCTTCTTCCGTCACCAAATCTTCTGGTGAACTTAATGAAGTTATCGTCTTCAGATCCGCAATCTTCATACATGCCCTTGAATGCATATTCAACTGCAGTCTGAAGCAGTACGCCCTGCTCGCTGTCGCTTAAGATCCTGCATGAAGGATCCGTAAAATCAGCCATCGGGCCGTCTTCAAGAAGATATCCCTTCTCCTTGATAACGCGTGAGCAGAATCCGTGCATCGTCTGAATATAAGCATTAGGAAGGAGATCTATCTGCGTCGAGAGCCTTGCAGCCATCTCATTGTCACCATTAAAGACAGCCTCATTTCGAAGGCTCCTTAACTTCTCTTCGATCTTGTCAGCCATATGCGCGGCTGCATCTTCCGTAAACGTTACGACGAGCATATTGTCAACAGAAAGCCTGCCGCTCATTACTTCATCGCCGATCCTTGCAGTAAGGACGGTCGTCTTACCTGATCCTGCGGATGCGGAAACGAGGTTGTTACCAAGTTCCGCGTTGATTATCTTTTCCTGTTCAGCAGAGAACTTCATAACTTATTCCTCCTTTCCCTTCTCATCAGTACCTTCAAGAATGTCTTTCATGCCGAGGATAGCGATCCTGTCGGACTTCTTCATGCTCTTATCGGCACCGATCTTCTTGGTGACTTCATCGTATCCCGGATCTTTCCTGGATTTTCCTGTCTTTGTAGGCTCGGCAAACTTCTCACAGTCAGATACCATCTTTCCGTATTTTCCTGTGCTTCCGAGATCAGGCTGCTTCCTGTACTTGGGGCTCGCAGGATCGTTGCCGCAGTAACCCTTGTAACTGCAGTAATTGCAGAGCTTGAGCTTAGGCTCAGCCGTCAGGGCATCTGCCTTGCCTGATGTTATCTGATCGACGCTTTCCTTAATGATGTGCTTCGAATAATCAATGGCGATATTCATTGCCGCCTCATCGTATCCTGAAAGCTTCGGAACGCATGTAAGAGGCTCGCCCTTATCACTTGCCTTAAGTCCTACCTGGACATAACCGTAATCATCGATCACGGCTTCGCCTTCTTTGGAATACTTATCAAGGATCGCTCCTGAATATGTCGGCAGCTGGATCTGCGTGCCGTTGATGAGCGATGCAGCGTCGACGTCTTTCTCAAAGCTCTTATAATCGATAGTCCTCAAATGGACCTTGCCTGATTCATCCTTTTTGATATCGAACCTGTCTATATATCCTGTAAACTTCAGATCCACGCCTTCGTAAGGAATATCAAGCACCAGATCAGCACCGCCGATCTTCTCCTCGATTCCTTCAGGAACAAAGCCTGTCTCAACAGAATCAGTGAGCACGCCTCTGAACATCTTTGTAAACATTCTTCTGAGCTTGGCATAAGTATCCATCTCGAAAACCTTGTCAACAGGATGGCCTTCCTTATCGACAGAACCGAACATGGCTCTCTCTGAAGCTGCACTTCTCAGGCATATATCTGCAAACTCATTGTATTTTTCTTCGTTCCCGAGCAACAGGTTTGCAATGGTCTTGAACTTCTCAGGATCTCTGCCGCTCGCGTCGCGCAGTGCCCTGTAAGCTTCTTCAAACATGCCGTGGATAAGGCTTCCGAAGGAATTTGCCTGGATCTTCGTGTTATCTTCTCTGGGTCCGATCTTAAGCTGGTTCTTGAGCATATACTGGAAAGCGCATTCCCTGAAGCTCTCTATTGAAGAAACGCTTGCATAGATTGCTTTCCCGCTTGTACCATCTTCTCTTCTTACCGTAAGCAGCCTGCTCATTACATCCTGAGGGATCGTGTCCTTCTCAAGATCATGTCTGAACTTGACCGCTTCACCGGCGATCGGGTTCTTAAATGTATTTACGATGTGATATTCACCTGCAAAGCCTTCCAGATATTCGAAGACACGGCTCTTCGGCTTGCCGTATTCATGGACCATGTAGAGTCTGTCTGTTGCTGAACCTAAAAGGAGGCAACATGTGACAAACTCTTCCCTCATCTTGTTCTGGTCCTTATCCGGAAGTTCGATGCTGTCAGTTGCAGATGAAAGATTCTTAAGCTCAATGCCGCTAAGGAGACCTTCCCTCATTCTGACGTAAGGGAAATTATCCTTCTGCGCACCTACAATAAACAAGATCTTGCATGGCGTAACAAAAGCATGCTCAGGAGTCGTTATCTCTATCGAATCGACCTTCAGAGGAATCGTTCCTTCTGTCCTGTTCCTCATGTCAGTCCTGATCATGGAAAGGAAATCCTTCTGGCTTATCTCACAGTCATTCATCTCATGTGTGGAGCACATAAGAAGGCTTATGAGCTCATCGTAGCCTCTTACGAGAGCTACTGCGGCTGCATCATCGCCTCTTGCAATAAACTCATCTCGCAAAGGCTCAATAAAGCCTCTCATGCCATTAAAGAATTCCAGACTCTTTCTGGCCTTGCCGGACAAAGTCTTCTCGGAATAAATGGATTCGCAGGCTTTCTTAAGAGGAATGAGCGTTCTTACGACAACATATTCGTAAAAGAACCTGCCACTGTCGACAAAGCCTTCCTTAACGCCCGGAACGGTGCCTTCAAGGATCCAGAAGCCGCGCTTCCGCCTGTGCTCACCGTCATCAGGATCAATATAGGCATTCTCATCAAAGAGCCTTACACTGTCAGTGATATTCCTGGCATAGCAATAATTCTCAAAGCCGTCAGCAATATAAGGCGGGATCCTGAGCATACCTGAGCGCATAGCCTTCATAATGAGTTCTAACGTAAAGCCTGCTCTGGGGAGCTCTAATATGATCTGCATCATGTAAGGAACGACTGTGCCTCCCAGCGCGATCTTCCGGTCGATAAAGACGTCTAATCCGTAGAGCTCAGCAGTGCTCCTCATCCTGTTCGTTATGTCTTCGTTGCAGCATACGATCCTGATATCACGGTATCTGTAGCCCTGGTCTCTTGTAAGGCTGATAACTTCGTTGAAGATATATCCGACTCTGTCATCAAGGCCGGAGAGTTCAGCCAGCCTGACCTCACCTTTACATTCAATTCCTTCAGGTCTGGAATCTGTCGCAAAGCCCTTAACGATAATGCTTAACACATCACCCTGATTCCTGATCTTAAGCTCTGATCCTGCAGCGCCAAGCGCTTCGAGCATGCCAGTGAAATCCTCACCGGCCTTGTATACAGACGAGAATGAAGATCCTGCATCACCGGAAATAACATTGAATTCGATATCGCAGCCGAGATCAGATAAAAGCGAGATCAGCCTGATCTCCTTGGGAGTCAGCATACGCGTAGCGCCAAAACCGATGAAAACAACCTTGGACTTCAAAAGAGCAGAAAGTCCGCTTGCTCTTCTGGATGAGAGCTTCGAAGGATCTATTGAAGACAACTTATCACAAGCAAGCGCAATAGGCTCCCTTAGGAGGTTTAAGCCATACTTATCGTTCATCTGCTCGAGCTCACCCATTATCAGATGGAGATCCTTGAGCTTATTTACAAAAGCCACAGTGGATGAAGCATTATCAACAGCCTTGATAGCTTCACCGATATCATCAATTCCTACGCCATAACGGGAGAAGTCGCCTAAGAGGGCGATCATCATGTTGATATAGTCTATCCTGGACGACAGCGTGCCGAATGCCTTAAGCTTTGCCTTGTTATTGGCAAGGATGTTATAGATCGCATTGCGCAGCATGATCTCGCCGCCTTCGGCGACATAATTGGTGCCGAGGTCGTCTAAGATATTGCCGGCAAGCTTCCTGAAGCTGATAACGTCACCGGATACGAGCGAAGCTGACAGATTGATAATGCCGTCACCCGTATCAATATAGCCCTCGCCTTCAGAGCGGGACTCCTTAAAACCTAAAACCTCGCGTTCGACCTGCGCCTTGGCAAATTCAGGCGCGACAAAGATGATATCCCTGCCGTTAAGGTCGCCATATGCATCCTCAATTACCTCGCGTGAGACCGGCCTTATTACACTATATGTCTTAAACCTGATCATGCTTATACCTCAAAAACCTTTATGCACTAATTTTACGGTTTTATGAGGTAAATTCAAAGCGATTAATGGGACAGTTTCAGCCGTTGTCCACCGTTTTCCCCGCATTTTTCAGAAGCTGGTCAGGAATGGACCTTTCGAGGTTCTCGTAAGGATTATCGCCATGGACAAGCATGTAGTCGTTCTTCTCGTAAAGCAGGACATTATCACGGTTGACAGTATATTTAATACCGTTACTTGAGTACTGGTGAATGCTGCAGACAACATCACCGAAATCAATGTATTTTTTCAATATCCTGTATGTGATGAATATCGCTATTCCCGCGCAGGACACAATGAATAAAACAATAGAGATTATGGCAACGATAAATGTCTGTTCATTTAATAACAAATCAAGATTTCCCATATTATGCCTGCCTTTTCTTAACATACTTGAAGATAGCATCCGACTGGGTAAGCCTCAGATTCTTTACTATCTTGTTGATTCCGACGATTCCCGGCACCAGCAGAGCCGTACCGACTGCGATCACAGCGGCAATAATATGATTGAAGAGCCCTGACAGCAATAAGAAATTCAATGCAATGCACACAAAACCAGTGCCCAGAATAGTAAGGAAGAAGAAGAACAGGCTCCACGCTATGCCATATATCCTCTTTTCCTCCCAGGGCATCGTTCCGACGACCTTTCCTGTCTGTCCGTTAACAAGTATTGTATAAGGCTTTCCAGCTTCGGCTTATTTCCGGGGATCGTAGTAAGCGTCTCATCCAGAAACAGCTTGTGGCATCTGTTTGCAGCCGATTCACGCAGTTCGGCATAAGTCATGTCTGACGTGTTGGAGTAAAAACCGTTGAGATAATCCTCATCGAAGTCCTTGGCATCGTTGAAGATGAAGGGTTCGAGCTTCATGCTGACTTCATCATTCAGGATGCTCGATCCATCGATCGGGACGTTTGCAAAATTGCAGTTTCCGGCTCTCTGATAATACCTTTTCTCGTCGTGTTTGTTGTTCTTTACCATTCCGCTCAGATAATCGGTTTCCGTAAATCTCGCATTTATAACCCAGTAAGGGACATAGATTCCCCTGAAATTCTCAGGAACGGCTTTTTAACTTCCTTGGGAATGATCGGATTCTTCTGGAACTTGAGCTTGACGTTCTCTATCGCCTGTTCCTTTGTTATCTTGAACGGAACGATGCCGTCAGGTCTGCATTCTTTTGCGATCCTGGTGAAATTGATAGACGGGTTGCCGCAGTAGACGCAGAAAGTAGATACTTCCGTATCACTTGTAATGATCTCCGCGCCGCAGTGAGCGCAGGTATATACCCTCGTATCGTAATACTTTGAATGGATATCGGCATTGATATCCTTAACATCTTCAGGATAGAACTTACTTCCGCACGCGGCACACTCCAGTTGCTGAGAAGCCGGATTAAAAATAAGCCTACCCGAACAATTCGAGCATAGTACAGCCATTTTTATTCCTCCCTTATTACCAAAGAAATTTTACTATTAGAAGTTCTTCTCTGCAATCTCCGTCGTCAGGCGCCTTTTCTCGAGGGTCTTCGCGAAAAGAAGATCTGCAGTCCCAGGGAACCCCTCATATACGACCTTTGTGCCTTCTTCGGTAATGCCGCCCTTTGTAGCGACTCTGGTAACAACGTCTTCAAATGACATGTCCTTCTGCAGCATGAGGTCACCTGTCGCGCTCATTGTGCTGAGGACCATCTTTACTATCTGGTCTTTGGGAATGGTTGTGTGGTCTTCTGCGGACTTGCAGATGACATCAAAGATCGATGCGATAAAGCCCGGCATGCAGCTTACGAGCTCGGAACCCATACCCATCTCATTTTCGGGCAGTTCGATTACATCGCCAATACAGCTCAAAAGGCCCTTGAGAGCAGTCTTATCGCTGACTCGCTCATCAAAACAAACAAGTGTCTGGGACCTTCCGATCTCAGCAGTAAGGCTGGGAATGACCTTGGCGGTCTTAATATCTATTACCTTGCGGATCGTTTCGAAGGAAACGCTGCCGTTCAGGGAAACGAGCAGAGCATTGGGATTTATCGAATCCTTTATGTCTTCAAACACAGCCTTAAGATCGACAGGGCGAACACAGACAAAGACGATATCGCACAAGGAGGCTAATTCTTTGCTGCTTACCGCATTTGCTATGCCCTTTGCCTCTTCAAGCTTTGATTCAGTCCTGTTGGATACAAAAAGGTCCTGTTTACCTATGTTTCCTGCTTCTGAGAACTTCCAGAGCAGCATCTTGCCCATGCTTCCGTAACCGATGATTCCAATACGCATAAAAAACATCTCCTCTGCTGATTTCAAACATTATATCAGAGAGGAGATGCCAGCTATCTTCTGTTGTAACCGGACTTACTTCCAGTGCTTGAGCTGTGACAGCCACCCGTCATATTGGGCGCGTCTTTCACTGTCGCCAAGGTTCTCGGGATTGGGCATGTGATCTACAAGGAAATCGAGAAGGGCATCTTTGGACTTATAAACGAAGTCGCCTTCTGTGTAGCACCATTTGCAGTAGTCTTCGTTGAAATCACCGTTTGGCTCCCTGCTGATGTTGAGGTCCTCGTTAAGCGGCATTCCGCAGCACTGGCAGTAAAGCTGTCTGGGGCTTCCGAGGAGCGTATTGATCGATACGTTGAACTCTCTTGATAAGATCTTAAGAGTCTCTGTGTTAGGCTGTGTCTCGCCTGTTTCCCAGCGGCTTACGGCCTGCCTTGTAACCAGCACTCTTTCTGCGAATTCTTCCTGTGTGAGATTGTTATCTTCACGGATCTTCTTTAAAACGTCTTTAGTCTCCATAATTGGTTTACCTCCGTTTGTTTTGATAGTTCCATTATGTCTGTGGCACTACGCGAAAACAAGAAACGCGCTGTTGCGTTACATATACCTCTTAATAGGCTCGTCACACCAGACCTGGACTTCAATATATCTTTCAGGACCGTGTGCACCGTCGTCGTTCCAATCCTGCGGCAGCCCGTATCTGTCAATGATGTCCAGGATCTCCTCATAGGTATAGACCTTTTTCCTGTATTCTTTTCCGTCCTTGATACGCGGGCTGAACGTAGGCATTGAGTCACCATAAGTAAATGACATCTTCCGTGTATCGAATTCTTCTATCGGGATCTTTATAACGCCGGGATCTTCGAACCATGTTGAAAGCCACGGACTGTGTTCAACAACCATGTAATGGGGCGACGGGATATCCATTATGATGCCTTTTTTCATTGCTTCTTCGCGTACTATCCTCTCGCAGTTCATCCGTTTGGAGATATAGTCCGCATCTCTTTGAGCAGTCAGGGAATCCGGTCTGTCAGACTTGATCTTTTCGAGAACAGATAAAGCTTTATCCTTGGAAAGCGCAGTAAGGCTCTTAAAAGGACCGGATCTTTTATCGTAATAGTGGTACAGGTACATGATCAGAACTTCTCCGTAGGTTTACCGTGGCCATAGTAATACGTGCGTTTACCGAATGAACGGATCTTTTCCACTGTCTTTTTCTCTGCTTCGAGATCCGTATAGAGATGTCCCATTCCGGGCTTTATCCAGTTATCGAGAGCATCGCCTACAAGTACCGCCTCATCAGCTACCAAAAGGCCGATAGAACCCTTCGAATGACCGGGAAGTTCCACCACCTTGATATCAGGGAATCCGTATTCAGCAAGCGTATCGCCTTCCTTAACGAAAAAGCGGTTCTCCGGACGCGTCACCTTCGTCTGGCTTAACACTTTGTTCTCCGGACGCGTCACCTTCGTCTGGCTTAACACTTTAAGAGAAGCCTTAAGCACAACAAAACCCACAAGGCCGTACGAATACAAAGGCTGTGAGTTATAGTCGTCGAAAATACCGTCATCAGCTTCGTTGTAAGCAACAGGTATATTGAACTTCTTTGACAGCACATCTGCGTTCTCAGCGTGATCGAAATGCGGGTGCGATAATACGATCAGCTTAAGATCGTATTTGCTGCATTCATCTGAAACCTGCGGAAGATTAGCTGCGCTTGCAGTATCGAAAAGGATAGCCTCCTTGCCGTTCGATACGATGTAGCAGTTGTCTGTTCCGCCTTTGATGTGTGTAATACTGTATTTCATTCTCTTTCCTTACCACGAACCCTTATATCCGACACCATATTCAGCCGTATAGTAATCGATACGCTTGGAGTCGTTAAATTCAGGTTCGTAAATGTTCTTATCAGGATCAATGCCGACGAGCGCGCAAACGGCTTTGTTTGCACGTATCGTGAGATCTTTTTCGCGGTCTTCGCGGTATGAATAACCCAAAGGAATTATAGGCTTATCGTTGCTGACCGCAATAAGCGAAGCACCGCGCTTGAAAGGCCTTATCGGCCTGTAGTATTCCCACATGCTGCCCTCAGCATAGATGTGAAGCCACCCGTGTTCTTCAAGAAGTCCGCTTACGGCCTTAAGGAAAGCCTTCTGCCCTGCCACGGTATTTTCCGGGATTGGAATGCCTCCGACCATGCGGATAAGCGTTCCGTTCTCGCCGTTTATATTCGGAGCCCATGCAAGAAGGCCGGACCTTCTGGGGCGTATCCCCTTCATGACACCAATGTAATCCCACATATGCACGTGATTACAGACGGAGATCACACCGCCGTCAAGAACGTCCTTATGTTTTTTGAGGTTTTCTCTCCCTTCGATCTTAAGTCCAAGACGGACCGTTGCCACCGGGAATACGATCACATTAAGAAAGACGCGTGTCATGTTCTGCTTGAACTTAAACCAGCCTGACTTATCGATATATGGATAGTTTGCGTCAAAGACCAGACCCCTGTCCTTATGGATCTCAAGGTAATGACGGTCTGTCTCTAAAGGATACGGATACTTGTTAGTCTTCGGATCAAACATAACCAAACTCTGCTTTTCTTTCCTAGTCTGGTCCTATTATAACCCAACAGTTTTATTTCTTTGTTATCACCGCTATGGCGCAGGGCATCCTGCCGTCAACGACATAGAATTCAACATCTTTGAAGCCCTTATCCTCAAAGAATTTCTTATACGAATCGATATCAAACTGGCGCTTAAATTCAGCTCCAAGCATCTCTATGAACTTCACTGCAAATCCGGACGAATCCCTGGCCATGTTTATGTATGTCGGGATGATCACTTTGCCGCCCGGTCTTACGACTCTTAGAAGCTCGTTTAAGGCCTTCTCAGGCTCCGGCAGCAGATGAATGACATTGCCTGCAACGACCTTGTTAAAGCTGTTATCTGCACTCTTAATATCGGTAATGTCTTCCTGTCTGAAAGACACGTTGCCGTATTTCCTGCACTTCTTAGAAGCGCGCTTCAGCATTCCCTCTGCAAAATCCGTAGCTAATACCTTTTGAGCCTTCTTGGCGATTTCCTGTGTTATCGCGCCTGTTCCGCAAGCGCATTCAAGAACGTTGTCGCTCTCATCTATGAACTCTGCGACCTTTATTCCCGTGCCCTTATAAACTTTCCGGTTGTATACGTTTTCGAAAATATCATATACGGGCGATATCTTATTCCAGAACATGATTGTTACCTGTTAAGTTTTCTCATGCACCTCATGGCGTTGAGGATAGCGATGATGAGGACGCCTACGTCGCCGAATACAGCGAGCCACATGTTAGCGATACCTAGTGCGCCGAGTACGAGTATTACAGCCTTTACGCCGAGCGCGAAAATGATATTCTCCCAGACGATCCTCATAGTCTTTCTCGCGATCTTTATGGCATCTGCGATCTTCGACGGCTTGTCGTCCATTAATACGACATCCGCAGATTCAATTGCAGCATCTGAACCCATTGCGCCCATGGCGATTCCGCAGTCTGCACGCATCAGAACCGGAGCATCGTTTATTCCGTCACCGACAAACGCCAGCTTGCCTTTGCCGTTCTTCAACAGTTCTTCAACTTTGGATACTTTATCGGCAGGCAGGAGTTCAGCAAAGAAGCCTGTAAGTCCGAGCTTATTTGCAACATTCTCAGCAACGCTCTTCTTGTCGCCCGTAAGCATTACAAGACGCTTAACGCCTGCATTCTTAAGGCTCTTCATTGCCTCTTCAGAGTCTTCCTTGATCTGGTCGTTGATTACTATGTGACCTAAATATTCACAAGCGCCGTTTTCTTCGCGTGCAATGTGGATGATAGTTCCCGTCAGGTGGCAGTCGTGCCAGTCGGCTCCGCACATCTCCATGAGCTGTCCGTTGCCGCAATAGTAAGTTTTGCCTTCAACTACAGCCTTTACGCCCTTTCCGGCAATCTCGGTAACTTCTCCAATAAGTGTCTTATCGATATGTCCCTCATGCGCTCTGACGATCGACTGTGCTACAGGGTGGCTAGAGAAGCTCTCGCAGCACGCTGCAATATCCAGGAGCTCAGCCTTGCTGACCAGATTAGGATGTACATCATCTACTGCAAATACGCCTTTTGTAAGCGTTCCCGTCTTATCGAAGACAACTGTATCGATCTTGGACAGCACTTCCATATATCCGGCACCCTTGATAAGGATACCGTCCTTCGAAGCACCGCCGATACCACCGAAGAAAGACAGCGGAACCGATACGACAAGTGCGCAGGGGCAGGATACTACAAGGAATACACAGGCTCTCGTAAGCCATTCCTTCCAGATATCCCAGCTTCCGATACCGAGGAACAACGGAGGTACTACAGCAAGTACCAGCGCTGCAATAACAACTGCAGGCGTATAGTATCTTGCAAATTTGGTAATGAAATTCTCGACCTTGGCCTTCTTGTCGGAAGCATTCTCGACGAGCTCTAATATCTTCGATACGGTACTCTGGCCGAATGTCGATGTTGTCCTGATCTTGATAACACCCGTAAGATTCAATGTACCGGAAATGACATTGTCGCTCAAAGCCTTATCAACAGGCGCAGATTCGCCTGTAAGAGCAGCCTGGTTGACAGAGCTCTCACCTTCAATGATGACACCATCGAGCGGGATCTTCTCACCGGGCTTAACGATTATTACCTCGCCAACCTGGACATCTTCAGGAGATACTTCGATCTCCGCGCCGTCACGAATGACTGTTGCGCTGTCAGGTCTGATATCCATAAGCTTTGCGATGGATTTCCTGGATCTTCCGACCGCGATGCTCTGGAAAAGCTCGCCGATCTGATAGAAGAGCATTACAAAAGTCGCTTCGGGATACTCGCCGGTCGCAATCGCTCCAGCCGTCGCAACCATCATGAGGAACTTCTCATCGAAGATCTGGCCGTGGATAAGATTGATAAACGCTGTCTTGAGGACATCGTAACCTGCAATGACATAAGGGATCATATAAAGCACAAGCTCAGCCCACCACGGGACCTCAACAAAATGGAGCGTCACAGCGGTCACGGCCAACAGAGCAATAGCTATTATTATCCTGTTGCGCATCTTCTTCTGCTTCTTTGTAAGCTTGTACTTCATATTAATACCCTCTTAAATAAGCCGCAGTTTTTAGGCTGCGGCGATTTGATTAAAGTAATACTGTGCAGTCGGGCTCGACCTTGGCAATTGCCTTTACTGCGAGCTTTACGATCTTGTCGAAATCAGCATCATCAGCTTCCAATGTCATCTTCTGCTTCATGAAGCTTACTTCGCAGTCCTTAACACCCGGGATCTTCTTGACAGCTTCCTGCATCTTCATGGCGCAGTTAGCGCAGTCAAGATCTTCCAACTCAAATGTCTTTTTCATAGGTATATCTCCTTCTAATTTAAATACTCAGTAGTGTTTATAACGGGCGGATCATTCAGTGATGTGCTCATAACCCTGGCCGATTATGGATTTGACATGTTCGTCTGCCAAACGGTAGTAGATCGTCTTGCCTTCTCTTCTGGAAGCAACGAGATTTGCCGCCTTCAGGACCTTCAACTGGTGGGAAATGGCCGACTGGGTCATTTTCAAAAGGTCTGCGATAGCGCATACACACATCTCATCTTCATGTAGCGCATACATTATCTTGATCCTTGTCGTATCACCGAAAACCTTGAAAAGGTCGCCCAGATCCTGCAAAAGCTCATCAGAAGGCATATCAGCGGAAACGTGCTTTAAGAGTTCCTCATGATTGTGCGGCATCTTATGTTTCTCCTTCCGTTTAACATATGAATGATTGTTCATATGTTCATTTGTTCATTATACTATCACACGCTTTTAGACCCGTCAACCCCTTATAAATAGGGTGTAATAATGTTACAAATCCCTAGAAATAAGGCTTTTTCAGAAAAAATCCTTCCAAAAAGCCTCAAATTCTCTTGTTTTTAATGTCAAAGAACTTTATAATATCGACATTGTCGGCGCCGAAAGGCCCTCCGGCAAAGTAATTAACCCATATTCCAAGGGAGGAATTAATAATGAACAGAACAGAATTAGTTGATGCAATCGCTGTTAAGGCTGACATCTCCAAGAAGGATGCTGACGCTGCAGTTAAGGCTTTCATCGAAGTAGTTTCTGATGAGCTCCAGAACAAGGGTAAGGTTCAGCTCGTTGGTTTCGGTACATTCGAAACATCCGAGAGAGCTGCTAGAACTGGCCGTAATCCTCAGACAGGCGCTGCTACAAAGATCAAGGCTTGCACAGCTCCTAAGTTCAAGGCTGGTAAGGCACTCAAGGATAAGGTTAACACAAAGCCTTCTAAGAAGTGCAAGAAGTAATTCTTATCAACTGATTTGCTAAATAGAAGAGGTTGTCCAAAAGGGCAACCTCTTTTAATTTATTTAATACTCTTAAGAATCGCTTGTTTCACTCTTCGTCGCTATGTTCCAGTTCTCTTATGCGGTCAGCGCTCTTCACTTTAAATATGATGAAAAAGACAATCGAAAACAAAATAAGACAGATTACAAGGGTCAATATCAGACTGGAAAGGTCAAAACTGATCCACTCTGAACCTGATACCGGATGATCAGGAGTCGACATAGGATATGTGCGGTTAAGAAGCAGCCCAAAGCCTGATTGTCCAGTTCATTCCTCTTTCATGTATACCAAAATACGAAATTTTTGAAGAAATGGACTACAAAAATGCGTTTTGATATACCATTTTCATCATTTTCGAGAAAAATGGTATATTCTCCCAAAACTACGTGTCATAAAAAAGGGGTGCCTCATAACTGAGACACCCCATTGATTATTTGAATATGAACGCCAGTATATCCGGCAGGTACGTTCTCACGAACAGGAGAAGCGCGAGAGCGAAGAATACCCACATCGTTACGCTGTGTGTCATCGTGTGGATGATGGTCTTTCTCGGGAGCTCGCCTACTATCGGCATGAGCTTAAACTTCTTGCGTTTTACGATGAGCATTACAAAGCCTGCAATCTGGAATCCTGCAAGGATAATGATCCAGAGGAAGAGAAGAAGCATGAGCGGCATAATGGATTTGATCACAGTATCGTAATCGATATCCGTATTCATAGTACCTGTGCTCATGTCCAATCCCATGCGCTTTAACAGCTCAACGAGCAGTTCGATCGTGACAGAAGACGTTACGAGGTTAAGGCTCGCGTGAAGGATGATGGTATAGATGATCTTACCTGTACGGATATATACGAATGCGAAAAGCACACCCAGGAAGAACGCAAAGAAGAACTGCTGGAAATTGCCGTGCCAGAGGCCGAACATGATGCCTGACATAGCGCAGCTGATAAACTCGCCATGACGGAGTGTGCGGTCGATCATGAACTTTCTGAATAAGAGTTCCTCGAAGATCGCCGGCAAAATACCTACTGTAAGTATTCTGATAAATGTATCTGAACCGATAATAAGGCTGTCCTTAAGGTTGCTCAGTGCATCTTCCGAGGATGCATCGCCAAATAAGGTAACCGAGGACAGAGCAAGGTGAATAGGCATGCCCATAAGGGATCCTACCTGTGCAAGGCCGTATACCATCATTATGAGGATCAGGATCTGTCCGACAGTAAGCTTCTTCTTCTCTATCTTTACAGAAGGGAGTGCTTTAAGAGAAAGTCCGAGAACAAGACATCCCAGGACACTTACATTGAACGAATTCATAAGAAGATAGATCGTTGTAAAGTGCGCGTTGTAAAACTCGGGGCATATGATGTCCAGAGCGGCCGAGGCAAATTTGATCGGGAAAATAAAGAACCAGCCCCAAAGTGCATATCTTGATGCAATTGCAGCCATTGTCTCTTCAACTGTATCAGTGCTCTTGCAGCAGCGTGTAAGCACGATGAGAACTGCAAGAAGCGGTATAGCAACAGCTGCTATGAACGGAATTCCGTATAAAGTCGCCCTATCTCCGTAAAGGAGCCCGTTTGTGCTGTCGAAGCTCATCACCAGCGCACAAATAATGATAAGAATGATAGCAGCTGCCGATAATCCTTTGCGTAAAGCTTTGTCTTCCATATTATCCATTTATCCCTTCCGCTTTTAGGTTTCAAAGCAATTATACTTAAATAATACTGACATTTCATTAATAGCCACTTGCCTGTACCTTAACGCTTCCTTAAAAATTGTGGAAATTTAATATGTTCTTTTTAATACAAAATGCGTGTATACTGTCGTAATAATATTAATAGATGAGGAAAGACTATGTCAGATTCAAAAATATACCGCATTTTTGTGGTTAATCCCGGCAGCACTTCCACCAAAGTCGAGTTTTTCGAGAACGAGAAAAGTGTAGTCGAAGGCAATGTATTCCACGATTCAGCTATCCTGAAGAACTTCCCTACAATCAACGACCAGCTTGATTACCGTATGGAATACGTAAGAAAGTGGCTGGCCGACAATAATATCGACCTTACGGGCGTTGATGCGATCGTCGGCAGAGGCGGTGCGTGCTATCCCATTGAGGGCGGCACGTATGAAGTTGATGACAGGCTTGTTAACGATATCCGCGAGGCAAAGGGCGGCGTTTATCACTCCAGCATGCTCGGTGTACAGATGGCAAAGCAGTTCCACGACGAGTTCGGCGGAAGACTTCTCATGGTAGACCCCATCGTTGTTGATGAATATCAGGACGTTGCAAGGATCACGGGTGTTAAGGGCATATACAGAACATCTGCAACACACGCTCTCAACCTCCGCGCCACAGCTCACAAATATGCTAAGAGCGTAGGCAGGAAATATAACGAAATGAACCTTATCGTCTGCCACATCGACGGCGGCATCACGATCACGGCTCACCAGCACGGCAGAATGATCGATGCCAACGACGGAAGCGGCGGCGACGGCCCGATGACTCCCACAAGAATGGGTACAATGGCTATCACAGACGTTCTTACCAAGTTATATGACAGCAGAACGAAGGAAGAACTCAGGAGCCTCTGCATGGCAACAGGCGGCCTCTCTTCCTGGTTCGGCACATCCAATTCCGATACTATCCATGATCTTGTCGAGGCAGGCGACGCTAAGGCAACTCTCATCTGGAACGCAATGATCTACCAGATCACAAAGTGGATCGGCTCCATGGCATGCGTTCTCCACGGCGAGGTTGACGGAATCGTCTTAACGGGCGGACTCATGCGTTTCCAGGACGTTTATGACGGCATTAAGGAAGCATGCGGCTGGATCGCACCTGTAGCTTCCTACCCGGGCGAGCTCGAGCACGAAGCCATGAGAGCAGCAGCGCTCAGAGTATTAAGGGGCGAAGAGCAGGCCAAGACATATCCCGGCAAGCCGAGATTTGAAGGATTCGATTATCTTTAAGGAGAAAATATATGAGCTTTATCGAGACAATCAAGCAGAGAGCAAGAAGCGACGTTAAGACTATCGTTCTTCCCGAATCAGAAGACGACAGAACAATACTTGCGGCAGCTAAGGTTTTAGCCGAGAAGACTGCACAGCCGATCATAATCGGAACCGAAGAGGAAGTCATGGGTTCAGCTGCAAGACTTGGCGCTGACTTAACAGGCGTACAGATCCTTGATCACACAAAGTCAACTGAGATCGATAAATATGCAACACTTCTTGCAGAGATCAGAGCCAAGAAAGGCATGACCTTTGATATGGCAAAGGATCTCATCGCGAACGACAAGCTCACTTTCGGCATCATGATGGTTAAATCCGGCGATGCTGACGGTCTTGTATCAGGCGCATGCCACACTTCAGCAGATATGTTGAGACCCGCTCTCCAGATCATTAAGACTGCTCCTGAGAGAAAGATCGCATCGATCGCATTCATGTTCGATATTCCCGATAAGTCCATCGGTGAAGACGGAATCATCCTCTGCGCCGACTGCGCTCTTATGCAGGATCCGAATCCTGAGGAATTAGCTGAGATCGGCGCTGAATCTGCTGCTTCTTTCGAAGCCCTCATTGGCAAGAAGGCAAAAGTCGCATTCCTCTGCCACTCAACAAAGGGTTCAGCTAACCACCCCTTCGTAGATAAGGTTGTTGAGGCTGTTAAGATCGCTAAAGAAAAGTATCCTGATGTCCTCTTAGACGGCGAGCTGCAGCTCGATGCAGCTATCATCCCTGAGATCGGCGCTTCAAAGGCACCCGGTTCTCCCGTTGCAGGTCAGGCAAACGTCCTCATCTTCCCTAACCTTGAGGCCGGAAACATCGGATATAAGCTCATCCAGAGGATCGGCAAGGCTGAAGCTTACAGCTTCCTCCAGGGTCTTGCAGCTCCCGTAAACGACCTCTCAAGAGGCTGCAGCGTAGACGAGCTCGCAGGCGTTATCTGCATCACGGCAGTTCAGGCCCAGCAGATGGCTTCCAAATAATTGATTTTGATAAAACTAATGTAAAATAGTTTTTCGAAGAGTATGGTCTTCCCATGCTCGAAAAGAAATTCCCTGAATATACCGATCAGATCGCAGCAGGCCTTGTCGGCCAGACATCCGAATGTTTTGGTTACGACGATTACATCTCAAGAGATCACGACTATGCTCCCGGATTCTGTCTCTGGCTTCCTGAAGAGCTAAGGAAAAAGATCGGTGACGATCTCGAGAAGGCTTATGAAGAACTTCCCGTTGAAGACTTCATACTAAATCACAGAGCTGATGTCGGAATGGCTGAACCGAGCAACATAATGACCGGTGCAAGACGCCACAGAGTAGGCGTTCACAGCATCGAGGAATTCTATTATGAACATACCGGAATGACACATGCGCCTGTTACCACACAGGACTGGCTCGCTACGCCACAGATGCATTTAGCCGAAGCAGTCAACGGAAAGGTTTTCCGTGACCCTTCGGGCGAATTTACAAAAATAAGAAATGTTTGGGCGGGATATTATCCCGAAGATATTTTAAAGAAGAAAGTCGCTGCAGACCTTGCCATGGCGGGTAAAACCGGGCAATTCAATTATTCCCGCTCCATAAAACGTGGTGACATCGGCGCCGCGTATTTCTGTGTAACAGAATTCATATATAAGATAACTGCGGCATTGTTCCTTCTAAATGGCCGATATATGCCATATTACAAATGGCGCTTCAGAGCGATGAATGAGTTTACCACCTTGAGTAGCGTGCAGAAGCCGCTTATTAAGCTTTCTCAAATGAGCGAAGAAGAAGAAAGTCTGGGTAAGGTCAATGTGATTGAAGAGATAAGCGGCGAAATTGTCAAGGAACTGGTTAAACGCGGTTGGTCTTCGGGCTACAGCGACTATCTTCTCGACAATGCAAAACTCGTTATGAAGACCATAAGTGATACAGAGATTGCATCTTGGAATGTATTTGTCGGTGAAGATTGATTACTTATTGAAGATCGGAAATTACTAATGAAACGCATCCCGAATCATCAATCGTTGACTCTATCTTAGGTTTATCCTCATTTGCAATATAAGAAGTGCTGTTCTTTACGCCATTGTAGCGTGCGAACACGATAACAAACACCATAGTGATTGCGAGCAAAAAGCCCGCAATCACAACAAATCCGCTCCCCATACTTGCGGCATAATTTCTAATCTTTAAAGTCAATTCAGGAAACATCAAATTTTCCTCCTTTGCTTAACTTCTGAGTTTATTATTGCAAAGGGAAAAATCAAAAAAGTACTAAATCGGCATCAAAACGGCATCAATTGAAAAATTTTAGATAGTTTCAATTCTGCCTTCATTAACGTATGCATTAACCGTAACCTGGAATGTATAGTTCTTTGCATCCCTGAAAACAAGACGGTAGCCGACAGTATTCTCGAGCGGGAGATCCTGGATCTTACGGTATGTAACCAGCTTTGCTGAAACCTGTTTCTGATAGTGATTATAAAGCGCATTACTTATTCTCTCAGTCAAAGACTTCGCCATATCATTATATGAACTTGCACCGCTGACAAGATCATCCCATGCTGCACCACCCGAAGCGAAGCTGCAGCGGAGAATAGCACCGGTCTTATCATCTACACAACACTCAAATGACCAGTCACCTGCGATCCAGCAGTTAACAAACCATATAACGATAGTGCCTCTGTTATTGCTCAAGTTAACGAGCATCGGCTTCGCATACAAAGAATAACTTACATCATGCTTGTATCCTGTAAAGTCAACCATAAACTCAGATATGATGCGTTCGATATCTTCCTTAGTGCTGAATACGCCTTTCTCAAGACCGATGTTCTCGGAAATATTGATATCATACTTAACCATGTTGATCTTCTGATTCATGGCAAGGTCTTCCCTGTACGACAGGTTGATCTGTTCAATATCTAATGCTGCCTGCTTTCCTTCGTAGAACTTATCCTCAAAATTAAAAGCAGCAACAGGAAGGAACCAGCCGAGAGCAGCCGCCATTATGAAGAATAACGCTGAAATGACAAGACTTAGTTTTTTCATCTTACGATCTCCTTCAGCGTGACTGTTACACAGGTTCCGTTTCCTTCACGCGAAGCAAATGCGATAGTTCCGTCGTGAAGATTAATTACTTCTTTACAGAGTGTCAGGCCTAAGCCTGCACCGCCCTGTGCTCTTGATCTGGACTTATCGACACGGTAGAAAGCTTCGGTAATATGCTTGATCGCTTCTTCCGGCATACCTCTTCCGTTATCCACAACACGAATACGGTAATAACCCTTTATGCTCTCACCTAAGACCATGATGTTGCCGCCGTTGTCGATAGCTTTTCTGGCATTATCAATAAGGTTGGTAAGTACAGAACCGAAAAGGTCCGGCTCAGTCATGCAGAAGCCGGGTTCGCAGCGGCTCTCGAGCATAATGTTTTTCTTTGTATAAACAGGCTGCAGATGCAGTGTAAGGTTTTCAATCATCTGCTTCATATCGGTCGGGATAAGCTTGATGCTCTCCTTCTTCATCATAAGGAGGTCTAAGAGCTTAAGTGAAAGCGCTTCAAGTCTTTTACCTTCTGAGAAGATGTAGTTTGCGGCTTCCTGTGCTTCCTCGCCTGTTAACGACTGGCTTCTCAAGAGGTCCGCATAACCGATAATGGAAGTCATAGGAGTCTTCAATTCATGAGCAAAGCTTCCCATGAACTGATCCTGGTGTTCCATCGTCCATTTAAGTTCATTGATGTTATCCGAGAGCTGGTCCGCCATGTTGTCAAAGTCAGAACCGAGCTGTCCGATCTCATCATGTCTCTTAGGATTTACTCTTGCATCAAGATCACCGGAAGCCAGCGCGCGGGCGGTTTTCGAGACATTAGCAAGAGGCTTGGTCATGAGATAGGATGTGATCCATGCTGTAAAGCCTCCGATAATGATGAGCACAAAGAATACCTGATGATATGTATTCATCTGCATCTCGCGCGCCTGGTAAACAGGTGTGATGTCATAAAGAACAATGAGCTGCAAAGGCTGGTTATCAGCTTTAACGGTGCCCTTTATCTCATAATAGTCTTTCCCGTTGTTTGAGAACATCAGCGATTCGAATTCAGACTGGATCGTAAAATCAGTAACTGTATCGCCGTTCTGATAAAGGACCGTATCACCCTTCATCAGCTTCATTCCGACAATACTGTCAGATGTATTCATCCGGTCGAGCGCATTACTGATACTCGAAAAGTCCTGCTGGATATCAACGAAGTTAACGAGCTGAACCGTCTGCAGGATCATCTCGTAGGTTTCTTCATGGTTTTTCTTGATCTGTGCCAGAGAGCTCTTGAAATTCTGTCTTATCAGAAGAACGCCTCCCACACCATAACTGAGTGTGAGAAGCCATACCATTACCAGGAGCATCTTCTGACGGAAACGCATTATTAAGCCTCCAGTCTGTAACCTACCTTAGGCACAGCATGAATGACTTCCTCCCATCCGAGTTTTTTACGGAGTCTCTGAATGTGGAGGTCTACGGTCTTACTGCCGTACGGGAACGGTTCATTCCAGACACGCTCATAGATCGTTTCCCTGTACATGGCAATACCCGGATTCCTTGCGAAAAGCAGAAGAAGTTCATACTCCTTCGGTGTCAGCGGAATCTGATAACCGTCTTTGTAAACGATCATGGCCTTTGTATCGATAGTAAGACCTGCGATATTGATCTCTGTATCTGTCTTGTTATAGCGGCGCAGAACAACATTTACTCTTGCAAGAAGTTCGATGATCTCGAAAGGCTTTGCAAGATAATCTTCCGCACCAAGTTCAAGTCCTCTTACTCTGTCCTCGACCATATTCTTTGCTGTAAGGAATATGACCGGGAGCTTCATCGGACGGATATATTGCATAAGCGAAAAACCGTCGATCTTAGGGATCATGACATCAAGAAGAATAAGGTCAAAAACATTATTCTTGATCATGTCCAATGCCTGTTCGCCGTCATAAGCGCACATGCAGTTATAACCGGCCTTAGTAAGGCTCATACGGATAAGATTTGAGATCGGTTTCTCGTCTTCAACAACTAGTATATGTATCATAGTCCCCATCACCTCGCACCATATAATTATACAATATGAAGAGGCTCAATACTTATAATTATTTTTGAGGATCAGCAGATACCCGTAACCTTAAAGTCCTTGTCTTCTACAGCCTTTGTGAGAACGTCGTCAGAAACGTCCTTTTCGAGTGCTACGACAGCTGTTCCCTTATCGTGGGATACATCTGCTGAGATAACGCCGTCCAAAGCTTCCAGCGCCTTCTTAACGGATGCTTCGCAGTGTCCGCACATCATACCTTCGATCTTGATCGTCTTTTCCATAGTGTTTATCTCCTTTTCATTTTTGATCTCTAATTCATTAAGTCTGTTCCTGATATCACTTACAGCCTTATCACGCTTTGTATCGTACGGCTTTACAAGATTTAATCTTAAAGCGTTCATGCATACCGTAAAGCTCGACAGGCTCATTGCGGCTGCGCCGAACATCGGCGTCATGGTAACGCCCAATGCCGCATAAGCACCTGCTGCAACAGGTATAAGCGCGATGTTGTAGATGAATGCCCAGAAGAGATTCTCGTGGATATTCCTTATCGTTCTTCTGGAGATCCTTATAGCCGCTGCAGCATCCTTAAGGCTTGATTTCATAAGCACAACGTCTGCCGCATCGATCGCTATATCAGTTCCTGCTCCAATAGCGATTCCGATATCTGCTGAGGTGAGAGCAGGCGCATCGTTAATGCCGTCGCCGACCATTATCACCTTGCCGTATTCCTTGAGCTTTTTGACGATCTTTTCCTTGTCTCCCGGAAGGACGTCAGCAACAGTCATATCAACGCCGGAGAGTTTACCAATGCTCTCTGCTGTTCTTTTGTTATCGCCAGTCAGCATGACCGTATAAAGGCCG
>CACZML010000038.1 GCA_902782235.1 Oscillospiraceae bacterium
TCCAAGTTGGAGAGAGGCTCGTCCATGAGGAAGACCTTAGGGTCACGTACGATAGCACGGCCGAGAGCAACTCTCTGACGCTGACCACCGGAGAGAGCCTTAGGCTTTCTGTCTAAGAGGTGCTCGATCTCAAGGATCTTAGCTGCTTCCTGAACACGGCGGTTGATCTCGTCCTTAGGCATCTTTCTGAGCTTAAGAGCGAATGCCATGTTGTCACGAACTGACATGTGAGGATAGAGAGCGTAGTTCTGGAATACCATTGCGATGTCTCTGTCCTTAGGGAGAACGTCGTTTACACAACGATCGTCGATATAAATCTCACCCTCGGAAATGTCTTCGAGACCAGCGAGCATACGGAGTGTTGTAGACTTACCGCATCCGGAAGGACCTACGAGGATAACGAATTCCTTATCTGCTACGTCAAGGTTGAAATCTGAAACTGCGACAACGCCGCCTTCATACTTCTTGTAAACGTGCTGGAAAGATAAACTTGCCATAACTTATAACCTCCAAAAAATGTGCCCAAGAGATGGGCAAGATAACTACGAGAATAGTATCAAACCGCTTATTTGTTTACTATATGACACTCTCACCAAAAAAAGTTTTGCTAATTTGGCATAGTAATTTCCGTTGCTTGGTAAATATATCAATTGCCCTCAAAGTATTTTGTGTGTGTTGTACAAGAAAAAGAGGCAAATCTAATAATTTGGGGCTTTTTTCGTCTTTTTTCGCATTGTGCAATATATCTTTTTTAGCCTGAAAACAGCTTTTTTAATGTTACTTTTGTATGACCTTTGGCTGCTTTTTATGAACGGATCTGAGTTTATGCGATATTATGCGGGGTGGTCCTTCCCTGTTTATATATGTAAGTAAATTTATGCAGAAACTTGTTGACTTTTGAATATTTATACATTATATTGCATAAATCACACATCAGGGTGGGGATAATCCACCCCTATCGGAGGCAAGTAAAATGACAGTTGAAGAATCTGTAAAGTATGTATCTATCATTGGATCAACGGGATATGTAGGAGCAGAACTCGTAAGAGGTTTTGCAGCTCACCCCTTCTTCAGATTCCGACACCTTACAAGCCAGACTTTTGCAGGCAAGCCTTATTCTGATATCTATCCCGAATTCAGGGGCATCGTCGACAATCTCTGCGAAGATCTTCCCTATGAGGAAGTTGCAAAGGATTCAGACCTGGTTATCACAGCGCTCCCTCACGGAGTATCTGCAAAGATCGTTCCTGATCTTCTTAAGGCAGGCGCTAAGGTCATCGATCACAGCGGTGACTTCAGATATAAGGATCTTGCTACTTATGAGAAGTCCTACAGTCTTACTCATCCCAATCCGGAACTCTTAAAGGACGCCGTTTACGGCCTTCCCGAGTTCTACAGGGACCAGCTTAAGACTGCAAACCTCGTAGCTAACCCCGGGTGCTATCCCACATGCTCACTCGTAGCTCTCGCACCCTTCCTTAAGAATCATCTTATCGAAGAGGATTCGATCATTATCGATGCTACTTCAGGTGTAAGCGGTGCAGGAAGAAAGTCGGATCTCGCATATGCATTCTGCGAACTCGACGAGTCCTTCAAGCCCTATGGCGCAGTAGGACACCGTCACACAACGGAGATCGCCGAGCAGTGCTCTTTCCTCGCAGGAAAGAATTCAGGTGATATCAAAGTAACATTTACTCCCCACCTGGCTCCCTTCAAGCGCGGTATGCTCGCAAGCGTTTATGCAAAGCCTTCTGCTGCTTTTGCTGACGTATCAAGCGAGAAGATCAATGCAATCTATAAGGATTTTTATAAGGGCGAGCAGTTCGTAAGAGTACTTTCCGGAAAGACATTGCCTGATATCAAGGCAGTTGCATGCTCCAACTATATTGACGTAAACGGTGTTTACGATCCCGAGACAAACATGATCAAGCTTTTCACAGCTCAGGACAATCTCGGCAAGGGAGCTGCACTCCAGGCGATCCAGTCAGCAAACGTAATGTTCGGCTTCGAAGAGACAGCAGGACTTAAGAATATCGTAAGAGGTATCTGATTATGGCAGGACAGAAAGAAAGTCCCGTTATCACGGGCGACATGAAGAACAATGTAGACAGGGCTTCGATCCTCATCGAATCACTTCCTTACATCAGGAAGATGAGAGGCCAGACATTCGTCATCAAGTACGGCGGAAATGCCATGATCAACGAAGAACTTAAGCAGTCTGTAATGGATGACATTACACTCCTTAAGTACATCGGTATCAATCCCGTTATCGTTCACGGCGGCGGACCTGACATCAGCGACATGTTGAATAAGGTTAATAAGGAGTCCCACTTCGTTAATGGATTAAGGTATACGGATGAAGAGACTATGGGCTATGCCCAGATGGTATTGATCGGCAAGACCAATAAGGATATCGTTTCCACTCTTTGCGGCAAGGGTGCCAAGGCTATCGGAATCTCCGGCATCGACGGCAACCTCATCGAAGCTGAGAAGCTGACAGAAGATGCCGAAGGCAACAGCATCGACATCGGCTATGTAGGCAAGATCAAGAAGATCAACACAAAGGTCATCTCCATGCTCGCAAACGACGAGTATATCCCCGTTATCGCTCCTATCGGCGTAGGCAAGAACGGCGAGAGCTACAACATCAACGCTGATACTGTAGCTGCGGAAGTAGCAGTTGCTCTGGGCGCTTCAAAGCTCATCACCCTTACAGACGTAGGAGGTGTTTTAAGAAAGCTTGAAGACGGCTCAGACTATATCATTCCTGTTTTGGACGAGAAGGATATCAAGGATCTCGTCGAGGAGGGCATTATCAAGGGCGGCATGATCCCCAAGATCGAAGGCTGTCTTGATACGGTATTGCGTGGTGTCGACCGTGCACACATAATAGATGGAAGAATCCCTCATTCTATTATTCTCGAAACATTTACCAAGAACGGTATCGGCACAATGATCGTAAAGGAGAAAAAAGAACATTATGAGTATAGAAAATGATCTCGGCCTGATCCAGGATTTCGACAAAAACTATTGTCTTCAGGTATTCAACCTCCTCCCTGTCGCTTTCGTTAAGGGCAAGGGCTGCTATCTCTATGATACAAACGGAACCAAATACCTTGATATGATCGGCGGTATCGCCGTTAACTGCCTGGGATATGCTCATCCCAAGCTCACATCAGCTATCTGCAACCAGGCTAAGAACATCATCCATGCCTGCAACTACTATTACATTCCACAGAAGTCGGAGCTCGCATACAGGCTCTGCCGCGCAAGTTTTGCAGATAAGGTATTCTTCTGCAATTCCGGCGCTGAGGCCAACGAAGCAGCCATCAAGCTCGCAAGAAGTTATTTCTACTATAAGGATATTAACAAGTACGAGATCATCACGGCAGACATGAGCTTCCACGGAAGGACCATGGGTACAGTTGCCGCAACCGGCCAGGCTAAGTTCCAGAGGCCTTTTGAACCTAATCTCCCCGGCTTTGTTCATGTTCCTTATAACGACATCGACGCTTTGATCGAAGCTGTTAATCCCAAGACTGCAGCGATCATGCTCGAGCTCGTTCAGGGCGAGAGCGGCGTTCATCCTGCAGACCTCGAATACATCCAGGCTGTTAAGAAGCTCTGTGTCGAGAAGGGCGTCCTTCTCATCATTGATGAGGTCCAGACAGGTGTCGGCCGTACAGGCAAGATGTTCTGCTATCAGAACTACGGCATCCAGCCTGATATCATGACACTCGCAAAGGGCCTTGGCGGCGGCGTTCCGATCGGTGCAATGCTTACAACAAACGAAGTTGCAACAGGCATGAAGCCCGGCGACCATGGTTCCACGTTCGGCGGCAATCCGCTTGCTTGTGCAGCAGGAAATGCTGTTCTTGAGGCAATTGAAGAAGAGAACATCATCGATAACGTAAGAGAAGTAAGCGAAGAGCTTTTCGAGAAGCTTAACAAGTTAAGGAGCAAGTACAACTGCATACGCTCGGTAAGGGGCAAGGGCCTTCTTATCGGTATCGAATTTGACGATACTATCACTGCTGCAGGCATGCGTGAACAGCTCTTCACAATGGGCATTCTCGTAAGCGCAATCGGCAAATCAACGATCAGGTTAGCACCCCCGCTCATCATTACGAAGGCTCAGGCAAACCAGTTCGTTAAGGCTCTCGACAAGATATTGAAGAACGTTCAGGGACCGAAGAATGTTTTCGACAAGTTAAAGGATGCGATCCCTTCAAAGAAGCAGATCAAGGAGTCCGCAGCAAGCGTCGGAAACGCAAAGATCGATAAGCTCGACAAACTTGGACTTCCTGACAAAAAAGACAACACGCCGTTAGATGAAGACGACTGATACATAGAATTTAAGGAGTAATTACAATGAAGCATTATATTGATTTCCACAGAGACGTTTCCTTCGAAGATCTTGATTATCTTTTGGACGTGGCAGTAGATCTTAAGGCTAAGACAAAGGCCGGCATCGAGCACCACCTCCTCAAGGGCAAGTCACTTGCAATGATCTTTACAAAGTCTTCAACAAGAACAAGAGTCTCCTTTGAAGTCGGCATGTATCAGTTGGGCGGACAGGCACTTTTCTTGAGCAACAATGACATCCAGATCGGCAGAGGCGAGACCATCTACGATACAGCTAACGTTCTTTCCGGAATGGTTGACGGCATCATGATCAGAACATTCAAGCATCAGGATGTCGAAGACCTTGCAAAGTACGGCAAAGTTCCTGTAATCAACGGTCTTACAGACGACCAGCACCCTACACAGGTACTGGCTGACCTCCTTACCATCAAGGAGCACAAGGGCACACTTAAGGGCCTTAAAATGGCTTATCTTGGCGATGGAAACAACATGGCTAATTCCCTCCTCCACGCTTGCGCAAAGGCAGGAATGGACATCTCAGTTGCTTCCCCCAAGGATTACACATGCCCTGACAAGTATGTTCTTGAAGCACAGGAAGATGCAAAGGTTACGGGCTCAAAGATCGTCATGACTGAGGATCCTTTCGAGGCAGCTGAAGGTGCTGACGTTATCTACACAGATACATGGACATCCATGGGTCAGGAAGCTGAGAAGGCTCAGAGAATTGAGATCTTCAAGAACTATCAGGTTAATTCAAAGCTTATGGGCGTTGCTCATTCCGATGCGATCTTCATGCACTGCCTCCCTGCTTACAGAGGCTATGAGGTAACAGAAGACGTTATCGACGGACCTCAGAGTGTTGTTTTCGACGAAGCTGAGAACAGACTCCACGCTCACAAGGCAATCCTCGTAAACTGCTTCCTTAACTGATGAAAAGCAGTCCCGTAATAAGAATTGCAGGCGTCAATGACGCACCCGAAGTATCGCGCCTCTTAAGAAGCGCGATGCTTACTTATTGCGCGGATTCAGGTATCTCCTCTTCAATGCTCGAGGCAATGACCGAGAGTATCGAGAGCGTTGCCGACAGAATATCCAGGCAAACCTGTCTCGTCGCTGAGATAGACGGGGCGATCGCAGGTTCTATCTGCATCAAGGAATGCCCCAATCCCATGGTCTACACGTTTTCTGATAAGACGTGTGAATTCCTGGAAAATGCCGGCAAATCCTTTTATATCTCAAGATTCGCAGTGCTCGAAAAATTCAGAAAGACCGGCCTTGGAATAGACCTCATCACAAGAGCCGTTGACACAGCACGCGAAAACGGCGCGGAATGCATACTTCTGCACTCTGCGGCAACAAACAAAAACATGGTCGAATTCTATGGAAAACGCGGATTTAAGCTTATCGATTCCGAAAATTCCAGAGGCTATATGAGAGGTCTTTTTGCCTTAAGATCAGATAGTCTTGGATAAGAAGATATCGCAGTTCTCGAACTCAGGATCGTCCTTTATCTGACCGTAAGCCTTATCCCTTGCTTCAACACTTTCATACATCGCGAAAACAGCGCTGCCTGAACCTGTCATGCGGCTGTATCTTGCGCCTGTGCCAAGCAGGGATTCCCTGACTTTTCTTATAAGCGGAACCTTCTCTTCAGAAGGAATCTCCAGATCGTTCGTAAGAAGATCCCTGCCCTCAAGGAAACGGCTCAAAGCATCCTTCTCATCGCTGTTGATGCCTGCAATATAAGCTTCGTAGCGCTCTTCATCGAACGCCGGAAGAGGTTTGCTGTCTATCGCATGGAAGCACTCGGGTGTGGATACGCCCTCAAAAGGCTTAACGATAAGGAGCGGAATATCTGAAAGCGGATAAAGATCTCTTATATCCTCACCGACTCTCTCGCAGAGACATGTTCCGCCGTAAAGGAAGAACGGAACGTCAGCGCCGACGTTAACTGCAAGCTGTGCCAGTTCTTCATCGGTGAAGGGACTTCCGAAATGTTCCTGGAGCACCATAAGAACTGCTGCTGCATCAGAACTGCCGCCGCCCATGCCTGATTCTGACGGGATCCGCTTGGTAAGCACGATCTCGATATAAGGGAATCTGCTGTTCTTCCAGAGCTCGGCATTAGGAACGGAAGGATCCGTGATCGCCTTCTTGCGGAGCGAAGAAAGGAATCTGTCCTTGGCTTTGCTGCAGAGGTTCTTCTCGGGATCGATATCATTTCTGCCTATGCATTTGATGTCAAATCCGCTCTCGCGCTCGGGATAGATATTGATGGTAAGTGAATCTGCAAGATCGATCTCCTGCATTATCGAATATAAGCTGTGGTAGCCGTTGGGAAGTATCCCGCGGACGCGCAGGAAAAGATTCAGTTTAGCATTAGCTGTTATCTCATAAGAATCCATAAGGATCTCCAAGTCATTCGTCGAACAAGTCGAGTAAGTCTGTATATCAATTTTACCTTATATTTTGTTTAAAGCAAAACCGGCGGAGGCCGGATGCTTTTCGAACCAATAAAAAAAGCACAGTCAAAAACTGATCAGATCAGCAGTGACGGTGCTTTAAATTTACTAATTCAGCTCAGATCAGACGGCTACTTCTTCCTGAGACTTCTCGGGCATGATCCCTACTCTTACTGTTCTTGTGAGAACGTCGATGTATGAGAAGGATACGAGAGATTCCTTGCCTGCGTCATTCTTGCAGAGCATCGTGAAAACGTTAGGATAGCAATGCTCAACTGTGCCGATGTAAGTGATGATCCTCTTGCGTCCGCCGTTCGTCTTGCAAACTATACGCTTGCCGATGAGCTCTTGAAACTTAGCCTTACACATTTCCAAATCGGAACTGATAATCATATGTATTCCCTCCGCCCGGGGTATTGTTGATAAATATTGCAAACGCCTTAAAGGAACATTACGGAAATATTACCAAACTTGCACCAATGCTAACATTTCCTTGACATATTGTCAACGAGAAAACACAACATTTAGTAAAAAAACACCAGTAATCTCACAAAATATAGTGGTTAGGTAGAAGTTTTTCTATTTTCTTACAGAACCGCATATAACTCTAATTGAAAAGGCTGTCTTTTTACAATACAATCGTAGCATTACTCTAAAAAACAGATAGGAGAGGTCAAAAATGCTTAGTGATATTGAGATAGCCCAGAGTGCAAAGATCAAGCCCATCGCGGAAGTTGCAGAGCAGGCAGGAATCGATCCTGACAAGCTCGAATTCTACGGAAAATACAAAGCAAAACTCCCGCTAAACTACATTCAGAATCTGCCCGAAAGACCTGACGCCAAGCTCATCCTCGTTACGGCGATGAACCCCACACCCGCAGGTGAAGGCAAAACAACAGTAAGCATCGGCCTCGCACAGGGCTTAAAACTCGTCGGCAAGAACCCTATCCTCGCATTAAGAGAACCCTCTCTTGGACCCGTTTTCGGCGTTAAGGGCGGTGCCTGCGGCGGCGGTTATTCCCAGGTCGTTCCCATGGAAGACATCAACCTCCACTTCACAGGTGACCTCCACGCCATCACTACTGCAAACAACCTTCTTGCAGCTCTTATAGACAATCACCTGTTCCAGGGCAACAGCCTTAACATCGATAAGGACAGGATCTTATGGAAGAGATGTCTCGACATGAACGACAGATGCCTTAGAGCAGTTACAGTCGGTGTCGGCGGCGGCACAAAGGGCGTCACACGTCCCGAGATCTTCCAGATCACTGCAGCTTCTGAGATCATGGCTATCCTCTGCCTCGCAAAGGACATGGATGACCTCAAGGTAAGATTAGACAGGATCGCGATCGCTTACGACATGGACGGAAACATCGTAACAGCAGGCCAGCTCGGTGCTACCGGAAGCCTTGTTACTTGCCTCAAGGACGCTATGTGCCCTAACCTCGTCCAGTCCCTCGAAGGCGTTCCCGCTCTTGTTCATGGCGGACCTTTCGCAAACATCTCACACGGCTGCAACACATGCATCGCTACAAAGACAGCATTAAAGCTCAGCGACATCGTAGTAACCGAAGCAGGATTCGGTGCTGACTTGGGCGCTGAGAAGTTCCTTGATATCAAGTGCAGAGACCTGGGCATCTGGCCTGATCTCGTAGTAATCGTAACAACAGTAAGATCTCTTAAGTACAATGCAGGAATCCCCAAGCAAGATCTCTCCAATCCTAATCCGGAAGCTGTCAAGGCAGGTCTTGCAAACGTTCTTAGACATATTCAGAACATGCAGAACTTCGGCATTCCGGTCCTCGTTGCATCCAATAGATTCTTAACAGATACCGAAGAAGAGCTCGCTATCGTTGAGGAAGCATGCAAGGCTACAGGCGCTGAGTTCGCTCCGGCAGAGATTTTCGCAAAGGGCGGCGAAGGCGGAATAGACCTTGCTAACAAGGCTCTCGCCATCCTTGGCCAGAACAAGCCCAAGAATCCTGTCTACTGCTATGAGCTCACAGATTCCGTTGAAGAGAAGATCACAAAGGTTGCAACAAAGGTCTACGGCGCAGGCAAGGTCGACATTCTTCCTGAAGCACAGGCCAAGATCAACGAGTTCGTTGAGAAGGGCTACGGCAACCTTCCTATCTGCATCGCAAAGACACAATATTCACTGTCCGACGATCCGAAGAAACTCGGCAATCCTGAGGGCTTCACACTTACGGTAAGAGACTGCTATATCTCAGCAGGCGCAGGCTACCTCGTTATCCTCACAGGCACGATCGTAACCATGCCGGGACTTCCCCCTCACCCTGCCGCAATGGATATCAACATCGACAACAACGGTGTGATCACAGGACTGTTCTGATATCCGATGAGAAGACCGAATCCGACATTTCTGAAGAAGGCTGAAGGGATAAAATCGTCCCGCAAAAAGCGCATGCTGATAATCATATTGGTGGCGCTGGTTATAGCTTTTATCGTAGTTTTCATTAACTCGATAGCGTCCGCCCAGGACATGTACCGCCTTCAGTATCCCGGACTTATCGGAGCGGCAACAAGTACAACGACCGAATACTCCGCTTATCAGAGACCGGTCCACACGACTACTGAAACAACAACTGAGGTAACGACGACCGCGACAACCACCCTTCCTCATGCGGTGCTTGCCGCGTCGCCCACGCCTTCCCCCTCACCCGAAGAGCTGGGACGTACCCAGAACAACTCTCCTGACATTTATGTTGAGGACCCGAATTTCAGCTTCCAGCCCATCGCCATTCAGACGGCATCCTATCAGCAGCGTGCCGTAATGCTCGACGATCTTAAGGAGCAGGTCACCAATTACCAGAAGAGCCACACTAACCTCAGGATCTGCTATGAGTTCATCTCCCTTACCACAGGTGAGAGAATGGGCGTTGATGAGCTCGATCCCGTCGTTCCTTCAGGTGCTATGTCCATTCCTGTATCAATCGTTCTCTACGACAAAGTCGCAGGAGTAACGGGACCTTTATCCGAAGTAATAACCTACAACAGCAGCAATTACAAGGGTTCCCGTTATTCTTCCTATATCGCGAAAAACTATTCCTCCGGCAAGCAGTTCTACTTAAGGACTCTTCTTAACTACGCCGTCTCCAAGAATGACAGTATCGCGCTCAACTACGTAATCGCTTATCTTGGCGGAACCGAAGAGGTCCTCAAGGATATCAAGAAGATCAGCGGCTACATCTCGTACGACGATAAGGTCATCTACACGGATTACAGCGGCAAGGAATACCGTACATCAGGAACGATATCATGCTATGACATGGGCCAGTACCTCTCATACATGTATCACACCTTCACGATCAACCCTTCAGTCAACCAGCGTCTCTTTAACGACATGGCGTCAAATGAAGTAGGTTCCCCTCTTGCAGCAGCTTTCCCCCAGGGCACGAAGATCCTTCACGTCCTTGGCAGAAATACCGAAAGAAAAGCATATATGGAGTGCGCCATCGTGGATTACAAGGAGCCTTTCGCGATCGTAATCTATGTTGAGGCCGCAAGTTCTGATTCTGCAGGTACTGCAATAGCAACACTCGGAAGTTACACTCAGAAGTTTATCGAGGCCTGCTATAAATAACAAAAGTAACCCTCGTCACTGTCCTCGCTCCGCATGCGGATGTGACTCGGATTCCTTTAGTTCTTTTAGATTGTCCCAATATTAGAAGTGTCATATTTTTCTTTTATGTTATAATCCATAGTGTTTGAAATACGAGTTCGTCCCGCGCGGTCTGCCGCCGGCCAAGGTCCCGTGCGATTTCGGGCTGTGAACCCTGTCAGGTCCGGAAGGAAGCAGCAGTAAGCGGTTTACGGAGTGCGCCGCGGGTCAAGCCTTACCGACGGCAGTTCGGGCGGGACGGACTTTTTTATTAGTTTTTTTGAATTCGGCTTTAAGGAACTAACTATGGAAGATCATATCGTTCTCTACAGACAGTACAGGCCCATTACTTTCGACGATGTAGTCGGTCAGGAAGCCGCTGTCACTGCCTTAAGGCAGTCAGTAGTGTCAAAGAAGCTCGCTCACGCTTATCTTTTCTGCGGACAGCACGGTACAGGTAAGACGACGATCGCCAAGATCTTTGCAAGAAGTGTCAACTGCGAGCATCCCGTTAACGGCAATCCCTGTAACGAATGTCCCACCTGCAAGGGTATCTTAGACGGTTCCATCCTTGATGTTACCGAGATGGACGCTGCGTCCAATAACGGCGTCGACGACATCAGGCCCATCCTTCAGGAAGTTAATTTTGCACCCACAAGAACAACATATAAGGTCTACATCATCGACGAGGTCCACATGCTCTCCAAGGGCGCATTCAATGCCCTCCTTAAGACGATCGAGGAACCTCCGAAGCATGTTATCTTCATTTTCGCTACCACAGAATCAGACAAGATCCCTGCAACCATCATCTCAAGATGCCAGAGATACGACTTTAAGAGGATCCCGTTAGATCTTATTTCCGGCAGATTAAGAGAAGTCTGCGGCAAGTCAGGCATCAAGGCTACAGATGACGCTCTCCGTCTCATCGCTTCAAGATCTGACGGCGCTCTCCGTGATGCTTTGTCACTTCTGGACCAGATTTCCGCTATCTCAGGCGGAGATAAGGAGATCAGCTCACAGGACGTTGAGAGGATCACAGGCACAGTAGACAGCTCTTTCCTCTTTAAGATGGCGAACTGCCTCATCGATGCCAGATTCGACGAGCTTATCGATCTTTGCGAGATCTTAAATGCATCAGGTAAGAACCAGGCCCGTTTCACTCTGGACCTTGCTGCATATTTCAGGGATCTCCTCATCATAAGAGTAAAGGCAGACCCCATCATCTATCTGCCCTACCCCAAGGAAACCATTAAGGATATGTATCAGACAGCCGCTAAGGTCAGCGCCGATACATTGACAGGATATATCAGCTATCTCTCCAAGGAATATGCCGAGCTTAGAAAGTCTCCCGATATTCCCACGAGTTTCGAGCTCATGCTCATGCGCCTTTGCGGAAGAAAGTCCGCTCTGCCGGTAACACCTATCGTTATCCCCGACTTCGAGAAGAAGCAGGCAGAAAAGGCCGCAACCATCACATTGGACGAGTCCAAGGCTCCTGTTGCACCCGTTGAACCAGTAAAGGCTGAAGAACCTGCAAAGAACGAAGCAGAGCCCGTTAAGGCAGAAGAACCGGTTAAGCAGGAAGAACCTGAGAACAAGCCTGAGGAAAAGCCCGCAGAGGAACCCAAGCCGGCGTTCTCCGCACCTGCTCCTTACAGGCCCCAGCCTTCTTCAACACCTTCAGGCTCATTCCCGTTCGGTGGTCAGTCAAGTGAATCAAGGGTTTCCGAGCCTTCAAAGTCCTCATTCGACGCTTTCTTCACACCCAAGGCTGAAGAACCCGCTGAACCTGAGCCCGAAGAGCCCGCTGAGGATCCCGATGACGCATATATTCCGGGTGACGCTTCATTCAATGAGCATACAGAACCCACGATATTCTCATTCATGCCCAAGGAGCCTGAGAGCAGCAATGTAAGCTTCAGCTTCGATGAGCCTGAAGAACCCGCTGTAAGCTCCTCATACGAAGAACCTGAAGAACCGTCTCCTTTCGCAGGCAGCCTTTTTGCAGGCCTGTCCTCATCCTTCCTTAAGGATCTTGCAGGTGAAGCGGAAGAGGAAGCAAAAGCCGAAGAGCCTATGGCGGAAGAGCCTGCAAGGCCCCGTTCTCAGATTGCAGAGCAGGCTGACAGGAGCGGACTTATCGTAGACGGCAGACGCCAGGCAGCTGTCAGGGCTCCCTCATTTACAGGCGAATCGACTGACGTTGACTTCAGATGGTCTAATATCACAACCAAGCTCAAGGAGAGCAACGACAATATCGCTGTTATCTTAGAGCATACAAAGCTTAAGAAGGACGGCACTTCCGCTTATATCGTTTTCGACGACAAGGATACGAAGCTTCTGTCCAACCTTAAGAGATCACAGGCTTTCAGACAGATCTCAGCAGGGATCAAGGATGAATTCGGCGCAGAGCATCTTTATCTCTGCACGAACACACAGTATTCCAATCTTGAGAAGAAGAACCAGGAGACTGAGCTCGAGAAGAAGCTGGATGACTTAAATGAACGTTCCAGGAATATGGGAGTTCCCACAGACTTCCATTTCGGTGACTAAATAAACTATTGAACAGATAAATTTTCGGAGGTTTTTAAAATGGCAAAAGGATTCCGTGGCGGAATGGGAATGGGCGGCAACATGAGCCAGGTCATGGCTCAGGCTCAGAGAATGCAGAGACAGATCGAGATGGCTCAGGCTGAGATCCAGGAAATGCGTTTCACAGGCACAGCAGGCGGCGAACTCGTTAAGGTAACAGTTACAGGCAAGCATCAGTTAGAGAGCGTTGAGATCGCTAAGGAAGTAGTAGATCCCGATGATATCGAAGGTCTCCAGGATCTCATCATCGCAGCTGCCAACCAGGCTCTCGAGCAGATCGACAAGACTAACCAGGAACGTATCGGTGCCATCACCGGCGGCATGAAGATGCCCTTCTGATAATGGCAAGATATTCTCCTTCAATTCAGAATCTCATAGCACAGCTCAGCAGTCTTCCGGGTATAGGCGGCAAGTCAGCCCAGCGCCTGGCGTTCCACATCCTTGCAATGGATGACAAGGATGCCGAAGCTCTGACGTCTTCCATTATGGCGGCAAGGCAGTCAACAAAAAGATGCACATGCTGCCAGAATTTCACGGACTCTGACCCCTGCCCTATCTGCTCAGATCCTCTGAGAGATAAGACGACTATCCTGGTCGTTGAATCACCCAGGGACGTATCGACATTTGAGCGTGCACATGAATATAAGGGACTTTACCATGTGCTTCACGGTGTTTTTAACCCGATGAAGTCCATGAGCATTTCAGACACCACGATCCCTGATCTGATAAAGCGCCTTGCTGACCACCCTGAAGTATCAGAGGTCATCGTTGCGACGAACCAGACAGCCGAAGGCAATGCCACAGCGCTCTACCTCTCAAGGATGGTAGGCCCTTCAGGCATCAAGGTATCGCGTCTCGCATCAGGTCTTCCCATGGGTTCTGATATCGAATATGCAGATGATTTGACTCTCCTCTCGGCTTTGAAAGGCAGGGTTATGCTTTCAGGAGATACTAATGAGGCTTGATAAATTCCTTAAGTTATCCAGAGTGATCAAGCGCAGGACTGTCGCAAACGACGTGTGCCAGGCAGGAAGAGTTACAGTCAACGGCAAACCGGCAAAACCTTCGGTAAAGCTTAAGGTCGGCGACGTCGTATCGATCCTCTTCGGCAGCGGTGAAGTCACGTTCAGGGTCTTATCGCTTCAGGAGACAGTCAGGAAAGAAGAAGCGTCCTCAATGTACGAACTTCTTGATTGATATTCCGAGTCACTAATATTACAAGTACTTTAAGTTTAACCCCGGGTTGTTGTTTTGGACCCGGGGTTAAGTAATAATAACTGTATATCGCTATATTTACGGAGGCATAGCTTGCGCAAAGTAAGACGCAAATCAGGTGGAATATCTTTCTTGACGGCAATGATCTGCATCGTCTGCGTTGTCGTATGCATTCTTTGCATCACCAAGTATGCCAACATCAACAGACAGAAAGAACGTCTCATGGCAGAGAACTCCTCCCTCGTCGCCCAGTCTGAAGCATTATCCGATAAACTTCAGCAGATAAGAGCCCAGGAGGAATTCGGCAAAGATGACGCATATGTCGAGAGCGTCGCAAGAACACAGCTCGACATGGTCTATCCCGGCGAAGTAATCTTCAGAGTCTCAGGTGATAAGTACACTAACTGATTTTCCAACAATATAAAACTAAGGTCAGCTGAAATAAGCTGACCTTTTTTATTGATTCACTATGCTTTTCGCCGCCAGATAAGCTTCGCTCATGCAGGCCTGGAGATTATATCCGCCGCTTATTCCGTCTATATCCAAAGCCTCGCCTACTATATAGAGACCACCGGCGATCTTGGATTCCATCGTCTTTCTGTCAACTTCCTTAAGCGGCACACCGCCTCTTGTTACATATGCGCTCTTAATATCCGGAACAGATGCAAGACCGATCTTAAGATGCTTCATCTCACGGCAGATGCTCTTTCTGTTCTCCTTTGTAAAGCTCTGCGCATAAAGGCCTTCGCAGCCTGCTCTTGAGGTGATACCTGCTGCAACAGACTGAGGAATAAATCCTGACAGGAGCGTCGCGATCTTCGTGTCGCCATGTTCTCCTATAAGACTTAAAAGCTCTTTGTCAAAGGCCTCATCAGTCATTTGCGGT
>CACZML010000039.1 GCA_902782235.1 Oscillospiraceae bacterium
TCCTGGAAGAAGCAGACGAACACAAGGTCCTGATGACCGAGAACTGGGAAGCCATGAGACAGCCTCCGAGACAGCTGTATGCAAAGCTCTGGTTCACGATAAGGAATCTTTCTCCTCTTCTGGATAACCTCGAACAGGGACAGTGCAGAAAGACAGCAGTCAAGTTCTTCTTCGAAGCGAGATACTTCCTTACTGTATTGGAACACTATTTCGATACGGCATATATAACTACCGCTTCAAGAGACAACGGTGATATAACCGTTACTTTAGACTGCTTGGACTGCGCTTCCAAGCTCGATTACATCATTAAAGACAGGATGTCGGTAATATTCTTCTCCGCAACATTCACACCCTACGAATATTACAGGAACTGCCTTGTAGGACCTGACTGCGATTATTCGTCTTTCCTGAGACTTCCGTCGCCCTTCCCGCCTGAGAATCTGGAGATCATGATCGATTCGGACATCTCGACAACATATAAGAACCGCGCACTCACACAGGATGAGCTGACGCAGAAGATATCAGAATGTTTGAACGGCAGGACCGGCAATCACATGATCTTTTTCCCTTCATTCGAGTACATGAACCAGATCATGCCGGGGATCGAAGATGAGCTTAAGAAGAGATCAGTAACAAAATACAAGATAGTCTCCCAGATAGCTGAGATGAATAACTCCGAGAAGGAAGAATTCCTAAGGAGCTTTAACGAGCCCTACGACGGACTTCTTATCGGTGCTGCAGTGTTGGGCGGTCACTTCGGAGAAGGAATCGACCTCGTCGGAGATAAGCTTACAGGAGTAATTATCGTCGGCGTAGGCCTTCCTAAGATCACACCCGAGAGACAGATCTTAAGCAATTACTATTCCGAGAAATTCGGTGACGGATTTGCATTCGCATACAGGTTCCCCGGCTGGCAGAAAGTCCTCCAGGCAGTCGGCAGAGTTATCCGTACTGAAACTGATACAGGCTTCGCGCTCCTCATAGATGAAAGACTCGCAAAGCCTGAATATTTAATGCTTTATCCGGATCACTGGAAGATCTGATCTTAGAGTATTACCGTTGTATTTGAAGGCTCGTCGCCAAGAGTGATAATGCCCTCGCATCCATCGATCTCATAAGTACCCTTTGTGCCCTTAACGCTGACGATACCATCACTGTTAGTGCGGATGGGCTGATCCTTTGTCCACCACTCACCCTTAACGAGGCTTAAGAGCTTCTTATATGCGGGCTTTTCCCTGTTATCTACCGTAACAAGACCGCTCGGTGCATTGAGCCATGCGCCGTCGGCGAAGTCCCAGCCTGTAACTGCCTTGATATTAGGATCAGCGAAAAGGATCCTGTACATCTCTTCCCACTCTTTGCACTGTCTCTCCTCACCGCCAATAGTAGTAGGCCATTCCTTGACCTGCCAGTCGTTGAGGTCTTCGATATATTCAGGGATCAAAGATCCTGATACCAAAGTATTTTCAGTAAAGTGGATCGGGAGACCGAATCTTGAGAATCTCTTCAGAACATCGTAAAGCTTTTCTGTGCCCCAGTAGCCCTGGTGCTGGTGTGACTGGATGCCGATAGCGGAGATCTCTACTCCTGCGTCGAGACACTTTTCGAGCAGTTCTTCGTATTTAGGTGAAGTGTTGAAATCATTGATAAGGAAAGTTCCTTCAGGATTTGCAGCTTTGGCAGCAGCGAAAACCTCTTTTACGAGTTCCACCTGACCGTATCTCTTGCAGAGTCTCGTAACAGCATTATTGTACTTGTCGAATACCGGCATGATTACAACTTCATTTATAACGTCCCAGATGTCGATAACGCCCTTGAATGCAGTAACGTCGCGGTTGATTCTCGCGAGCTGCTTATCCATTATGACTTCATCGGAATATTTCATGAGCCAGTCAGCACATACAGTATGCCAGCAAAGCGGATGTCCTTTAATGGTTACATTATTTGCACGAAGTATCTTAGCGGCATCCATGCGGCTGTCATACAGAATATTGCCCTCTTCAGGCTCGTATGTACCCCAGTAGAACGGAAGTGTGCCGTAATCGAACAAAGCAAGCCATTTCTCAAGTCTTTCCGGATCACCCTTCTTGCCTTCATATTCAAGGAAATCAAAAGCACCTGAACCGAAAAGAAACTGATGTGATCTCTGATTTAATACCAGCTCTTTATCAGCAACGGGATTGCCGTTCTTATCAACTACTCTTACAAGGGATTCGCCTATACGGTGCGCAGGTGTGGTCATGATATTCATAGAACTATTCCTTTCTATATCCTCAGAATAGTTTGATTATAAATTACTTAGATAAGACTCTATGTCATATATCCCTTTAAAATGTAGAGTCGATATACTTTTCTTTCATCTCGGGAGTCATGCTGAGACGCGCGTATTCTAAGGCCTCCTGTACCGTGATACGGCCTGTGCCGCCTAAGATATCCTTGCCATAAAAGGCCTTCGGAAGATTATGCATTACATTTAAGATCCTGTAAGCCTGATCCTTTCCGCCCTTATCGATAACGGCAATACTAAGATCAGATAAGAGATTACGAAGAAGATCATTTATCTTATCCGTGTCTTCTTTTTTGCATTCGGTTGAAGGATAAGCGATCATCAGATCTTCTTTCATGTTACATATCTTAAGATAGTACGGTAACCGGTACTTGTAAGTAACATCTCTAAGTTCTTCAAAGAATTCTTCAGCATTGTCTTCGCCTTTAATCTCAGCCTCAATATGTCTGATCATTCCACTCCATAAAACGATCTCGGCATTAAGCCTGTTCTGCTCACCAGGCTTCCAGCGCCTGCCTTCCTGACTGCCCTTTGCGAAAACTATTCCGTTTCCTAATATGTGATAGTAATAGCTTATGTCCATAATTTACAAGTTATTTAATACTGATAACGAGTCGTAAGTCTTCTCGAAATGCATCGAAAGATAATCTGTCGTAAAATCCCTTAATTCGAGCTCTGTCTTTTTATCCGCAGTCGCAGTAAAGAGCTTTTTCAGATCACAGGTCGCAAAATAATTCAAAGCCTTCACGGAAGGCTCTTCAAGCATCCTGTTAAAAGACCTGTTGTTTACGTCGCTGCCCTCGCCGCCTGAGATATTCAGAAGATACTTGTGAGTGGATCTGCCTAATGAATCATCAAGATCATAAAGGACCGTAAATCCCGCGATCGTTAATAACCGCCAGTTAAAAGCCGAATATATGAGCAGATACTTGCCCTTATTGTTCGCGAGCATGTAGTAAGCGTAAACAGCAAGTTCATAAGCTTCTTTGGAATTCTCACTCTGAAGCGTACAGTCCATAAGACATGAGGATATATGAGCAGCCACAGCCATCTGCTCGAGGCTCTCCATTATCTTTGAATTGCTCTCGATGATCGATGCATCCTTGAGATAGTAATAACCATGAGAGACCGTAACGACAAAATCGCAGAGCATGTAAGGCATCGAGAAACACCCTAATGAACTTCCGGGCTTTGCAACGCCCTTTGCGCAAATGGTTATAAGACCTCTGTCAGCAGTAAGTACAGACAGGAGTCTGTCCTTGTCCTTATATTCGTTGGAACGGATTATCAATCCCCTGCAGTTAAAAGGATCCATTATTCGTCGATATCTTTGCTTAAGCCCGTGGAACCGAGCATTGCATCGTTGTTCTGCCAGTCATTTCTGACCTTAACATAGAGATCCAGATACACTTTGCAGTCGAGCATCTTCTCGATGCTTCTTCTTGCAGCAGTACCGATACGCTTGATCATCTGGCCGTCTTTGCCGATGATGATCGCCTTATGTGAATCCCTGTTGCAGATGATGTCAGCCTTAATGACTGCCATTGTTCTGTCGTCACCTGAAGTAATCTCACCATCATCGTTCTTTTCTTTAAACTCATTGATGATAACAGCAGTACCGTGAGGGATCTCCTGGTCAGTATAGTGAAGGACCTGCTCGCGGATAAGCTCTGCAGCAATGACGCGCTCAGTCTGGTCCGTCATATATTCACTGTCATAAAGCCTTGGACCTTCAGGAAGCATTTTCGTGATGATCGACAAAAGAAGATCAACGTTCTTACCTGTCTTCGCACTTATAGGAACGATGTCTTCAAAATCATAGAGCTCAGAATACTTCTGTGTAAGCGGCAGGAGCTTCTCCTGACCTGCTTCATCGTACTTGTTGATAACGAGGATGACCTTCTTTTTCTCTTCGCGGAGAAGGTCCATGAGTTTCCTCTCCACTGCACCAGGTTCAGGGAATCTGCCGTCAGCAATAAGCACAACGCAATCTGCACCCAAAGCAGCCTTGTAAGATCTGTCGACCATAAACTCGCCCATCTTCGATGTCGGCTTATGGATACCGGGAGTGTCGGTAAAGATGATCTGTGTATCTTCAGTGTTATAGATCGTCTTGATGTTGGTTCTTGTAGTCTGCGGCTTATGGGATACGATGGCGATCTTCATGCCTGTGATGTAGTTAAGAAGCGTTGATTTACCTACATTAGGACGTCCCAGCAAAGCAACGGTACCACAGTGCTTGCAGGGAGATCCTGCAGGAATAAGACCGTCTGTCTTGATAAGGTCTCTGTGATTATCCATCTCACAGATGTCTTCGATCTCGTCATCAAAAGCAAGACCGATATCTCTCATAAGTCTCTTCTGCCTGTCGATCATGATCTTCTCATCAGCAGATTCGATGTGATCGTAGCCCAAAAGATGCAGCAAGGAATGAGCGATGAGGAACATTGCTTCGCGCTCAAAAGAATGACCGTAGCTCTCAGCCTGAACCTCACAAGCTGTGGGATTAATGAGAATGTCACCATAACAGAGCACCTGGTTGCCGTCTTCATCAGTCTCAAAATCGCCGCTGTCAGGAATCTCAACGAACTCGCCTTCTCTTAATTCCAGCATGGGAAAAGAAAGGCAGTCTGTCTCCTTATCAATATCTCTTTGCTCTTTGTTGATCTCTTTGATCTCTTCAGGTGTAACGAAGGTTAAAGTCGCATAAGCGTCTCTTAACGTCCTTGTTACCTGAGGCGAACTGTAATCGCCGCTTAATATGGCTTCACTGAGCTTGACGATGAACTCATCAAGTCCGTTAAGCTTTTCTTCTGAAAAACCTTCAGCGTTGTTAACTATATCGATTCTCATTCAGGGTACTTGATCCTTTCGTGGAAGACACCGGCATATACCTGCTTGAAAGCGATTATGATCTTCTCTACGTCATCGAAAGAGAGGCCGGAGTTGATCAGCTGATCCTGGTCGATCTTATCCTTGATAAGAACCCTGATAAGCTGCTCTGCTCCTGCGACATCGCTTGTCTTCATTGATCTTACGGCAGCTTCGCATGTATCTGCGAGCATAACGATCGCGGATTCTCTTGATGAAGGTATATGTCCTCTGTATCTGAAGTTCGCTACATCCGGGGGTTCTAAGCCTCTTGCCTTTGCGTCTTCTACAGCCTTCTTGTAGAAATATGAAGGATATGTGGTTCCGTGGTGCTCATCGATTATCTTGATGATGGCATTAGGCAGTCTTTCCTTCTTGGCGAGCTTAACACCGTCTTCAGGATGCTTGGTAATGATGGCTACACTTTCCATAACAGTAAGGTTGTCATGGGGGTTAACTCCGCCATGCTGGTTCTCTGTGAAATACTCAGGATTCTCAAGCTTTCCGATATCGTGATAATATGCGGCAACCTTGCAGAGCAGTGAGTCAGCACCGATTGCTTCAGCAGCAGAGTCAGCAAGGTTAGCTACCATCATCGAATGCTGGTGCGTACCCGAAGCCTCAAGGAACAGACGCTTTAACAGGTGCTGACCGGGCTGGCTCAAAGAAATGAGCTTGACAGGTGAAGCGACATTGCATACGAGCTCGAAGATCGGTGAAAGACCGATAGCGGCAACGAGAGATGCGATCGCACTTACGAACGTAAAGATGAACGAGTTAAGGAAAGCATTTCTTGTGTTGTTACCGATAAGGAAGTTATAGGCAACACTCGTAATGATCGTTCCGAGCGTCGGGAAAAAGATCAGTGCAGCATTGTTGATGATCTTGTCCGTTCTTCCCGCAAAGATCGAACAGAGTATGATTCCCGCCAGATTGATAAAGAACAGTTCAGGATCAAACCCATACATCGGCCAGATATAAAGCAGGTTCAAAACAGCCAGGATAATGCCGTTCTGGGTGCCTAAATATGTAGCACAGACCGCCGCAAAGAATAATACTATGCAGAGCAGCGACGATAAGGATGAAAGATATACAGACGTTCCGATCGTAACGAGGAACGTGATGATAAGCAAATAGAAAACAGGAGTCTCGACCTTAAGCTTCTTACGCTCGATATTGAGATACATGAGCAATATCGAAGACAGTACAAGAACATAGATCGCAACTCTCGCGAAGATGACGAGGTCGAATGACTGGTCTCTGATAAGCTCGAGTGCCTGGAGGTTGCTGTATGCGTGCTCATCGATGATGTCGCCGGCTTCAACGAGCTTCGTACCCTTTTCGACCATTACAGGCTCGTTCATCACAGCATTATAAGCATTGTTAGCTGAGTCTTCCGTTGCCTTCTGGTCGTAAACGGTATTAGGTTCGAGAAGTGCTACGAGCACTGCATCCATTGATTCTGCGAACTTGGAGTACGACGGGTTCGAATCACAGAAGCTGTTGATCTGCTCAGTGATCTTAGTAGGAAGAACAGCGTCATTGACGTCACTTAACATTACGAGTTCAGCAATTGCCGTGGTCTTTTCCCTGATATAAGTAAATGTCGCATTACTCATCTCGAAAAAGGCTGTGAGGCTTTCGGATTCGATCTTCTTGCCCATGTTCTTTTCGATAGTCTGGGAAAGCTGGTAAGCGGAGGATGAAGGAGATAACGGTGCCTGAAGATCAGTTGTCTGTGAACTCTTTCTGATCTGGCTTGCCTGGTCAAAGAAAGCCTCAACACGGTCTATGCATTCTTCTGACTGCTTGTCGGACCTTACGAAAATATCGTCAACCGTATCTCTTGCGATGATAGCTCTTCTCTCTGTCTCATAAGAATCTTCGAAAGTTCTTGTAGCATAGATGTCCTGGCCGGCAATGGATCCGACCTCATAGTCGTAACTTACGGGAAGTGATCCGTAGAAAACCAGGAAAATAACAGTCAGTGCAGCGAGCACCAAGGAAAGGATCTGATGGAATTTAGGTTTGGAAGATTTGTTACTGCTCATGATTCACCTTGCTTTGCATTCTCATAAGCTCTTACGATCCTGGCAACAAGGCTGTTTCTTACGATGTCCGAATCATTCAAGCTTACGATCCTGATACCTTCTACTCCGTTTAATACCGTAATGGCATCTTTAAGTCCGTTCTGTATTCCCTTAGGCAGGTCGATCTGCGTAAAATCGCCGCAGACACAGGCCCTGCAGTTAACACCTAATCTTGTAAGGAACATCTTCATCTGCTCGGGAGTCGTATTCTGGGCCTCGTCGAGAAGGACAAAGCAGTCATCGAGATTCCTGCCTCGCATAAAAGCCAGAGGAGAAACTTCGATCACGCCCTTATCGTAATAACGCTCAAACATCTCCTGGCCTAAGAGTGCTGACAAAGCGTCATAAATAGGACGCATATAAGGATTTACCTTCTCTTCGATATCACCGGGCAGGAATCCCAGGCGCTCACCGGCTTCAATTGCAGGTCTTGTAAGGATTATCCTTGATACTTCCCTGCTCTTTAATGCCTTAACGGCCATGGCAACGCCAAGAAAAGTCTTGCCGGTTCCCGCAGGACCGCAGCAGATGACGAGTTCTGATTTCTTAAGAGAATCGACATAAAGCCTCTGGCCCAATGTCCTGGGCTTGATAGCCCTTCCGGAAGGAGTCATATAAAAGACTTCATCTGACGTCTTCAGGAATTCTTCAAGCTTGCCTTCTTTTGCTATGTCCATGAGATACTGGATATCGGTCTCATCGATCTCAGAATCTGTAGAAAGCTTATCAAGTGCAAGGAAAACATCTTTTGCCGTTAACACGTCCTTCGTGTCGCCATCGATCACAAAGCCCTTGCCGTCGTGCTCTATCGAGACACCAAAATAGCCGGCGATCTTCGATGCGTAAACGCCTGCCGAATGCAAAGAATTCTTAAGCTGTTCTATTCTTTCTTCCAAATGAGATCTCCTATAAAAGAATTATTATGCTAATTATATCTTCCGTCAACAATTACCCTTGAAGCTGTTTATCACGGCCTTGTAGTAGTCCGGAATGTCAACTTCAAAATGCATTGTCTCGCCGGTTCTCGGATGTACGAACGTTATCGCACGGCTGTGAAGCGCCTGGCCTGCGAGGCCGTAGTTCTTGCGTCTTGCGGCATAGACAGGGTCTCCTACAACAGGATGGCCGATATATGCCATGTGAACTCTGATCTGGTGCGTTCTACCGGTCTCCAGAATGAGCTTTAAGTCAGTAATATCGCCAAGTCTCTCGACGACTTCGAAATGAGTAACTGCAGACTTTCCGTCCTTATTAACCGCCATTTTGCGTCTGTCGTTGGTTGAACGGCCGATTGGGGCATCTATCATGCCCTTATCTTCTTTAACAAAGCCATAAACAAGGGCTCTGTATTCTCTTACTATCTCATGCCTTGAGAGCATGTCAGCAAGCTTCAGATGCGTGAAGTTATTCTTGCACGCGAGCATAAGGCCTGATGTGTCCTTGTCGATACGGTGAACGATGCCCGGCCTTAAAACGCCGTTGATATCGGAAAGCTCATCCTTACAGTGTGCAAGGAGCGCATTAACGAGCGTGCCGTCACTGTGGCCTGCAGCAGGATGAACGACCATTCCCTGGGGCTTATTGATTACAAGAAGATCTGAATCCTCATAAACGATATCAAGAGGAATATCCTGTGCTACAAAGGATTCATCTTCAACTGGCGCAGGAATATCAGCTTCGACAAGATCTCCTGCCGCAAGTTTTGTTCCCGCCTTGGTTATGACCTTACCGTTCACGGTGACTTTACCGTCATCAATAAGGCGCTTATAAAAAGATCTGGAATATGCCGAATCAAAAGCTTCAGTAACAAAGCTGTCCAGTCTTAAACCGTCAGTCTCACAAGTTTTGGATTCAACCGGCATTTTCTTTATTTCCCTTCTTCGTGATCAGGGCCCAGAACTCTTCAAAATACTTGGAACCAAAGAGGATTATGCAGATAAGAAGGCCTGTGCCCAATACTGCGCAGATATCAGCAAAGTTAAAGATCGGGAACGTATAGCTTCCGAAATCGAATCTCAGATAGTCGACTACATATCTGTTAGCGAATCTGTCGACAAGATTTCCGATTGCACCGGAAGACAAAAGGCAGAATGCAACAGACAAAAGCTTCATATCATTCAAAGCCGCAAAGAGCATAAGGATGAAGATACCGATTCCAAGAACAACGGAAATACCGGTAAGCATATAGATTCCCCATGCCTGGTCAGCAAAAAGCGAGAACGCGCTTCCCGTATTGCGGCAGTGATAGATCGAGAAAAATCCCTTGATCACATCCACCTGCTCGTAAACGCCAACTTTTGCAACTACAATTCTCTTAATAACCTGATCGGCAATGATAAGGATCACAGCCAGCACAGAAAAAATAACACAGGCGATCGGAGTCTTCGCCCTCTCTTTAACAACTAATTCATTCTCACTCATATTCACAGAACCGCTTAATATCGGTACACCTTCCGTTTCTGTCAGTCTCGAAAATAATGCCGCTTACAAAACCCGGACCGTCTGCAGCCTCGTATTTTGCGGGAAGCTTATATGCAAGCCTCTTGATCGATGCATCGATGCTCATGCCAAGGATGGACTCCTTAGCACCGCACATGCCGCTGTCCGTGATATATCCGGTTCCGTAAGGAAGGATCGTCTCGTCAGCCGTCTGTACATGTGTATGTGTACCGCAAACTGCAGACACCTTTCCGTCAAGATAATACCCCATAGCGCACTTCTCGGATGTGGCGTCACAATGGAAATCCAGAACGATCGTCGTGCAGCCTTCAACGCGCTTAAGCCTGTCAACGATCCTATCAGCACACGAGAAAGGATTATCGGGAAGCACATTAGCATATACCTGGCCCAAAAGATTAAATACGCCAAGCTTCTCGCCGTTCTTCTCGAAAATACAGTAATCATTACCGGGCCATGAAGGACTGAAGTTCGCAGGTCTTGCCACGTTATTGATCTTGGATATCTGGCTTATAAACTCTCTATTGGAGAAAGTATGGTTGCCCATCGTGAAAAGATCTGCTCCGGCAGCTTCCAGATCCCTTAACATGTTGATAGAAGCTCCAAGACCGTTAACGCTGTTCTCGGCATTAACAATGCAGCAATCAATAGCATTATTCTTAAGAAATGAAGGCATGACTGTTTTGAAAGCACGACGGCCAGCGCCGCCGACAACATCGCCAACAAAGCATACTCTCAAGAGAAATACCCCCATTCTTTTTATTAATTAAAAATTATAACACAAGAGGGCAATAATTCCGAAGATTTGAGTATTACTTATTTTCTGAAGCTTTTTGACTATTCCAATTGTTATCAAACGATATTATATCGGCACAGACCATATCCTTTTGCAAACCCGCTTCGATCAGGGCTTTTTCCAAAGGCTCCATTTTTGATTCAAGTTCAATGATAGATCTTGTAACGGTATCATGGGCAATAGGAATATATTTTTGGTCCTCATCCGTATCATAGTCCACGTCCACTACGATATTTTCCCTCTTTTCGATGAGATCATCACGCCGTGTTCTCAAAGATTTGAGCTTACTCTCATTATCAAGAACATCTTTCCAGCAATTAGCCAGTTCAATATATTTCCGGAAATAAGGCTTATCCTGCTCCGAGGCATGCTCCAACGCAGCTTCGGCCTGTGAAATCAGAGTCTTTACTGTGAAGTTCGACACATTAGCTTTCTCGCTGACGCGTATCCATTTGACTGAACAGAGCAAACGTCCGCGGAGAGCCTCGAAATTATCAGGTTCAAGCATAAGCATAAATGAATACCATTGCTCAGCTTCACTGAATTCCTTTCTTATAAGCGCTTCCTTGGCTTTTCTGTTTGGCTCGCCGAATAGAGATGTACCGTATGCTACACCACAGGCCCTGCATTCGTACAATTTTCTCTTTTTATCCAGAACTAAAGGTCCTGCGCATTTGATGCAGACAATATCAGAAACAGCTTCAATTTGAGGTTCAAATTCCGTTTTATTCATACGGGAAGGAGTAAGTTCCGGTTTGTCCGGCTCCAAAGACTTCAGCTCATTACATAACACGGAAAGCTGACCCTCAAGCTCCTTGATTCCGCTGTTAACACGATCTGCATTTATCCTGTTTTCGTCAGCTATTTCTCTAAACTGTTTTTTCAGCATTAATTCCGGATAAAAGCGATGACTTTTCCTGAATCTGTCTATACTATTCTGTAAAGACTTTTCGATATAACCTTTCTCATTGACGAGCGACTGATATTTTAAAGAAAGCGACAGAACTTCAGTAAGCTTTTCAAAATATGGATACCGGGACCAAAATCCTGCATATTCAGCAATAGCATCACGTGCTTTCTCTACATCATGTCTGATCAGTTTCTGAGGATTAACAAGATCTGCTTTATCAGGAATCTTTCCCGCACAAAGTATAAGTCCGAGCAAGGCATCAAAATCATGAGGATCCTTGGAATAAAGCTCATCATACTTCTGGCCGGCAGAAATGAATTCATTCCTCTTTAAGCACGTCTCAGCCTGAGACAGGATCTCCTTCCTGTGGAAATCTACCATGTCAAACGCTGTCCCGCAGAAAGGACAGTCAAAAAGAGCCTGATCACTGTCTACATTCAGGACACCACCGCATTTAGCACATGTATAACTGGTCAACTTTGTCATTGAACATCTACCCCATAGTCAAAGACCAAAACCCACAAATCAAATATATCAGATTTTCGAGAACACAGGCAAACAAAAAGGACCTCAAGCCAATAATGGCTTAAGGTCCTTGAATTGTTTTGAAAGATGATACTAACGCGTTAAATAATATATGTAAAAGCGATTAAATAATTATTTAGCAACGTCAGTTGCCCTTGTTTCTCTGATCACATTGACTTTGATCTGTCCGGGATAATCGAGTTCATCCTCAATCTTCTTGCAGATATCACGAGCCTTGAGCGTCATCTCATCATCTGAAACCTTATCAGGTGATACGATAACACGAATCTCTCTGCCTGCCTGAATGGCGAAGCTCTTTTCAACACCCTCGAAGCTTGTTGCTATCTCTTCAAGCTTCTCGATTCTCTTGATATATGTCTCGAGATTCTCTCTTCTTGCTCCAGGTCTTGCTGCTGAAATTGCATCTGCTGCCGCTACCAATACAGCTTCTGCGCTAAGAGGTTCAACATCTCCGTGATGTGCCTCTATGCAGTTAATGACTGCGGGACTCTCATGATACTTCTTCGCGATATCGACACCGAGCTGAATATGTGTTCCTTCCTGCTCGAAGTCTACTGCCTTACCGATATCATGCAAAAGGCCGCCGCGCCTTGCAAGATTACTGTCAAGTCCAAGTTCGTCCGCCATCATTGCTGCGATCCAGGATACTTCAATGGAATGCTGCAGTACGTTCTGTCCGTACGATGTGCGGTAACGAAGACGGCCTAAAAGCTTGATCAATTCAGGATGCAGATTCATTACACCTGTATCAAATGCTGCCTTCTCGCCCTCAGTCTTGATAGTCTGATTGAGTTCCTTTCTTGCCTTGCCGGCCATCTCTTCGATTCTGGCCGGATGGATTCTTCCGTCTGCTACGAGTCTTTCAATCGTCATTCTAGCGATCTCTCTTCTGATAGGATCGAACGATGAAAGTACAATTGCTTCAGGAGTATCGTCGATAATAAGATCGACTCCGGTAATTGTCTCGATTGCCCTGATGTTACGTCCCTCACGACCGATGATTCGACCCTTCATCTCGTCGTTAGGAAGGGTTACAACAGATACTGTGACCTCGGAAACGTAATCGGATGCATAACGCTGAATTGCGTTAACGATAATGTCTTTTGCAACCTTATCTGCATCTTGTTTGGTTTTTTCTTCCATCTGCTTGAGCATTAAGGCCATATCGTGTGTGTATTCACGCTTTGCTTCGTCAAGCACTAAGCTTCTGGCATCTGCAACCGTAAGTCCTGAGACCTTCTCAAGTTCAGTCTTCTTACGCTGCTCGTAATCCTTGGCTCTTGCCTCGAGTTCAGCAATATTCTGCTGACGTCTCTCGATTTCTTCCTGCTTGCGCTCACAATTAGCTTCAATACGATTGATATTTTCTTCTTTCTGCTCGAGCTTATTGCGTTCTTTTGCAAGTTCCTGTTTCTTCTCTCTAGCTTCACGCTCCAATTCAGAACGGACGCGGGAGACTTCTTCTTTAGCCTGCAAAAGCAAATCACGCTTGTTGTTTTCTGCTTCCTTCTGTGCATTTGCAAGAAGCACATTACTTTCCTCTTTTGATTTGGCAATGTCCTCCGCAAGTCTCTTTTGTTCGCCGGAAATACCGGACTTAAAATAAACTGCTGTTATTGCTATACCCAGAATAAGACCAACAACGCCCGCGATTATTACGAATAATAACGATACTTGTGGCACGTTGGTACTCACCTCCAAATTTATTTAGTTGTCAAAGAACGTATAAAATGGCTCTGACAAGCCATTGAATATTGTAGAAATAAATGTTCTATCTGTCAATAATTTGTTAGAATTAAACAATGCGAATAGATTATTTTGTTGAAAGTGAATATAACGGCCTGGAAATCCAGCAGATCATGAGGCGCAAGTTCAAAATGAGCACCACCTGGGTCAAGCGTGTAAAGCTCTACGGAACAGTGGAGCTTAACGGTGTCCATGCCCGCGTTAAGGACCCTGTTAAGACCGGCGACAGGCTCTATTTTGAGTATGAAGATAACTCCGCCGCCCTTACACCCCCGCCTAATGTCGGAATAGTGTTCGAAAATGAACACTACGCCGTCGTAAACAAACCTGCCGGAATGGTTACCCACCCTTCCCACGGCCATCTGGAGGATTCGCTTCTTACGAGCCTGTCCGATAACACTCTCCATCCCGTTATGCGCCTGGACAGAGAGACTTCAGGCCTCCTGATTGTTGCAAAGGACGGATATTCACACAACATGCTCGCAACAACCGATATCAAGAAGCGTTATAAAGCGCTCTGTTACGGTAAGTTCGAACCCCAGGACGGAACGCTGGATTTCCCTATCGCAAGACGACGGAACGCTGGATTTCCCTATCGCAAGACGCCCCAACTCCGTTATGATAAGGGACTGCGTTCCTGACGGAAAACCTTCGATCACGCATTACAAGACATTAGCCTATTTCGAGAATGCTGACATCTCACTTGTGGAGTATGAGCTTGAGACCGGCAGATGCCATCAGATAAGGACTCATTCCTGCCATGTAGGCCATCCGCTTTTAGGTGACGGCCTTTACGGACCGCTTTCTGATGACAACCCAAATGAAGTGCTCAAAGATTCAGCATCCTTTTTTGATCCTAAGATAGGCAGAGTCGCTCTGCACGCATACAGGATCGAATACAAGGATCCTTTTGATGGAGAGATCAAAGTTTTTGAGGCTGAGCTTCCTTCAGACATGCAGGCAGTTATAGACGGCTTAACATAAAACAAAGGGATTTGACCTAAGCCAAATCCCTCTTAAATCAGATTTATAACATCTTATTCTTTCCAGTTGAAGCCGATATCAGCAAGCGAAGTCTTCATCCAGACCATACCATTATCCATACTTTCAAAATAATTTATATGATGATCCCAGAACATGTCTATTATCTCATCCTTGGTGTAATAAGTGAGA
>CACZML010000040.1:0-20213 GCA_902782235.1 Oscillospiraceae bacterium
GTTGCAGAGAAGAAGCAGGAAGAAGGCGGTGAAGCACCCGTTGCAGCACCCGCAGCAGAAGAAGTAAAGGCTGAAGCAGAAGCTCCCGCAGCTGAAGCAGAGGCACCCGCAGCAGAAGCTGCACCCGCGGAAACACCCGCAGAGTAATTAGCTAAATTTTCATAGGAGGAAACTTAAAATGGCTAGTGAGAAAGTTACAAGCATTCTTGAAGAAATTAAGGGTCTCTCAGTTATCGAGCTTTTCGATCTTGAGAAGGCTATTGAAGAGGAATTCGGCGTATCCGCAGCAGCAGTAGCAGTATCTGCAGGTGCTGGTGCAGGCGCTGGCGCAGCAGCTGCTGAGCAGACAGAGTTCACAGTTATGCTCAAGAGCTTCGGCGATTCCAAGATGGGCGTTATCAAGGCAGTTAAGGATGTTCTTGGTATGGGCCTTAAGGAAGCAAAGGAACTCGTTGAGAAGGCACCTGTTGCCCTCAAGGAGAACGTTTCTAAGGAAGAGGCTGATGACCTCATGAAGAAGCTTGATGGTTGCGGCGCTGAGCTCGAGCTCAAGTAATTCTTGATCACTTTAGAATTAACTTTCCAAGGGTTGTCTCAAATGAGGCAACCCTTTTTCTTTACTAAGTTTTTACTCGAATCCAAATAACGCTTCTGATATTATTCATATATGAGAACTGATGAGAACACATTTGAATTTTTATATTATGAGGAGCTCAGAATGATCCCCGGGATATTCAGATGCACCAAAGCAGGATTCGTGATAGCTGTTATCGTAATGGCAATCTCCGCTGCTTCAGGTGCGTTCTTCCTCTCGAAGGCTGTCGAAGCCTTTAACGGTGATCTGATAATGACAGCCGGGGGACTTACTGATGCTGAATATATGATCTTTGTGTTCTTCTGCATTCTGGTCTTTGCAATGGCATTGATGTGGCTGTTAGTATGCAAACATTATGAGAGCACTGCATATAAGAAAGCGTCAAGACTTGCGGGGATGGTCTTGCTTGATGAACATCATAAAATGCTGGTGACATGGAAAGAGCGGAAGTCAGGTTTGGGGGATAATTGATCTATGGAGAACGATGATACTTTTACTTTCCTGTACAACGACGAGTACGAGAAATTACCCAAGTTGTTCAAGTTCACCCGTAAGCGCTATAAGATCGTGCTTACGGTCATGCTCGCCCTTATCCCGGCCGTTTGCATACTTACAACGGTCTTTTACAATACCGGCAAGACAGAAATGGTGCCCTCTATTCTTCAGCAGAGCACCGTCGGAACATATCAGCTGATAAACACATATGAATACGGTTACCTGTATGCTGCATTGATCTGTGCTGTAGTGATTGCGCTGCTCGGCGCATGGATGCTTATAGCCAGGACATATGAGAGACGCGCTTATAAGAGAGCCTCGAATCTGTCGAACATGTACTATCTTGAAGAGCGTCACAGGCAGGCACGGATATGGTCTGACTGGAAATCACAGAACAGAGATTACTGATAAAGGGGATAACCGGTAATGTCTATTGAGAATGACAATAACTTTAATTTTCTGTTCAACGAACAGTTCGAAAAGATCCCGCTCCTGTTCAGATTCAGCCGGAAGCGTTTTATAGCTTCAATTGTCGTTATGGCTGTTTCCTTTTTAGCCGGCATGGTTTTCATGAGATTATTCTATGATTCCGGCGAGTATGTAAAGGTCCCTTCTCTTGGCGGGTATACATTCGGATTTAACGAATACAATTACGTTTTTCTAATTCTCATGATCGTATGCTTCGCAATTATTGCACTTATTGCAGGCTGGATAGTGCTGTCCAAAATGTTCGAGCAGAGAGCCTTCAAGAAAGCGACAGAACTGTCGAACATGATATTCCTTACGCAAAGACATAAAAGGGCAGTGGAGTGGTCTAACTGGAAAATGCATAACAGAGATTATTAATCATGCTCGCTGGGTCCTCCGCGCTTCGCTTGTGCGGAATCGCTCGCATAATCAATAATCTCTTTATCTGTGGTGGAAAATCGCGCGTGCGCGGTATTCTTCCGAAATAAGTAAAAACTATAATCCCTTTTCTTCTTATTTCTATTGACTTTGAAACTATGAGTGGATATAATTTCAAAGCAACTTTTATGGCGGCATAGCTCAGTTGGCCAGAGCGTCCGGTTCATACCCGGCAGGTCGTAGGTTCGAATCCCACTGCCGCTACCATAAAAGGCCCGTTGGTCAACCGGCTAAGACGTCGCCCTTTCACGGCGGAGTAACGAGTTCAACTCTCGTACGGGTCACCAATGGTACCATAGCCAAGTGGTAAGGCATGGGTCTGCAAAACCCTGATCCCCAGTTCAAATCTGGGTGGTACTTTTTACACAAATAATCAGAGTAGAATATTCGAGTTAAAGAATAATAGGATCTACCGAAAGATGAGGTTCACATGAGAGACGATATCAAGGAATTACTCAAAAGATACGACGAGATCGGTGCTTTGATCTTGGAGCAGAAGCTCGACGAGTTCGGCGATCAGCTCGACCAGAAGCCTGCTGATGTCGACGATGCGACATACGAGGAATACATCCAGCGTCTTGCAAAAGAAGAGACCGAAGAAGCAACCGCCAAGCTCGAGAATGAGCCTGACGAGAAGCTCGGCAATAAATCCATGAGACAGATCTTCGACGAACTCAGCTTTGATGAGAAGACAGAAGCTCTTGAATACAGCGCTCTTAACCTCGACAGGGGCGCTCCCAAGTCACTTGCAGACAGCATCGCAACCGAGCCCGCAGACATGGTAAGAGAATACTGCGGCAGAGTCATCGGCGAGTGCGCATGGACTGAAGACGAGCTTACTGACGAGAATGTTCTTTTTGAGATGCAGTTCCAGAAGGCAATAGCTTGCTTTGACGTTCTCACAAAGATGAAGGAACCTTGCTTCATCCAGGCAGTCCTGGACCGCTACATGAGCTACGGCCAGACCAGAGAGTTCGTTGCAGAGTCCATCGCAAGCTATGTTGAAGCATTCCCTGAAGTTTCAGAACCTTTCCTTATCGGCATTATCGAGGGCAACGTCGATTCAGGCCTCGAAGGTCCTTACGAGGACGTGGTCATCATGCTCACAGAGATCGGCAAGCAGCATAAGACGGAAGAGATCTACCAGACTTTAAGACATGCATTCAGATACATGACAAACAAGATCTATGCTGTCATCTGCCTCGCTGATTACGGCGACGACCGTGCAGTCCCCATGTTCAAGAATTACATCAACAGGAATCAGAAGACTATCGAAAGAGATCTTTTCTACGAGATGATGTCTGCGATCCAGAACCTTGGCGGCGACATTTCCGATATTCAGGATCCTTTCGGAGATTTTCAGAAGAAACAGGGAAAGCATTAATGAGTTTTAAATACGGAAGATCAGAGAAGCTCGAGAGTCTCTTGGGCATCTTAAGAGACTTCTCAGATAGCGACAGAATAATGTTCGGCCAGCAGAACTGCGGCCACATCGGCGTGTCAATAAACGCCACAGACGGCACCGAATCCGACTGCAAGAATCTTACAGGCAGCCACCCCGCGATCGTGGGCGTCGACACCTTAAGTTTTTTGGGCTACGAAGGCAAGATGAATGACCTCGTCACGGTCGTCAAAAACATGCGCCGCCAGGGCCTTATCATCACGCTCTCATCGCACATGCCGAACTTCACGCTTGGCGGCGACGAGTTCTACGATTACTCGCCCAACTACACTGACGGCGACTGCGGCAGAAGGATAATGCCGGGCGGCGACCTCAACGACAAATACAAGCGTTTTCTCGACATGATCGCCGAGTTCGCTTCGCTGTGCATCGACGTAGAAGGCGAGAAGATTCCCATGATCTTCCGCCCCTTCCACGAATGCAACGGTGACTGGTTCTGGTGGGGCAAGAGCTTCATGACCGACGACGAATTCAAAGATCTCTTCAGATACACGATCGACTATCTCATGGACGACAAAGGCGTCGACAACCTCGCCGTCTGCTATTCGCCCAACGGCTTCATCAACAGCGAGGACGAGTATCTCGCCAGATACCCCGGCGACGAATACGTCGACATCCTGGGCCTCGACCTCTACAACGACAAGCCCCACAAGGGCGACGGCTTCTTCCACAAGCTGTCCTCGTCCCTCAACTATGTTCACGACATCGCGCTCGAAAAGAACAAGCTCACGGCACTCACCGAGATCGGCTACCGTTCTCTCGAGACCGAAAACGGCTACTTCGAGGGCCTCGCTCCCATCGACAACACCGTCCCTGACTGGTTCACCCAGCTCCTCGACGCCGTCACATCCACCGAGAGCGGCAAGCGCCTTGCATATATGGCAACCTGGGCCAACTTCTCAGACACCCAGTTCTGGATCCCGTTTGCCACCGAAGACTTCAGACACGAAATGTGCGACGACTTCATCAAGTTCGCTGAAGACCACCGCATCAAGATGGCCCCCGTATTTGATTTCAACGCCTAGGTCTGTTAGTATCAACCTTGATTTCAAGGCTTTGCGGGTTTAACTCAGTTGGTAGAGTGTCAGCTTCCCAAGCTGAATGTCGCGAGTTCGAGCCTCGTAACCCGCTCCAAAAAAATAAAATCCCTTTCCGGGTTAGGTACTCGGGCACTTCGTGCCCATGCGGAAACACCCGGAAAGGGATTTTTTGTTTTTTCTCCGATGTTCCTCCCATCGCGCCACTCGTCCATCCCAATCCCTTCCCGCCAGCCGACACTTTCCAGCCCCAATCCCGTCCCGCTAACCTATATAATCTGCCCTTAACCCGCCCTGCGGGCCGACATTGTCTACAGAAAAATCGACAGGATACTTACAAGGTATGTCTGATAACCCGGCCGAACCGGCAAACTTCGACAAAACCTGAAACGTATCGACAAAAATCCGCTGAAAAGCCCACAAAAAACCGACAAGAAAATATACTCCTGAAACTGATATAAAAAACCCCAAAAAGCAGTAAAATGAACTTATACCAAATCCAAGGAGGATAAAAATATGCAGAAGTATGTATGCGCTTTATGCGGCTACGAGTATGACCCCGAAGTCGGTGATCCCGACAGCGGAATTGCACCCGGCACAGCATTCGAGGATATCCCTGAGGATTGGGTATGCCCTGTTTGCGGTGTAGGCAAGGAGAATTTCCAGCCCGCATAAATCATAAAGGAGAATCAGCGGGCTCGTGTGAATAACATACGGGCCCGCTTTTATTATTCACCATGGCAGACAAAGATAAGACAGCTTCAAGAGAAAAAACGATAGTAAGGACAGGCATTATAGGTATCGTGGCAAATGTTTTGCTCGCGTCCTTTAAGGCCCTTGTTGGTGTTGCCGTTCATTCGACAGCAATGGTCCTTGACGCCGTCAACAACTTCAGCGATGTCTTATCATCTCTTGTAACCATCATCGGTACCAAGATCGCTTCCAGAAAGCCAGACAAGAAGCACCCGCTGGGCCACGGCAGAGTAGAATATCTCGCGCAGATGATCATCGCCGCCCTCATCCTTTATGCGGGCATCACGGCGCTCTGGGAATCAGTAAAGAAGATCATCACGCCGGTGGATCCTGAGCACTCGGCCATATCCTTAGCGCTCATTTCCGTTGCGATCGTCGTTAAGATCTTCCTGGGTCTTTATGTAAAGAAGCAGGGCAAGAAGGCGAAGTCCGACCTTCTCATCTCGTCCGGCACGGACGCGCTTTTCGACGCCATATTATCGACTGCGGTTCTTATCTCAGCGATCATCCTTCTTATCTTCAAGTTCAACATCGAAGCTTATGTCAGCGTCATCATCGCCATCTTCATTCTTAAGGCGGGTATCGAGATCATTGTCGAAGCCGTCGATGACATGCTTGGCCACAGGGTCGAGGTCGAATACACCAAGAAGGTAAAGGAGAGCGTTCTGACTTTCGACGAAGTCTTTGGCGCTTACGATATCGTCCTTCATAACTATGGCCCTGACAGATATCTCGGTTCGGTCCATATTGAGATCGATGACAGAATGACAGCCGACAAGATCGATTCGCTGACAAGGAACATCACCCAGAAGGTCTACGAAGAGCTTCTATGTCGATGAAGAAAAGAAGAGGATCACATTTGACGTGGTTGTTGATTTCGATGAGCAGGACAGGGAAGGCCTCATGAAGCATATCATCGGCGACGTTAAGAACGCTCTTCCGGAGTATGAAGTCGTCGTTGCAATGGACAGCGATATCAGCGACCAGTAAGGCGGCTATAACAAGCCCTCAATCCGTTATAAAACCCCAAACCTCCATTTATTTATAATACGCTTTGTGTTACTATGCTTCTGTTAATCACGGGGAATAACTTAAGCAGGTGATATTTTGGGTACTTCATTAAAACTACGTAAGAATAACGGAATCTTAAAGTGTGCCGTTCTAGGTCTTATTACGGCGCTGCTTACTTTCGGCTTTTTCATTATCCGCTACGGCGGCGTTCTCACTATAAGTGACGATTTTAACAGCCAGCAGCTGACGTTTGCGCAGGCTGCGTGGAATGCCATTCACTACGGAGGCGGCGGCCAGTGGACATGGAATCTTGATCTCGGTTCATCCGTTTTGACGGGATTCGGATTCTATAATCTCGGCAGCCCGTTCTATTGGATCTTCCTGCTGTTCCCCAAGGGTTCCTTCCCGTATCTTGTCGGACCCTTGTATATCCTTAAGTATGTGGTCGCTTGCGTTACCGCGTATATCTATTTAAGACTTTTCACAAACAAGGACTCCAAGTACGATTACGCCATTATCGGCGCGCTCATCTATGCGTTCTCCGGTTTCCAGGCAGTCAATCTCATGTTCTTCCATTTCCACGATGTAGTGGCATTCTTCCCGCTGCTTCTCTGGGGCATTGAGACTTTGGACAACAAGAAGAAGAGACCGTGGTTCATTCTCGCGATCTTCATCAACTGCCTCGTAAATTACTTCTTCTTTATCCAGGAAGTAATCTTCATGGTTATCTATTTCCTCTTCAGATTCTGGGGTGAGCCGATAAAAGAGACATTAAAGAAGCTTGTTACATGCCTCGTATGCGGAATCTTCGGCGTTGCCATGGCAGCTTTCATGTTCCTTCCGAGTGCGCTTTACATCAAGGGCAATCCGAGAAGTGAAGCGGCTCTTTACCTTAAGAATTTTGTTTTCGATTCAAAGACGCTTTTGCACCTGATCAAGGGCGCATTGCTCCCTGGCGATGTAATGCCTGCCAACAGTGCAGTCATCTTCCAGAACTGGGATTCTCCTTCATGCTATATGCCTCTGTTCGGCCTCTCTTGCGTTTTCGCGTTCGCAGGCAAGGACAAGAGCTGGATAAAGAAGCTCCTGATCTTCCTCGGTATCGTCTCGATCTTCCCGTTCATGACATCAGGCTTCCTGCTCTTCACGGCAGTTTACCAGCGCTGGTGGTACATGCTCGTCCTCATCATGGCTTTGGCTACAGTGAAGGTCCTTGAGCAGCCTAAGGAATATGCGATGTCAAAGGGCGTCCTCATCTATGTAATTGCGACGACTGTTTTCTTCCTTGCGATAAAGTTCATTCCGTTCAACTCCATCAAGGAGCAGATGGTCTTCTATAACGACAGGTTCACATATTTCTACATAATCGCAGTCGCAGGTCCTGTCCTCCTCGATATCCTTCTTAGGGCGGACAAGCTCAAGTACGGTATCGTTCTCACGGCGACAGTGGTGCTCTGCGCCCTTACTACGGGCATTACGCTGTTCTATTACAAGGACGACAATACTAACGAATATCTCAGCAAGTACGAGGCTTCGATCAACCTCAAGCCCATCGACGACCAGTACAGATACAACACCAGAGACAATGTCTACGCTCTCACCGGCGGCGCTGCAGGCTTCGGCTGCTTCAGTTCGACGATCGAGAACTCTGCACATGAGTTCAATATTCTCCTCGAAGTTGACACTAACAACTCAAGCCAGGGAAGGATCAAGATCCCGGGCCTGCCGGAACTTCTTGGCGGCAAATATGTCATCACGACAGATCCTTCATCGGGCAACATCGTTGACCAGGTAAGCTATAAGGATACGACGCTTTATGTTAAGGAAGGCACTGCTTTCCCGATCGGCTTTGCGATGGACAGATATATCTATGCAAATGAGCTCGCGAAAATTCCTTTCGAGAAGCGCGGCATCGCATTGATGAATGCTGCTGTAATCCTGCCCGCTGACACAGCAAAGGTCGATCCCGGAATGAGCCACATGGATGCTTCTGAGATCGATTACGACAAGCCGATCGAAGATATGGCAAATGCAGCTGTGGAGAACTCCGTAAAGAATTTCACAAGAGATTACCACGGCTTCAAGTGCACGACTGACTACGCTAAAGATACTTATGTATATTTCTCCGTTCCGAACGATAACGGCTGGACAGCTACGATCGACGGACAGAAAGCAAGCATTATCGATTCCGGCGGCATGATGCTCCTTAAGGTCCCTCAGGGCCAGCATTCTGTCGAGTTCAACTATCAGACAAGCGGACTTAAGGCAGGAATCGCGCTCTCAGCAATCTCCTGGGCTGCTTTTGCAGGACTCTGGATCTTCACGGCTGTAAAGTCAAAGTCCAGGAAGTCCGATAAGGCCGGAAAGGAGAGCAAATAATGGGCAAGTTAACTCTCGAGAAACTCTCAAAGCTTAAGAACAACCGCACGGTAATCATCCTTGAGATCGTGTTCCTCTTAGCTCTCGCCGCCATTGGCATCTACACATGCGTATTCAGCAGGGCAGTTGTTTTCGACGCCTCCAAATATGTCGTCTGGTCCAAAGAGCAGGGCATGGAGTGCAAGATCGACGGCATCGAGACATCTGAGGACGCCGGCAAATACTATCTTGAGATCAAGGGCTGGGTAATTGAGAGATCGATAGAATCCAAGTCTTCAGATACGATCAGGGTCGTCCTGAAGGACGTTGATACCGGAAAGTATTATTACATCCCTACCAGAAGGACTTCCAAATCAAGTATCACAAGGCAGTTCTACGACGGAACGACCTACGATGACTGCGGTTTTGAGGCCAAAGTCCGTCTCGGCAAAGAGCTCAGCGGCAACGCCAGCGAGTACGAAGTATTCATTTATGTAAGCAACGGAAACGGCACCAAGCTGGTAAAGACCGATGTGGGCGTCGTTTCATGGCTGACAGGACGCTAAAAACAGAACGTTTTCTGATATATAGCCTGCTTTTAAAAGTTAGAGAAAAAACTTGTTGACAAAAACAAGGCTCGACCATATAATAATCAGGCACGCGGGATTAACTCAGTGGTAGAGTGTCACCTTGCCAAGGTGAAAGTCGCGAGTCCGAGTCTCGTATCCCGCTCCACTTAAAAAGCCGTCTCAATCGAGACGGCTTTCTTATTTTCCACGATTATTTCGCAGCCTTCGCTTTCTTCCTGAACAGCAGTTTCTGGATAAGCTCTGTCAGCTTCTGTTCGCCGACGCCGAGCAGCACAGTCAGGACGATAACTCCGACCGCATAGACCAGCAGATCGTACTTGCCGGCCTTAATGGGCGATGTCACATCCATCTGCAGGAAACGGAGCCCCGTGAGCGCCGCGAGGTTCATGAGATATGTGTGGAGCGAATACTTGCCGAAGAACCTCGACACAGGATTGCTTACGTGATACTTCATCATGAAGATCACGATCACAAATCCGAGCACGAGGAAGAGCGGCACCTGGCAAAGATATGTCTTGATCTTATCTTCGATGCCGGGCCCCTTGCCTCCGAACTCCGTCCAGTAGCCGAACTTCATCTGGCCATAAGATGAGAGCTTGTAGAAGACCATTGTGATGATGAGAACGATGTGGAACTTAAGAGCGTAGAGCTTCTTAAAGAAGGCCGTGATCTCTTTTTCGAAGTTCGCGAAAAGAAGTCCCGTGAAGAATGCCGGAGCCGAATTTACCCACCATTCACCGCTGAACCACAGCGCCTTTTCAGCCTGCCACCACAATGCTTTGGCTGCCAGATTCGGCTTGATCCACCAGTTCGCATCACCGTACCACCATGCGAAATGTCCGTTGTAGCAGAACCCGATGCCGAGCGCGATTATGAACACGAATATGATCGCAAAGCACGCCGGACGGTTCTTAATGAAACGGAAGCAAAGATAGAACACGAGATAAAGGACTGCAAGGACTATTGGGAACCATGCGTATTCATTCATCATGGTAATTCCTAAGAAGTTAGCGATCCAGCGCTCCTTAGGCAGCTTGGCGCCTGATATGAACAGCAGGAGACCGTAGATGAGCACGTTAACGTAGAAGGGCAAAACGATCGCCTTAACGATCCTGTTCTTAATAAAGCCCTTGAGATAGTTCTCTTTGGTATTCAGGCTCTTGATAAGACCGTAGCCGGAGCAGAAAAAGAAAATCGCAACGAAGTAAGCACCCGCATTAACGAAAGGCGAGAGCACCTTCTGCTGCTGGAATATACTCTCCTGCGAAATATGGTGGAGAATTACTCCGATAGCCGCAAAGCCCCTTAAAGATTTCATCGCATCAAGGCTCGTGAAGTCATCGTTGAATTCGAGCTTCCTGCCGAACTTGTTGCTGCCGCCCCAGATAAAAAGGATCAGATAAAGATAGAATAAGACCTCACCCAGGACAGACCACGCCGTCATGCCTTTGAATATCTCTGCCATAACACACCTCTTGGTTTATAAACTACGCATATTATTGCATTATGGCCGGGCCGAAAAAACCTGATAAATTCCACTTTCATATACGATAAAAAGCGGTGCCGCTCTGATGAACGACACCGCCTTTAAGTTTTATTTCTTTCCCTTTTTCTTGCCCTTAGGCTTTCCGGTCTTGGGCGCTTCTTTCTTGGGTTCAGCTTTGGCTTCAGCCTTCACTTCTGCATCAGCCTTGGGCTCGTCCTTCTTCGGTTCAACCTCAGCTTCTTTCTTCACTTCAGCCTTGGCCTCCTCAGCCTTGGCCTCCTCAGCCTTAGCCTCAGCCTTCACCTCAGCCTTCGCCTCAACCTTAGCTTCACCCTCGGCACCTTCGCCTTCATGCCTGAACATTGCCTTCTTTCTGGAGTACACATCGTCCTCGTCTTCGAGCAGCGATGCTCTAGTGAAAGAAGCGGGCGCGACTGCGACCTTTTCGCGGAAGATCCAGCTTCGGATCTTATCGGTGAGCTTCTGCTCAAGGACGCCGCCTCCGACTGTCAGGAGTATTACAAGGATAGCGTCAACGAAGAGGTTGTTGTACTTGCCGCCCAAGTAGAAGGGTGACCACTCCTGGTTGTACTGCATGAAGTTCATGACTGTGAGCGCTGCGAGGTTCATGAGGTATGTGTGGAGTGAGTACTTGCCGAAGAAACGTGAGATCGGATTGCTTACGTGATACTTCATGAGGAAGATAAATACCGTAACAGCGATGATGAGGAACAAAGGTACCTGGCAGAAATATGTTGCGATCTTGTTGCCGATCTCAGGTCCCTTTCTGTTGAACTCTGTCCAGTAGCCGAACTTTGCCTGGCCAAAATCGGAAAGTGCGAAGCATGCTTCTGTGATGATAACGAGGATAAAGAAGCGCTTCCAGTAGTTTTCCTTGAAGAACTTGACGATCTTCTTTTCGTAGTTTGCGAAAATAAGACCTGTGAGGAATGCGGGAGCTGAATTGACCCACCATTCGCCGTGGAACCAGAAGATCTTCTCGCCCATCCACCACTTTGCTTCGTTCGTCCAGTAGTATTCGCTGCACCACCAGTTGCTGGGACCTGTCCACCAAGCGTAGTGGCCTTCGATCATGCAGCCGACGCCCATGAGGATGATGAATGCGAAGATGACCGCAAAGCATGCCTTGCGGTTCCTGACGAATCTGAATGTAAGGAAGAATACGAGATAAAGGATCGCGAGAACGATAGGGAACCATGCGTACTGGTTCATCATCGTGATACCTGCGATATTAGTGATCCACTGTTCCTTCTCAAGATGGATCTTAAAGAGGGCGTAAAGTGCCGCATAGACCAGAACGTCAACATAGAAAGGGAGGACGATGGACTTAACGATCCTCTTCTTGATGAAGCCCTTAAGGTAGTTGGGCTTGGCATCATAGCTCTTCAAAAGTCCGTAACCGGAGCAGAAAAAGAAGATCGCTACGAAGTAGGCGCCTGCATTTACGAAAGGCAGGAGGATTCCTTCCTGCTGGAAAGTCTGCTGCTGTGAGATGTGGTGGAGAATAACACCAAGGGCTGCAAAGCCTCTTAAAGACTTCATCGTGTCGAGACTTAAGAAGTCTTCGTTGAATTCGTTTTTCTTAAGGAGCTTGTTGGATCTGCCCCATACGAACAAGGTTACGAAAAGTATAGCTACTGCTGCGTCTGCAAGGTTCCACCAATGAATGTTCGAAAGGTTATTAAGAATAAAACTGGTCATAAATTACCTCGTCCCCAAAAATCAATGTTCATATTGTCGCATAGTGCAGGAATATTGTATATTTATATAATCAACATATTTTGAAATAATTGGGGGTGCAATATGAAAGGTATAATTCTCGCAGCGGGAAAGGGCACACGTCTTTATCCTATTACCAAGCCGGTATGTAAGCCGCTGCTTCCCGTATACGATAAGCCCATGATCTACTATCCTCTTTCCGTACTCATGGAAGCAGGGATCAAGGATATTCTCGTTATCACTCCGCCGGATGATACAAAGCCGTTCGTAGACCTTTTGGGTGACGGTTCACAGCTCGGCATCTCCATCCAGTATATGGAGCAGAAGGTCCAGAGAGGTATCGCTGACGCCTTCATCATCGCTAAGGATTTTATCGGCACAGACTCTGTCTGCCTCGCATTGGGCGACAATATCTTCTATGGTCCTTTCTTCAGAAGAAAGCTCAGAACCGCAGGAAGAAATGAAGAGGGCGCAGTCATCTTCGGTTACTATGTTGCTGACCCCAGAGCTTTCGGCGTAGTTGAGTTCGACGCTGACGGCAAGGCTGTTTCCATCGAAGAGAAGCCCAGACACCCCAAGTCAAATTACATCGTTCCCGGTCTTTATTTCTACGATAACCAGGTCGTTGACATCGCAAGCAAGATCCAGCCTTCCGCAAGAGGCGAGCTCGAGATCACATCCGTTAACGAGGAGTACCTCAAGAGAGGCCAGCTCCATGTTATCCCGCTCGGCAAGGAGTTCTCATGGTTCGACGCAGGCAACCCGGACAGCCTTTACGAAGCAGCCGGCCAGATCAGGGCAGCACAGAGATCAGGAAGGATGATCGGCTGCCTGGAAGAGATCGCATGGCACAACAGATGGATCGCAAAAGAGCAGTTCATCGAGATCGCTCAGTCCATGTCCAAGACAAATTACGGCCAGTATCTTGAGTCTTTGGGCGAGGAGATCTGATAGGGCATCTGCCTATTCGATTTTCCAAAAATAGAATGCTATAATTGACATATGTCGTTTTCACGGCATATGTCTTTTTATTAGGAGCAAACGGAAATGCCAAGGCCGGTAAGAGTCAGAAGAGTTTGTGAGGAGCCTAAATACACCAGGTTCGTTCCGACCGGAGCGGACAAGATAGAGGCCCAGGTCTTAACTATCGAAGAGTATGAGGTCGTCCGCCACGTCGATTATCAGAAAATGACGCACGAGGAGTGCGCACGGCAGATGGCAATCTCCAGGACTACCGTAACCGAGATCTATGAGACGGCAAGATACAAGATCGCCGATTCACTGATCAACGGAAAGACATTATGTATCGAAGGCGGCAATTACAGGGTTTGCGAAGGCGGCGAATGCTGCATCGCAAAGGGAAATTCCTGCAGCGGTGAAGGCTGCGGACATGATGAATAAAGGAGAGAAATAATGGCAGAGATTATCTTAGATGACAGCAATTTCGAAGCAGAAGTATTACAGAGCGATATTCCTGTACTAGTTGATTTCTGGGCACCCTGGTGCGGTCCCTGCAAGATGTTAGGTCCCGTCATCGCGGCAATCGCCGAGAAGTACGACGGCAAGATCAAGGTTGGCAAGTACAATGTTGACGATTCCACAGAATACGCAGAGAAGTACTATGTTGAGAGCATCCCTGCAGTAAAGATCTTCAGAGGCGGCGAAGTGGTCAACGAGTCTTTGGGATTTGTTCCGCAGCCCAAGATCGAGGCTCTTATCGAAGAAGTACTCTGATAGACGAGCAAAACTTAAAAGCAAGATCCCGGCTTCACGAATTGAAGTCCGGGATCATTTCATTTCCGGATGATTCATATTCCTGGATGAAGGCGTTTGTCTGTCCCTTCGATGCAAGGTAATCAGCTAATGTGTCGCAGGTTCTTTTCGAGGGCTTGCCTGCAAGCTTTCCGGTGCACGAAGGCATCGGCGTGTACTGGCTCATGAGGCTTATGCAGATCTTATTTCCGTATCTGGAAGTCAGATAATCTATTACGTGCTTGGAATCGAAAAGTCCGCCCGGCAGTATCAGGTGTCTTACGATGACGCCCTTCTTCAGAAGCCCGTCGGAGCCAAGCGTATATTCTCCCGTCTGCCTTACCATCTCATCTATCGCGCTGCAGCAGACTCCGAAGTAATCCGGCGCGTGCGAATATTCGGAGGAGAACTTTGACGAGAAGTATTTCATGTCGGGCATGTATATGTCTACGAGCCCGTCGAAAAGCTTAACCGTCGATACCAGATCGTACCCTGAACAGTTGACCGCAACGGGGATCTTGAGGCCGGACTTTTTCGCGAGCGCAATGGACTTGGCAACAGAAGGCGCGAAATGCATCGGAGTTACGAGATTGATGTTATTTGCGCCCTGGTCCTGAAGTTCAAGATAAGCGTCAGCAAGAACGGCAGGATCCATCTTTTTGCCGAATCCCGTGGGACCTCTTGAGATCGAATAATTCTGACAGAAGACACAGCCCAGGCTGCATCCTTCGAAGAAAACAGTGCCGCTTCCGTTCGTGCCTGATATCACCGGTTCCTCGCCATAGTGGAGCTTTATGAGGTTTACCAGAGGATAGTCAGGCATTCTGCAAAATCCGGTCTTGCCGGATGTTCTGTCGGCGCCGCAGCGCCTCGGGCACAGATTGCAGTTCTCAAATAGATTTTCCATAACGCTACCATTCTACTACCAAGTTGACGCGTCAGTTGTGTTTATAGCCAACTAAAGACACGAACATGTCATTAAAATACAGACATTTTACCGCATATGTGTTTATAAGCTTGATGATAAAATCTATGCATGGCCATACATGAGGAATGCGGAATATTCGGAATTCACGGCAGCAAGTTCTGCGCCAGTGATGTTTATTACGGACTTTTCAGTCTCCAGCACAGGGGACAGGAGAGTTGTGGTATTGCTACAAATGATGACGCCTCTATCGAGTGCGTTAAGGGTATGGGACTTGTCAGCGAAGTATTGAGCAGCGGCAAGATAGCTAATCTTAAGGGCGATATCGCAATCGGTCACGTAAGATATTCCACAGCAGGCGGCAGCGTTCCGGAGAACGCCCAGCCTATCGTAACCCAGTATTCAAAAGGAACACTTTCCATCGCACATAACGGCAACCTTACCAATGCGAACGAGCTTAAAAGAGAGCTTGAGGACAAGGGTGCTATCTTCCACACGACCACCGATTCGGAGGTCATCGCATACCTTATTGCACAGAAGAGATCTTCTAATCCTTCGGTTGAAGAAGCCGTCAAGGAAGTAATGGGTATCATCAAGGGCGGATATGCACTTCTCGTCATGAGCCCTAGAAAACTCATCGCGGCAAGAGATCCGTTCGGCTTGAAACCTCTCGTTATGGGTAAACTGGATGACGCGGTCATCTTCTGTTCCGAGACATGCGCATTAGAAGCCGTAGGTGCTGAGTTCATTAGAGACGTTAAACCCGGCGAGATCGTCATCGTGGAGAACGGTGAGATCAGATCCCTCGATTCCGGATTAGTACGTCCCATGAAGAAATGTGTTTTTGAATATATCTATTTCGCAAGGCCGGATTCTGTAATCGACGGTATCTCTGTTGCAGAGGCAAGAAGAGGAGCGGGCAGGATCCTTGCAAGGAAGCACCCTTGTGAGTGCGACATAGTAATCGGTGTGCCTGAGTCGGGGATTGATGCTGCATTAGGTTTTGCGGCTGAATCAGGCATCCCGTATGAAAAGGGATTCGTTAAGAATTCCTATGTAGGAAGAACGTTTATCAAACCATCACAGGAACAGCGTCAACAGGCGGTTAAGATCAAGCTTAACCCTATCTCTGCCGTAGTTAACGGCAAGAGAGTCGTAATTATCGACGATTCCATCGTAAGAGGCAATACGATCGCGAATCAGGTAAATATGTTGAGAAATGCGGGAGCCACAGAGGTTCACGTAAGGATCAGTTCACCGCCGTTCATGCATCCCTGTTACTACGGAACGGATGTACCGGATGAAGATTATCTCATCGCATGCCAGCACACGATCCCTGAGATCCGTGACATAATCGGCGCAGATTCACTTGGCTATCTTGAGCCCTGTGATCTTGATGAGATGCTCGGCGGCGACGATTTCAGATATTGCGACGCCTGCTTCACCGGGGATTATCCGGAGAGATAAGAGGGCGGATTCATGCCAGATAACATGAGCTCTAACCAGGGGCAAAGACATCCCAATGTCAGATCAGCTGATACTGCAGTCGTAAGGGCTGTAGAGCATCAGGCTGCCCTTGAGCGTCAGCGTTCTGAGCCGGCCCGTCTCACCAGAAATCAGCCTGCGCCTCAGCGTATGCCCAGACCCGAAAATGTAAGAAGACCCATGTATCAGCAGCGACCGACAGGTGCAATGCAGCGTCCTGTCCAGCAGCCTGCATCTCAGAGGTCCCAGATGCCCCAGCGTCAGGGACAGCCTATGCAGCGCCCTGTACAGCAGATGCAGCGCACAGCACAGCCTATGCCTATGCAGCGTTCTGCACAGCCCGCTCAGATGACACGCCAGGGTCAGCCCGTAAATACAAGACAACCCATGCCTCAGCGCCAGGGCCAGCCCATGGTTCAAAGGCAGCAGATGCCCCAGTATCCTGCACAGCAGGTTCAGCGTGCAGCTCAGCCGATGCAGCGTCCTGTTCAGGCTCAGCCTATGCAGCGCACAGCTCAGCCCGCGCAGATGACACGCCAGGCTCAGACACAGCCTGTCCAGCGCCCTTCGCAGATCCAGCCGCCGGTACCTCAGCGTCTGCAGGTCCCTCAGCAGACAAGGCCCGTAAGCACGGCCATGCCTGTTCTTCACACATCAACACAGCAGCTTAATACGAGAATGCCTGTTCCGCACCGTCCGGCACAGATCGCAAATGCAAATAACACACCTGTGATCCGCTCCGTTCCGGAGACGATCAGCGCACCCCGCCATCTGGCTCCCAGAAAGACCGAACCCAAGGAAGATGAGTCCCTGGTTACGGCTGTCCAGTATGAGGATGAAGATGAGGACGGTATCGAAGTAGTTGATTCCGAGTACGAGGAATTCGACGATGAGGAAGAAGAGGTTGAGGAGAGAAGAGGCCGCAGACGTGAGCGTAAGGAAAGAAAGAACAGGTATCTGCCTTATCTTATAATCCTCTTTTTCGAGATCATTATCGCAGCCGCAGCAGTATGGGCCATTACGGTCTTTAACGAAGACACAGACCTTATCGTTACCGAGCATACTATCGAAGCAGGCGAGACTGCGAACCTCCAGATGTATGTTACAGGCAATCCGAAGTTCCCTGAATACGTATCCTGCAATCTGGATTTCACAACGGTCAACTACGTTCTGCCCCAGACGGTAAGATTTAACGTAAGAATGTACGGTGTGAATTTCCCGTGCACCCTTAATATCGTTGATACGACGCCTCCGACGGCAGAAGCAATTCCGCATTCGATGTTCTCAGTTGATGAGATCCCGCCTGTTGAAGAGTGCGTAAAGAACATCAAGGACCTTAATGAGACAACTGTTAAGTGGGCTGAGGTTCCGGATATTTCCGGCGGCGGCAACATCATCGCAAAGGCAGTCGTTACAGACTCTTCAGGAAACGAGACTATCGTCGAGGTTCCTTTCCAGGTTACCAAGGACTCTGAAGCTCCTGTTATCGCAGGCACCAAGAATATCGAGGCTTTCGTCGGTGATACTATCAGGTACAGGACCGATGTAACGGTAACTGATGACATCGACAAGAACCCGCAGCTCGAGATCGATACGAGCCAGGTCGATTTGAGCAAGGCCGGAACATATAAGGTTATCTACAGGGCTACGGATTTCACAGGCAACACTTCTGAAGTTGAGATCACGTTAAAGCTTACGAAAAAGCCGAAGAACTATGTTGAGCCTGAGAAGGTTTACGCAGAAGCCAATAAGGTCTTGAAGAAGATCATCAAGTCCAACATGTCCGACATGGAAAAGGCCCTCCAGATCACATGGTGGGTAAGATATAACGTCAACTATGTCGCTAAGGCTGACAACTCTTCATGGACAAGGGCAGCTTATGACGGACTCGTTAAGCGTAACGGCAATTGCTATAACTTCGCAATGACCGCGAAGGCGCTTTTCGATGCTGCAGGTATCGAAAACATGATCATCACGAGAGATCCTTATATCTACCACGGCCACTACTGGAACTACATCAAGATCGACGGCGAATGGTATCACTGCGATTCGACTCCGAGACTTAAGTACAACAGTTATTTCTTCATGTACACGACCAAGGAATTAAAGAACTTTTGGCATAACGGCTGGAATGGGTATAATTTTAAGGAGAACAAGTACCCGAAGTCAGCGACCAAGTCGGTACAGAGCAAGATCAATTACGCTGGACACAAGATAAAGAAGTGATATGAAAAAGACTGTTGAAGGCAATAATCCGAAGCCAATCAGACGGAATCCTGAAAGTTCCGTACAAGGCCGCCCGATCAATGCCGGAAACACTCCCAATAAAGCTCCCGTAAACCGGAATAGACCTCAGGCGACCAGGCAGGCACAAAGGCCTGCTCAGAATACTGTGCAGAGGCAGGTTCAGAAGCCGGCGCAAAGACCAATGCAGGGCCAGGGTCAAAGGCCTTCACATGGACAGCCACAAAGACCAGTCCAGAGAACTGTACAGCAGGGTAATAACAGGCCGGTACAGAGACAGCCGCAAAAGCCTGTTCAGCGTGCTCCTCAAAAGCAGATTCAGAAAGCCGCTCCACAAAAGACGCAAAGGCCTTCAGCTAAGCCCGCACCACAAAAGAAGCAGGCTGATTCCAAGCCTTTTAACTTTATGCCGCTGCTTATCATCGGCATATCGGCGGTGTTGATCTTCCTGGTCTATTACGGAGTCAGTTCGTTCCTCAAAGAACAGTTTGCCCTTGTGAAGCAGGAGATAACGATCGAAGCCGGTGCTCCATTGCCCAATCTCAATTCTTATCTTGAGAGCGAGCCCGCTTTCCCAAAACTGGTAAATTGCAATCTCAATTTCGATGAAGTCGACGGTAATCTTCCGCAGACAGTACGTTTCAACATATGCATGTACGGCAAGAATTTCCCGTGCACGCTCAACATTCAGGATACGATTGCGCCCGTAGGACAGGGCGTACCCCAAAAGATCTTCGCGAGCCAGGAATTGCCTGATCCGATGACCTGTGTGACTGATGTCCGCGATGTGACGGACGTGACCGCTTCCTGGACGAACGTTCCGGATTACTCCAGCGGCGGAATATATAACGCTTATATTCTGCTTAAAGATGCCGTCGGAAATGAGACCTATGTCACCGTTCCTTTGGACGTTACACTGGATTCGACACCGCCCGTTATCAAGGGCTATCAGGATCTTCAGGTTTATATCGGTGACTCTGTCGCGTACAGGAAAGATCTCATAATCACAGACGATTACGACGACAATCCCACTCTTGATATCGATACTTCCAATGTCGATCTGAAGACGCCGGGCAAGTATGAAGTCACTTATACGGCGAGGGACTTCTCAGGTAATGAGACATCAGTAAAGGTAAAGCTCAAGGTCGAGAACAAGCCAAAGGGTTACATCGAGCCTGACCAGGTCTATGCGGAGGCAAAGAAGATCCTGGATGAGATAACCGAGCCGGGTATGACACAGGAAGAGGTAGCGCTCCAGATCGTCTGGTGGTGCAGATACAACATAAGGTTTATCTTAAGGACCACAAGCCGTTCATGGACTGAGGCAGCGTATAACGCTTATACCAAGAGAATGGGCAACTGCTATTCGACCGT
>CACZML010000040.1:20223-39664 GCA_902782235.1 Oscillospiraceae bacterium
CACTACTGGAATTACGTTAAGCTCAACGGCCAGTGGTACCACTGCGATGCAACATGGCGTCAGGGATATGACAGTTATTTCTTCATGTATACGACAAAGGAACTTCTGGATTTCTGGCAGGGAGGCTGGAACGGCTTCCAGTTCAAGCAGAAGGTTTTCCCTGAGAGTGCGACCGAATCGGTGCAGAAGAGGATCGATTATAAGAACCATAAGATAAAATCAGCATAACCTATGCTATAATTTTCAAATAAGAAAAAATAACCTGGGGAGAATATGATGGCGCCGGTACTTTATCTTGTAATTCCGTGCTACAACGAAGAGCAGGTCCTTCCGCTTACGAGCGGCAAGTTCAAGGGCAAATTAGACGAGCTGATCGAAGCTGGTAAGATCAGCGGTAAGAGCCGTGTCATGTTCGTTAACGACGGCAGCAAGGACACTACGTGGGATATCCTTACATCTCTTTGCGAAGAGAGCGAGGAATACTGCGCTATCTCCCTGTCACGCAACAGAGGCCACCAGAACGCACTTATCGCAGGCCTTATGGAAGCAAAGAAATATGCTGACATCACGATCTCCATGGACTGTGACGGTCAGGACGATATCAATGCTATCACGGAGATGGTCGATGAATATGCCAAGGGCAGTGAGATCGTTTACGGCGTCAGAAATGACAGAACAACTGACTCCTGGTTCAAGAGAACAACAGCTCAGTCTTACTATAAGATCCTCCGCGGCATGGGCGTCGACATCATTCCCGACCATGCTGACTACAGACTCATGAGCGCAAGAGTGCTTAATGCTCTTGAAGGCTATGGTGAGGTAAACCTTTTCCTGAGAGGCATCATTCCGCAGCTCGGTTTCAAGCAGTCCTATGTCTACTACTCCAGAGCTGAGCGTGAAGCAGGCACGACACACTATCCTCTCTCCAAGATGCTCTCGCTTGCTATCGACGGCATCACTTCCTTCTCCGTAAGACCTTTGAGACTCATCACGGGATTCGGACTTCTCGTAGCTCTTTTGAGCTTTATCGGAATCATTTACGTTCTGGTATCAGTTATCTCAGGCAATTATGTTGACGGCTGGGCTTCAACGACATGCATCATCTGCTTTGTTTCAGGCATCCAGATGATCAGCCTTGGCGTAATCGGCGAATATATCGGCAAGATCTATCTCGAGACAAAGCAGCGCCCGCGCTACTTTATCGCTGAGAGAAAGAATATAACGGAGGAGTAAGTTATGGACATTTTATATATTGTAATGCCGGCATATAACGAAGAGGACAACATCCTTGACGTTGTTACTTCCTGGTATCCTGTCCTTGAGGGCAAGGATCCCGCTTCAAGACTTGTCATCGCTGACAGCGGAAGCCAGGACAGAACTCACGAACTCCTCGAGAACTTTAAGGCTGACCATCCGCAGCTCGAGATATTGTCAGACACAGGCAAGCAGCACGGTCCCAAGGTAATCGCACTTTACGATTACGCTATCAAGCAGGGCGCTGATTTCATTTTCCAGACTGACTCTGACGGACAGACACTGCCTGAGGAATTCGATGCTTTCTGGCAAATGCGCCACGGCTACAAGGGCATCTTCGGTCACAGAGCAGTAAGAGGCGACGGCAAGTCCAGAGCTTTCGTTGAGAAGGTCGTATGCTTCCTCCTGAAGTGCTACTTCAAGGTTAAGGTACCGGATGCAAATGCTCCTTTCCGTCTTATGGACGCGAAGACAGTAGCTAAGTACCTCCCCAAGCTCGACAAGGATTACAACCTTCCGAACATCATGATGACAACATATTTTGTACACTATGGTGAGGAGCACACCTTTAAGGAGGTCACTTTCAGACCGCGCCAGGGTGGTGTAAACTCTATCAACATCAAGAAGATCGTTAAGATCGGCTGGAAGGCTTTAGGAGATTTCCGCCGTCTAAAAAAGGCAATGTAATGGCAGGCAAGGATAAGACAAATCTTAAGAAGATAATAACGGCGCTGGTTTTACTGGCGCTGTCTTTTGGAATATTCTGGTTTGTCCAGAGGCTCTTCATGCCCAAGTACCAGGTGGGCGTTATCGAGGGCTCCTTTACTGAGGAATACTACAAGGAGAAGGTCCCTCATGACGTGCTTATCTTCGGCGACTGTGATGCGTATGAGAACTTTTCGCCCATTAAGATGTACGAAGAATACGGCATTTCCGCTTATATCAGAGGCTCCGGCGAGCAGTATATCTGGCAGTCCTATTATCTTCTGAAGGACGCCTTGAGGACTGAGACTCCCAAGGTCGTTGTCGTGTCTATCCACAACATGCAGAATGAGCCTCCGAAGCGTAAAGAGGCATACAACAGAATGACTCTGGACGGCATGAGATGGTCGAAGGACAAGGTCGATGCGATCAATGCCTCCATGACAGAAGGGGAGACCTTCGCATCCTATGTTTTCCCGATCCTGAGATACCATGACAGATGGAACCAGCTCACGAAGACTGATTTTAAGCATGTGTTCTCGAAAGATATCACTTCCCACAACGGCTACTACATGCGCTGCGACGTAGACCCGCAGACTTTTCTTCCGAAGCCCATTCCCAGGATCAGCTATAAGTTCGACGATTATTCCATGTATTATCTCGACCAGATAAGGCTCCTTTGCGAAGAGAAAGGCATCACGCTGCTTTTGGTACGTGCTCCTATTGAGTATCGTTGGCACAAACAGTGGGATACGACTGTTGAAGAATATGCCGCAAAGTACGGCCTCACTTATATTAATTTCAATAATTACAGTGAGGAAATGGGTATTGATATGTCAACGGACACTTATGATGGTGGCCAGCACCTCAATATCTATGGCGCTGAGAAACTTAGCGTATTCTTTGGCAAATACCTTATGGATAACTATGGGCTGACTGACTACAGGACCGTTCCGGAAGTCGCTAAAGAGTATGAGAAGGACGTTGCTTTCTATAACTGGATGAGGGATGACCAGCTTGCCGAGATTGAGAAATACGGTGAGCTCAGAAGCTACGGTGCAAACGCTATTGAAAAGTGATCTTTACGGTTTCTTAATTTATTTTGTCATTTTAGAGTAATTTTTTCCGCCATTTTCCCTTATTTTTGTCATATGCGTGTGAAATTCATAGTGTATTATTATCTAGGTGTTTACACGAACCACTATATGGAGGATTTATAAGACATGAAATTTACTAAAGTAGCAGCTCTTATGTTGGGCTTAAGTATGGCTGGAGCAACACTTTGTGCATGCAATAACGCACCTCAGCCGGTATCTTCTGATATCAGCGTAATCGGTTCCCAGAGCCAGGTTGGTCCCGGAAACGGTGAGACGATCAACGTAGCAGATATCGATAAGAACGCTGCAAGCAGCAACTACAAGTTCACATACAAGGGCGTAGATATCATCTGCAACGCAGCATTTGATGACAGCAAGTTTGACAGCAGTGAATTCGAGGTAAAGCAAGAGGCTTCTTGCGCTGGTCAGGGTCTTGATAATGTATACAATTTCAAGGGCGGTTCTTTTATTGTTGTTTCTCACCCTATGGATGACAACAATGGCGAAGCTAAGGTTATGTACGTTATGCTCTGCGATGACACAGTAGCTACAGCTGAAGGCGTTTATATCGGAAATACAGCTGAGCAGGTTAAGGCGGCTTATGGTGAGCCTGATGCTGAGAAGTCAACAGATAAACTTCTCTACTACTTCAAGGGTTCATCATTCCTCCAGTTCGAGCTTGATGATAAGGGTGTCGTAGTTGGCATTACTTATTTCTCAACTGACTTATCATGACGAAGACAGTAAAAAAACATAGATTTAACGTAGCAAGGTTTTTGGGAATAGTGGTTCTTCCGCTTATCGCAGGAGCCTTGCTTGGTGTTGCCGGCTGTTATTATCTCTATACAACAACGATCGACAACATCGAAAAATGTGTTATCAAGGAAGTAAGCATCGAGTATGGTCATCCGATCACACTCGATAGCTTTTTTACTGTTATCCCGCCGAATACGAAGTTCATCACTGCAGTTGAGCAGATCGATCCCGGTCTTTTGCAGACCTACGATATTGCGATCGACTGCGGCGGACATGTCGTTCATTCGGCACTTAGCATAGTTGACCGTACAGCGCCTACAGGCAAGGCAGTTCCTTACAGAATGTATGCAGGCAAAGCGCCCGCACCGGAAGAGGTCATCACCGATATCTTTGACCTTACTGCCGTAACCCTTTCCTATGACAAGGGCGAGCCTGATCTTACACAGGGCGGCGATTACTCTATCGGTGTAAGACTCACTGATACAAACGGCAACTATTCTGTCGTAGATGTTCCTTTCCGTGTAATCAAGGATACGGAGCCTCCTATGATCTTCGGAACACATGATTTCGACGTTGTAGCAGGCAAGGTTCAGTCCATTGCTTACAGAGAAGGAATCATCGTAACAGACAATTATGCGGTAAATCCCACTCTGGAGATCGACAATTCACAGGTAGATCTTTCGAGAGTAGGAGATTACGACCTTATCTACAGAGCTACTGATGATGTAGGCAATGTTACTGAGGTTACAGTTAAGGTTCACGTAGTAATCACAGGCAGAGGAAGCGAGTCTTCAGCTGAGATCCGTGCTTACGAGGAGAAGGCCAGAAAGATGGCTGCGGATATCAACAAGAAGATCCTTAAGTCTTCCGATACTGATGTCGTTAAGGCTATGAAGATCTTCTACTGGGTACACAATAACATCAGATTCGTTCTGCATACTCCCCAGTACAGCAACTGGGCTGTTGCCGCGATCAATACTTTCACAAAGAGATATTCTTCATGCTACGGTACATGGGCTGTCTGCAAGGCAATGCTCGATGCCGAAGGAATCGAGAATATCTGCGTGGTAAGAAAGGTATCCAGGGCGCATCCTAACTACCATTACTGGTGTCTGGTCAAGCTCAACGGTGAGTGGTATCACTGCGATGCACAGAAGTATTTCGACGGTACATCCAAGAAGTACTTCACATTCATGATGACAGACAAGGAGATCATCGCGGCTCCTTCTGACCACACTTTCGAGAAGTCGAAATATCCTGAACGCTCGACAAAATCGGTTCAGAAGTATATAGATGTTTACAACGGGAAGATCAAGTCGGGTTTCCCGTACAAGAAGGACGGATAATTCCGTCAAAATGGGGATTTTTACAAAAGAATGGGAATTGGAAACGGGAATGAAAACAAAGGTATCAAGCATCGTCGTTTGCATCTTGGCGCTATGTACAGCGGCCATCTTTGCAGCATGCGACACCCTTTACACTCTCAAGAATGACGTAACGATCGAGGTAGGCACGCCTATCTCGATCGATGTCTTTTTCGAGAACACTCCGGACGACTGTGAGTTCCTGACCGATGTGTCAGGGATCAACACGAATGAGCCGGCTGTCTATCAGCTGAGGATCCGTTACGGGAAGAATACAGCTGATGTTGTTTTGAGGATCGAAGACCACACTCCGCCTACGGCAAATCCTGTACCGAAGACGATCTACATGAACTGGAAGATGCCGGAAGCTAAGGACTGCGTCTCCGATGTTTATGATTTCTCCGGCGTCGCGAAAATCGAATACAAGGACGGAGAGCCTGTATTTACAGCCGGCGGCGATTATGAGGTTCCGGTCCTGATCACCGATGTCTACGGCAACGTTGCTGAGATCAAAGTGCTTTTTACGGTAATTAACGACGTGACAGCACCTGTCATCAGCGGCACTCATGACCTTGAAGTCGAGGGCAATCCTGACGCTGTCGATTTCTACGAGGGCGTTACGGCAAAGGACGATTACGATCCCGAGCCTGCCCTTACTGCTGACGATTCACAGGTAGATTACACAAAGACCGGTGCATATACGGTCATCTACAGGGCAAGAGACAAGGCAGGCAACGAGAGCTCTGTCCCTGTCATTATCAACGTTAAGCTCCCTGCAGCTACAACAAAGAACAAGACCGGCAGTGACAACGGAACCTACCATGTAGGTGACGGTGATCCGTATGCCCTTGCCAGGAAAGTAATGGCAAACCTCTGGGGCAAGGATGACGTCGCCACTGCTAGGAACATTTTCAACTGGGTTCACGACAATTTCTATTTCAGGCTCCTTTCCGGCAAGCGCGTCTATGAGCATGCTGCCTACAGAGGATTTACGAAGAAGAGCGGTGACTGCTATGTTTACTATTCCTGCTGCAAGATGCTCCTTGATATCGCGGGAATCGAGAACATGAGGGTCGACCGTTACCCCAAGCTTAACGGCAAGGTCCATTTCTGGCTCCTGGTTAAGCTTAACGGCGAGTGGTACCACTGCGATGCTACGGAAGGTTATAAGGACCATCCGGGAGTATGGTTCATGTGCACCGACGCCCAGATCAATGACAGATATCACCAGTTCAACGGCAAACTTTATCCGCCGCGTGCGGGAGGCTCAAAGGAGTTCAAGGCTTCGCCGACGCCTACTGAGGAGATAACGCCGACACCTTCCGAGGAGGTAACACCTTCGCCTACACCTGTTCCTCAGGATACGGAAGCGCCTGCGCCTTCGGCCACACCGACGCCTGTTCCTCAGGACACGGAAGCGCCTGCGCCTACGTCCACGCCTACGCCTGTCCCTCAGGACACGGAGGCGCCTGCACCGACATCCACGCCTACACCTGTGCCTCAGGAGACCGAGGCTCCTAAAGCCACGCCCACTACTCCGCCGGCAGATCCGACGGATGCACAGGAAGGCTGATCCAGCCGACAAAAGTACCAACTAATAGCAAATTCTCCCGCGCAGTCTTGTTATAAATATTTCTTGACAATTGCGCGCGCGTCTTTAAATTATAATTAATATGTTCAAAACTATCGGAAAAATCGGAGCGTTCGTTTACTGTGCCGCTATCGTAGCGGTATCCGTTATCTTCACGATCCGTGACGCTAACAGGAACTTGAAGCACGAGGCAGTGATCGAAGCAGGATCTCAGATCAGGATTCAGGATTTCTTTGAGTCCTGTCCTGATGATGCGCGCTTTGTAACCGATGTTTCCGGTATCGATACAAATGAGCCCGCAATATACCAGCTCAAGGTCTTCTATGACGAAGCATTCGAAAAGGATGTCGTCTTAAAGATCGAAGACCACACAGCTCCCAAGGGCATCGCTCTTCCCAAGTCCATTTACACGACATGGAAGGCACCTGAAGCAGCAGACTGCGTTGGCTATCTTTATGACCTTTCCGGTATCGCCAAGATCGAATTCGAAGAAGAGCCCGTCTTCAAGGAAGGCGGCGACTATAATGTTCCCGTTCTCGTAACTGATGTTTACGGAAACACAGCTACGATCGACGTTCCTTTCACGGTTATCGACCGACGATTACGATGAAGATCCCGTCATCCTCATCGACGATTCCAAGGTGGATTACGAGAATCCCGGCACATACACAGTCAAGTACATGGCGATCGACAAGGCCGGCAACTCCACATATCAGCAGGCTGAGCTCACGCTCAAGAAGCCTGCAAACGGCACTTCTGCAAAGGTCACCACAAATGTAAGCGGCGGCGGAGATGATTATTCCGGCGGCGGTTCAGGCGGAGGATCTGGTGCAGGAACCAAGGAAAAGGCCCAGCAGCTCGCAAGAAAGATCCTCTCAGGCCTTTGGGGCAAGGATAACGTTGCTACTGCAAGAAATATCTTCAACTGGGTACACAGCCATATCTACTATGCACACGTTCCCGGAAGACCTTCTTATGCAAAGGCTTGCTACAGGGGCTTCTCAAAGCGTTCAGGCGACTGCTACGTTTACTATGCATGCTGCAAGATGCTGTTGGATCTTGCGGGCATTCCCAACATGATGGTCAAGAGATATCCGGTCTATGGATCCAACCACTACTGGAACCTCGTTAAGCTTAACGGCCAGTGGTATCACTGCGATGCTACTGTTTTCAAGCACAGAAGGACTATCTACTTCATGTGCACCGACAAGCAGATCGACGATAAGTATCACAAGTTCAACGGCAAGCTCTATCCTGCACGCGCAGGCGGTTCGACTGACTTTAAGCCGACGGATACGCCGACGCCTATTCCGACAGAGACTAATACGCCGACGCCTGAGATCACGAGCTCACCGTCTGGTGAAACTCCTGTAATTACACCGACAACTACACCTACGCCGGAGAACACAAACAATCCGACGATTACAGGTGATCCTACATCCGGCGTAACAGTAACACCCACACCGGTCTCCACGACCACGGACGCACCTTCTGCAGACACACCGACACCTACACCGGTTACTACAACAACGGCGCCGGATCCTACAACTCCGCCTGCGCCGACCAATACGAACACACCGGCTCCGACGCCGACGACCAAGCCGGCTGATCCTACAACACCGCCGAAGCCGACAACACCACCTAAACCGACAGAGAATACAGAAACAGAATAATTGGGAATAAATAGGAAAAGAGAAAAGGAAGACATGAGTAAAGAAAAGCAGAAACAACCACCCAAAACGGGGGAACGCAGCGCGAGGGTTGCCACAGGGATAGTGGCTGCCTTGTTCTGCGTCGCAGTGGTTACGGCTGTTGTCGCTTATCTGATCATCGATCATGCGGACAAGAACGCGCGAAATGAGTTCGTTCTTGAAGCCGGAAACCAGATCCGTATCGAGGACTTTTTCGAGAACTGTCCTGAAGATGCGAAGTTCGTCACCGATGTCTCAGGCATCGATGTCAACGTGCCCGCTGTCTACAGGCTGAAGGTATCCTACGATAAGGTTTTCGAGAAGGAAGTAACATTGAGGATCGAGGACCACACAGGTCCTGTCGGCGAGGCAATCCCGCAGACACAGTTCACTTTGACCAAATGGCCGGAAGCTTCTGAGTGCGTAGGATGCCTTTATGACCTTTCCGGAATCGCGACCGTCAAGTACAAGGAAGAGCTTCCCAAGAAGCTCAATACCGGCGATTATGAGTTCGTTGTAGTTGTCACTGACTGGTACAACAATTCCACGGAGATCAGCGTTCCTTTCCACGTTATCAACGACCAGACCGCTCCGTTTATCAAGGGCGTCAAACCACTAACATGTAACGGCGACCCTGATTCCGTCGACTTTTTCGAGGGCATCACAGTAACGGACGACTACGATGAGACCCCATATTTCGTAGTTGAAGATGACAACGTTGATTACAGCAAGAACGGAACATATGAGATCCTCTACAAGGCGATCGACAGCGTAGGCAACATAAGAGTCGAGTCCACGACCATGACGGTCAAGCTCTCAAGCGGCGCCAAGAAAAAGACTGAGGGCGGCTACAGCGGAAATGTCTATGACATCGCCAAGCAGATCTTCAAGGATTACGGAATGAAGAAGAGCAGCGACGTTGAGACCGCAAGAGCGATCTTCAACTTCGTCAACACGAGCATCTGGTACCAGACGATCCGCGGCAGACAGACTTACGAAGGCGCGGCATACAGAGGATTTACCAGACATAACGGTGACTGCTACGTCTACTATGCATGCATGAGGATGCTCTTAGACGTTGCCGGAATCCCCAATATGGCGATACACCGTAAAGCAAACAAAGGCACCATCCACTACTGGAATCTCGTTAAGCTCAAAGGCCAGTGGTATCACTGCGATGCCACGAGATACAGCCACAGGCTCAACGGCTGGTTCATGTGCACGGATAAGCAGATCAACGACAAATATCATCAGTTCAACGGCTACGATTATCCGGAAAGAGCGGGAGGCTCCAAGGAGTTCAAGCCGACGGACACACCGACGCCATCGCCGACACCAACGTCTACACCAGTGCCGGAGACATCGGACGATCCGTCCCAGACATCGGTAACGCCGACAACGACGGGAAGTCCGACAGGCTCGCCAGACACGACAACACCGGAGCCGACCAAGGGTACTGATCCGAGGATAACGCCGACAGTAACAATTACATCTACTCCGGTACCGGCCACAGACGATCCGTCACCTACGCCGAAACCGGCGGATCCGACACCAACGACAAAGCCGGCGGATCCGACACCAACCAACACAACGGCTCCAAAGCCGACAGAACAGAAACCAAAACCGACTGAATCAAAACCGGATAATCCTCCTCCGGAAAATGAAGGATAGATCATTGGGGAATGATCTTGGGAAATAATAGGAATTTTGCTTCGAAGGAATAAGAGAGTGAAAGACTATGTATAAGATTATTGCGAAAATCGGATCTCTGGTCTATTGTGCCGTGATCGTGGTGGTATCAGTAGTATGTACCATCAGGGACGCCAATAAGAACCTTGTAAACGAAGTCTGCATCGAAGCGGGCACGGACATTCATATTGAAGATTTCTTCAAGAAGTGCCCTGACGATGCAAAGTTTGAGACGGATGTCTCACAGATAGACACCAATGTGCCTTCTGTGTACCAGCTCACTGTAAAGTACAGTGAAGTCTTCGTCGAAGACGTAACTTTGAGGATCGAGGACCATACTGCACCGAAGGGCATTGCGCTCCCGAAGAACCAGTATGCAAGCCTTGAATGGCCTGATGCTTCAGAGTGTGTCGGGTGCCTGTACGATCTTAACGGCATTGCCAAGGTCGAGTACAGGGACGGCACGCCCAAGATCCAGTACACGGGCGACTATATGGTTCCTGTCGTCGTAACCGACTGGTATGACAATTCGACCGTCATTGAGGTTCCTTTCCACGTGACGGACGACCATAATGCGCCGCTTTTCTACGGTATCCACGATATCTATATCAGTGTTACCGAAGAAGACCAGATCGACTATTTCGAGGGCGTCACATACACAGATGATTACGATCCGGAACCAAAGGTTGACGTCGACGATTCCATGGTCCAGATGGGCAAGGAAGGCGTCTACGAGATCACTTACAAAGCCATGGATGCTGCAAGAAATGTCCGCAGGCAGACGGCTTACGTCCATGTTATCAAGCCGCGCTACAAGAACGGCACGGACGGCGCAGGCGGCGGATGGGACACCAAGAACCACAAGACCGTATACAAGATGGCCAGGGACATCCTGAAGCAGATCAAGGGCAAGAATAAGAGCGAGACCGCTAAGAACATCGTAAACTGGGTACACAACAATGTCTGGTATGCGACAGTTCACGGCAAGCAGACTTTCGAAGGCGCTGCATACAGGTGCTTCACGCAGCATAACGGCGACTGCTACGGATACTACTGCACCACGAAGATCCTGTTAGACTGCGCCGGAATCGAGAACATGATGGTAAGGCGTTACCCGATCCAATGGTCAGCCCACTACTGGATTCTCGTAAAAATCGGAGACAAGTGGTATCATTGTGATTCGACAGTCTACCGTTACCACTGGAACGTATTTTTCAAGCTCACAGACAAGGGAATACGTGACAGCCACCACAAGTTTAATGGTTCGATCCTTCCTGTAAGAGCAGGCGGATCACCTCAATACATTAAGGAACAAGAAAAAGAACAAAAGAAAGAATAAAAGGTAATAGGAGAAAAAACAAAATGAAAAAGACAAGATTACTTACAGCAGTTATCCTCGCAAGCGTAGCAGCTATGGCTATCGCTGGATGCAACACACCTGCTTCCGGCGATCCTGCAGTAGCTTCACGTATCGACGGCGGACAGACACAGATCTCTGTTGAGCCTTCCGGCTCCGACAACAAGAAGACAGATGTCTACAAGTTCACATACAAGGGCTATGACATCGTTCCCGGCACAGAGATGAAGCCTGTTCTTGAAGCAATCGGCGATCCTGTTGAGCCGCCTTTCCAGGCTGCTTCCTGCGCTGGTCAGGGTATGGATACCACATACAACTATCCCGGCTTCTATATCCAGACATATGAAGAGGAAGGCAGCGAGCTCATCCGTGGCGTCGTTATCACAGATCCCCTCGTTGACTGCGGTGGCATCCACATCGGTGATACTCTCGAAGCTGTAAAGGAAGTCTATGGCACACCTACTTCAGAGGACGATTTCGGTCTTGAGTACCGTTCAGGAAACGTAGCTCTCAGATTCACAACGGACGGCTTCAACTCCATCACTGACATCACATATATCGTCATGCAGTGGGCATAATCTGAATTCTGTCGACCTGCTAAACGCGAAAATCGGATTCTGACGGCCGGTTGACCGCAAAAACGGAATCAACCAATCGATTAAATGCGAAAAAAGGCGAAAATCGACGAATTTAAGAGAATTATCGAATTTTTTTCGAGAAAATTGTTGACATATCATTAATAGGCAGTTATTATATGCAGGCTTGCTCAAAGAGCAGGCCTGTATTTTTTGCTTATATTAGGCATTTGAATATAAGAAGACTCAATGAATTTAAGGAGAAAGACACATGGCTACATATGTTGCAACCAAGGATTCAATAGAAAGGAAATGGCTCGTAATCGACGCTGAGGGCATGGTTCTCGGCCGTTTGGCTACAGAGGTTGCTAAGCTCTTAAGAGGTAAGCACAAGCCCACATACACTCCTTTCCTTGATACCGGAGATAATGTAATCGTAATCAACGCTTCCAAGGTAGTTCTTACAGGTAAGAAGCTCGACGATAAGCTTTATCGTCATCACTCTGGCTTCCCGGGTGGAATGAAGGAGATCGACTATCGTACTTTGATGGCAAAGAACCCTGAGAAGGCTGTAGAGCTCGCAGTTAAGGGCATGCTCCCTAAGAACTCTTTAGGCCGTCAGATGTTCAGAAAGCTTCACGTTTATGCTGGTCCTGAGCACGAGCAGACAGCACAGAAGCCTGAAGTTTACACATTCTAATCGGAGGACTAAGTAATAATGGCAGCAAAGAAAACAAGCAACAAAGTATATTACTACGGCACAGGCCGTCGTAAGGACGCAGTAGCAGCCGTTCGTCTGGTTCCCGGTAAGGGCAACATCACAATCAACGGCAAGGACATCGATGACTACTTTGGTCTTGATACACTTAAGCTCATCGTTCGTCAGCCTCTCGCAGCTACACAGACAGAAGATAAGTTCGACGTAATCGTTAAGGCTATCGGCGGCGGTATCTCCGGTCAGGCTGGTGCAATCCGTCACGGCATTGCAAGAGCTCTTGTTGAAGCTGATGAAGAGAGCTACAAGGCAGTTCTCAAGGAGAGCGGATTCCTCACACGTGACGCACGTATGAAGGAAAGAAAGAAGCCGGGTCTCAAGAAGGCAAGAAAGGCATCCCAGTTCTCAAAGCGTTAATCGTTATTTTCGCGATTTACAAAGAACTTCAAAGACCGTTCCGTTTGGAGCGGTCTTTTTTTGTTGTAGTTATAACACAGTGGTGTTATAATAATGCTAACTATAACACGGGAGTGTTATAGTCTCTTGCAAGGGAGGGATCGAGATGAATAGTGGATTTAAAGATGCATTAAGTAATAGCGGGATGTCGATGTACAGTCTGGCCAAGCAGACAGATGTTCCTTACACAACGATCAACAGACTTGTAAATGAGAGATTAAGCATAAACAACTGCAATGCGGGAGCTGTCTTCAAGATAGCTGCGACTTTGGGCGTCCGTATGGAAGACCTGATGAATAATGAACAGGTCTACACGCTCGAAGAGATCGCAAGACTGATAGCTCCGGTTGCGAAGAAGTACAACATTCCCAAGGTGTATATTTTCGGCTCCTATGCAAGAGGTGAAGCCACTGCTGACAGTGATGTGGATCTGATGATTGAAGTTGGTGACCTGCATGGACTTGAGGTAATTGGGGCACTTGAAGATTTCAAAAATGTTTTGAAGAAACCGGTCGATATGATTACTACCAGATCACTGAATCAGGACAGAACACAAAAATACTCAAAGATATTCATCGATAATTTGGAAAAGGAGAAGATTATGATTTATGGATAAGCACAATGAACAGATACTTTTGCACATCTACGCTCATTGTTTAGATGTTGAGAGTTTTATTAAGCGTTTTGGCAACTCAATAGAAGACTTTAAGAACGACAGGGCTTTCTATAATTCGATGTGCATGTCTTTAATGCAGATCAGTGATTTATCAAGAGACTTGACGGATAATTTCATTGAATCAACCAAGGAGCAGATACCATGGCGGGCAGTCAAGGGTTTGAGGAACTGGATAGCCCACGAGTATATGGATCTTGATATTAAAATAATTTGGGAAACCGCAACTGTTGATATTCCTGTATTAATGAAGCTGTGTAAGGATTCTATATCGATCGAAGAATAAAACATTATTAACCGAATAATCTGCACCAGCTTTGCTATTTGTCCTCTTTGAATGTAGAATTACTACGCAAAGGATGGACAGGTATGATCAAGTTCAAGACTACATCTCCTGAAATGACAGAGACATTTGGCTATGAACTGGCCAAGTCGCTCTGCGGCGGCGACGTTATCGCTCTGACGGGCGATCTCGGCGCAGGGAAGACATGTCTTACAAGAGGCATCGCGAGAGGATTGGGTTCGACATCCCACGTCTCCAGCCCGACTTTTACCATCGTCAATGAATACGACGGAGGCAGACTCATGCTTTTCCACTTTGATACATACAGGCTCTCCGGTCCTGACGATTTCCTTATGAGCGGACTTGATGAGTATTTCTATAGAGATGGCGTCTGTGTCATCGAGTGGAGTGACATCATCGAAGAGCTCTTGCCTCAGGATACGATTAAGATGACAATAACAGGTGACGGCAACTCAAGGACGTTCGAGTGCGAATGCTCTGAGAAGCACCTTAAATATCTGGAAAATGCGGTTGTTAAAGCGGGAGCTACGGTCGATAAATGAGATTACTGGTTTGTGATACATCAAATTCAAACTGCAGTGCCGGTGTTTTCGAAAACGGCAAAGAGATTTGCTACGAACTATCCTTTGAGACGAAGACTCATTCTGAGACCTTCATGCCGCTGGTCCACAGCGTTATGAGCAAGGCCGGGATCAAGCACGAGGACTTGGATGGTTATGCTGTTACTGTAGGTCCGGGTTCTTTCACTGGAATCAGGATCGGCGTTGCGGCCGTTAAGGGAATGGCTCTTGCTGCCGGCAAGAAGTGCATCGCGGTATCTTCGACTGAAGCACTCGCGAGATCATGCGAGAATGCGACGATGACACCCAAGAACGAGACGCTTATCGTGCCTGCGATCGACGCAAGGAACAACAGGGTTTTCGCGCAGGCTGCAGAAGACGACACATTAAGAGCTCTGATTCCTGAAGATGCTTACGATGCTGATGTTCTGGCTTCGAAAATCGCGACCATCCCTGAGATCGTTTACGGCAAGAGACGCCAGATAATCGTCGTCGGAAGCGGCGCTTCCGTAATGAAGAAAGCCTTTGAGAAGGCTAAGTCCGGACTTAACATCTACTATGCGCCGGGCGCTGCGATCATGCCCAAGGGCGTGGCAGCTGCGGCATTTGCGAATATGGAACTGATCGACGCAAGAGACCTCAAGGCCTCATACTGCGCGGTCTCACAGGCTGAAAGGCTTAAGAAGAATGCTTGATCTTGTTATCAGGCAGGGCACGCTCTCTGATGTACAGGCGATCATGGCTCTCGAGCAGGGCTCCATTGAGCATCCCTGGGAGAGCAAGGCGATCGAGACTCTCATCACAGACAGCAACAAGACATGTTTAATTGCAGAGCTTGACGGCACCATTGCTGCTTACGTCGGCGCCGAATCAGTGCTCGATGAATCCAATATCGGAAATATCGTTACCCACAAGGATTACAGGGGCAGGGGAATTGCGACCCGGCTCTTCGATGCGCTCTTAAAGGAGCTGAAGGAGCAGGGCATCGCGAAAGTCTTTCTGGAAGTCGAGCACGACAACGCTCCCGCGATCGCTCTTTATGAGAAGTCAGGGTTTACAAAATATGGTCACAGACGCGATTATTATGGCCCCGGCAAGGATGCCGTCCTGATGAGCAAAGAACTTTGATTGATAAATTTAACAAAAGGATTTCTCAAATCCCACTCATTTGGGTTAAATAGTCGAAATTAGGCAATTCGGCGTGTTTTTGGTTGATTTTCAAATAACTCAAAAATATACTTATCGTGTTAATTTATGAGGGGATGTGCCTGTACTATGACTAAAGAAAAGATTGTTTTTGATTGTGAAGATGCTTTACAGATGAAGGCCGTAGCGGTCATGATCCAGAAGGCGTCCCAGTACCACAGCACAATCTACATTGTTCGCAGCGGCAGAAGAGCTAATGCGAAGAGCCTTTTAGGTGTTATGTCCCTCGGAATCGAGAACGGCGCCGAGATCGAGATCGAAGCAAACGGCGACGATGAGAAGGAAGCTTGCGAAGCTCTTATCGCCCACCTTAAGAATCCTAAGATCGCTGTGTAATGCCCGCCGGTAAATTCGACGCTAGGCTGGACACAGTCCCTTTAAGCCCCGGAGTGTACCTTATGAAGGACTCTTCGGGCTGTGTTATTTATGTAGGAAAAGCAAAGAAACTCCGTAACAGACTGAAGAGCTATTTCGGAGGCGGCGCGATCGCTTCACCCAAAGTCCGCGCGATGGTATCCCACGTTGCTGACTTCGAATACACGGTAGTCGGTTCAGAGCCTGAAGCTTTGCTCCTCGAGAACAATCTCATCAAGAGATATCAGCCCAAATACAATATCCTGCTTCGTGACGACAAGGGCTACCCCTATATCTGCGTCACGCTGAATGAAGCATATCCGCGTGTTTTCAAGGCCTTCAGGCCTGACCCGGAAGCGCGCAAAAATGGCGCGAAATACTACGGTCCCTACATGGGCTCCGACTGCTTCGAAGTCCTTAACGCGATCAATGACATCTTCCCGTTAAAGCGCTGCAAGAAGGTCTTCCCCAGAGACATCGGCAAGGAGCGCCCGTGCCTTAATTACCACATCGGCAAGTGCATGGCGCCGTGCCTCGGCACCGTCAGCCAGGAAGACTATAGAGCAATGATCGACCAGATCGTGCAGTTCTTCGAAGGCAAATACGATGGCATCGAAAAGGACATTAAAGCGCAGATGGAAGCGTGCTCCGCCAACCTCGAATTCGAGAAGGCGGGCGCCTTAAGAGACAGGCTGTATGCGTTAAAGGCCATCCGTCAGAACCAGCGCGTTTACCTTGATGTCGAGCGCGACGTAGATGCGATCGGACTTTATTCCGACTGCGGCGAGACGTGCGTAAGAAAGCTCGAATTAAGACAGGGCCGCATCGTCGGTTCGTCCACATATTTCTTCCCCGGCGAAGACGAAGACGGCGAAGAGATCTTAAAGAATTTCATAATGCAGTATTACGAGGATGCGCCGTTCATTCCGCCGCTCATTCTCGTTCCGTTCAAGATGGAAGAAGACGATCTTGAAGTAATCGAGAAGACTCTTACCGAGAAGCTCGGAAAGAACTGCAGACTCCACGTCGCAGAGCGCGGTGAGCTCCGCGAATTATCCGATCTTGCCAAGAATAATGCGCGTGAGATGATGGTCCGCCGCATCTTAAGAGGCGGCAATGCGAATGCCGATCCGTCAGTGCCTCTGCGCTATTTGGAAGAGCTTCTTGGCGCGCCGGAAGGCAGGATCTCCAGAGCTGAATCCTTCGATATTTCCAACCTCGGAAACGACGATATCTGCGCCGGCATGGTCGTCTTCAAAGACGGCAAAGCCGACAAGCAGTCCTACAGATTATTCAAGATGAAGCGCGTCGAGACCCAGGACGACTACATGTCCATGAGAGAGACTCTGGAGCGCCGTTTCTCCCACAACGAAGACGACGGCTTCAAGTATCCTGACATCATCCTCGTCGACGGCGGCAAAGGCCAGCTCGATGCGGTCGCATCTGTCGTCAGATCGATGGAGGGCACGAAGGATATCTACCTTGCCGGAATGGTAAAGAATGACAGGCATAAGACGTCGGGAATCGTTTTCGAAGACGGGCGCGAGATAAGGCTAGAAGGCCGCACATTGACCGACAGCGAGATGGGACTTCTCCGCTTCCTCACGACTGTCCAGAACGAAGTCCACAGATTCGCGATCTCTTACCAGCACAAGCTCGCCGGCAAGCGCAACATCAGATACAAGCTCGAGAATATCGAAGGCATCGGCCCCTCAAAGCGCAAGAATCTGCTCGCGCATTTTGGTACAATAAAAGCCGTGGAAAACGCTTCCGTGGAGGAGCTCAAAGAAGCGAAAGGTATCTCCGAGAAGGACGCCAACGCAATCTACAACTATTTCCACTAGAGGGAGTCTTAATGGCAATCTACGCTCTTGCGGATCTTCATCTTTGTTTAAGCAATCCCGACAAGTCCATGGCGATCTGTTGGGCCTCTTGGACTGACTACGTCGAGAGGATAAAAGCGAACTGGGAGAACACCGTAACCGACACGGATACTGTCCTCGTCTCCGGCGACATCTCATGGGCGACATACATCGACAAGGCTGAAGAGGATTTCCGCTACATTTCCGACCTTCCCGGCCGCAAGCTCTTATCGCGCGGCAACCACGATTACTGGTGGACCACGATGAAGAAGATGGAGGAATATTTCGCTTCAAAGGGCTTAAATAACATGGAGTTCGTCAGGACCAATGTGCTCGAAGCAGAAGGCTGCCTTATCACCGGCACGAGAGGCTGGATGATCGAGACCAGAGATGCGATCGAGGGCTCCGACAACAGGAAGATCTACGAGCGCGAGAAGCTCCGCATCAAGATGTGCATCGATGTCATTAACGAAGCTGATCCGGACCACGCGAAAAAGCACATCCTCATGATCCACTATCCGCCTGTAACCGCGAATCAGGAGTTCACGGAATTTGCCGAGATGATCTCTTCGGGCGGCATCGACATCTGCGTTTACGGCCACCTTCACGGCAAGGCCCACAAGAAGGCCTTCGAAGGTGATTTCGGAGGCTGCAGGTTCATCTGCACATCAGCCGATTACGTCGGCTTTACGCCGGTAAGGATAGTTTAATTTCTCGAATCCCTCTTTTCGAAAACTCACAGTATTCTGTGACAATTACTGTGACTCTGAAGCCATCTCGGTCTTCAAAAATCCACTGCAAAATACATGCTATGCTGTGCATTTGTATTGAAATTCTGAGATAAACACCCGTTTTTCAAGATTTTTGTCATGCACTGCGTGTATTTTGCAGTGGATTTTGAACGCGGCTACCACGCTTGTCCGGCAACCCGTTCGGCATAGCCGAACCAGCCCCACCCAAAAATACGCCGCCAAAAATTTTTTCGCGCCCGCAAACGCAATAAATAAAGGCGTTTCCGAGACACATAAAATAAATTTGATAGACAGGTAAAATATTATAATATATAATACTTTCAGAGCCGAAGCAGTGGGATAATCCCATTTGCGGCGGCTCTTTTTTGTCTATATCTTCAGTAGAGGTAATCACATGGCATACTCGATGACAGGCTTCGGCCGCGGCGAGAAGGTTTTCGACACCAGGAAATACAGTATTGAGCTTAAATCCGTCAATTCCAG
>CACZML010000041.1 GCA_902782235.1 Oscillospiraceae bacterium
TCAGTAAGAACGTGGATAAGAACAGGTCCCTTTATTTCCTTAGCACCGTCAAAAGCCTTAATGAGATCTTCCATGTTGTGACCGTCAACAGGACCATAGTAGTTAAGGCCAAGGTCATCGAACATAGAAGGAGTCTTGCGGTACAGGAGGAACCTGAAGAAGTCCTTGATTGCAAGGATGATCTTGATGAGACCGCGGCCTACAAAGCCTAATTTACGAAGGAATGACTCAGTCGTCTGCTTCGCGGAAATATATCCTGATGAGATTCTGAGCTTTGATAAGTGCTTGGAAAGACCTCCGACGTTCTTATCGATACTCATCTCATTGTCGTTAAGGATAATTATCATCCTTGTCTTGCTGTGGCCTAAATCGTTGATAGCCTCGTAAGCAAGACCGCCGGTAAGAGCACCGTCACCGATTACAGCAACAACATCGAACTTCTTTCCTTCAAGATCCCTTGCCCTGGCAATACCCATTGCAGCGGAGATCGAAGTCGAACTGTGGCCTGTATCAAATGCATCGTAAGGTGATTCGGTGATCCTCGGGAAGCCGGATATACCGTCCTTCTGTCTTAAAGTGTTGAATCTGTCGAATCTTCCGGTAAGAAGCTTATATGAATAAGCCTGATGTCCGACGTCGAAAACGATCTTATCCTGCTTATAGTCAAATACGGAAAGCAGCGCTACCGTAAGCTCTACGGCGCCAAGGTTACTTCCCAAGTGACCGCCGTTGGAAGATACGGTGTTAAGGATCTTATCTCTTAATTCGGCACAAAGCTGCTCACGTTCCTCAGGCTTTAATGCCTTGAGGAATTCCGGAGAAGTATCCTTGCCGAGAATCTTATAATCCATTATCTGTCCCTGTTTACCAAAAAGTCCGCTAAAGTAGCGTAGTCTGCTGTATCAAAGCCATCCGCCTCAAATCCGGACAGAATAGTCTTGATACTTAATATCTCTTCATCAAGTCTGGCCTTAGCACCATCCAGTCCAAGAAGAGTAACAAAGGTAGCCTTTGAATCCCTCTCGTCCTTTCCTGTGCTTTTCCCTAATATCTCACTATCTGATGTTACGTCAAGGATATCATCCTTGATCTGGAAAGCGAGTCCCATATGTGAAGCAAGCTTTCTTAAGTTATTAGCAGTCTCATCAGAAGCTGATTCTTCTCTTCTCATCTTCTTAGAAAGATAGTAAGGAGTTACGACTGCTGCCTCAATAAACGCACCGGTCTTCTTCTCCTGAAGCTCAGTAAGGAGTTCTAATGAGATTTCTTTTTCCTCTGATGCGATATCGATGCTCTGGCCTCCGAGCATACCGTTTATTCCTGCATTTTCAGCCATAGCGGATGCTGCATAGATATATCCCGGCTTCTTTTCGCAAATGGAAAGAAGCCTTTCCATAGCCTTGTTAAGAAGCAGGTCTCCTGCAAGAACGGCAATACCTTCACCATAAGCCTTATGACATGTGGGCTTGCCCCTTCTTAAATCATCGTTATCGAGTCCCGGGAGATCGTCATGGATAAGCGAATATGTGTGAAGCATTTCGAGTGTTGCTGCGAAATACTTAACATCCGCATCAATATCATCCGGAAGACCGAACATTTTGGAAGTCAGATGCATCATAAGAGGTCTTAATCTCTTGCCGCCTGCAAAGAGACTGTAGAGAGCAGCCTTAACCGTAATATCTTCTGATTCTTTGGAATCGAAGATACTCTCGAGTTCAGGCAATATCCACTGCTCTGTCTTCTCCATCAGAGCATTAATATTATCGTGCTGCATCCTTATACTCCGGTCTCGCTTATATTAAGAGGATCTGTTGTTCCGTTAGCCTTGTTAACGGCCTCGATCCTTGCTGTTACTTCATTAAGCTTATTCTCGCAGATACCTACGAGTTCGATTCCTCTCTCATAGAGCTTTAAGGACTCATCCAATGTCGCTTTACCTTCAGAGAGCTTTGCAACTGTCTGGCGAAGCTCAGCCATACAGGCTTCATATGTCATCTCATTATCCTTAGACTTAGGCATCTTCAGATCCTCCATCTTTATTTATCGAAATATCTTTTATCTCACTTAACAACTTACCGTCAGACAGAACTATGCTGACGTTATCACCTTTTTTGACCGATCTTGCAGACTCAATGGCCTTGCCTTTCTTATCACAGACATACGAATATCCCCTGTTTAAGACATTGTGGGGATTCAATGCATCAAGCCTGACCTTTACTTCATTGATCTCGGAAGAAGTCTGCTTAACGATTCCTGAAGACAAAGCATCAAGCCTTGTTCTAAGCTCACTTACTACCGCAAGCTGCTCTCTTGCATAGAACGCGGGAGAATGAAGTGCTTTATGATTCTTATAGACATCCAGAGCCTTGCGTCTTGAATCAACGAACTGGTTGATCGCGATATCAAGATTCAACGCAAGATTATCTATCTCCTTCTGCTGGTCAGCATAAGACGCGATTACGAGTTCTCCTGCAGCAGTAGGAGTTGCGGCTCTTACATCTGCTACATAGTCTATTATCGTGTAATCGGGCTCGTGGCCGATCGCAGAGATAACCGGGAGCTCACTGGCATAAACTGCCCTTGCGATTCCCTCGTCATTGAAGCAGAAGAGTTCTTCAAAAGAACCTCCGCCTCTTGCGACGATGATTACGTCAACATTCTTATTGTCATTGAAATACTTAATGCCGCTTATGACTTCGGGCGGACACAGCTCGCCCTGAACGCTTGCAGGATAAAGAAGAATATCGTGATGAGGATTTCTCTTTCTTATTGTGTTAACGATATCAGAGATTACTTTGCCTGAAGCAGAAGTAACAACGCCGATCCTTCTGGGGAGTATCGGAATGGATTTCTTATGTTCAGCGTCGAAAAGCCCTTCTTTTCGAAGTTTCTCGAAAAGCTTATTAAACTGCTCATGAAGGTCACCTGCGCCCTTGTCTTCGATATTTGTGGCTATGACCTGGAGCTTTCCGCCTGCACTGTAGAAATCAAGACCGCCGGTAACCTTAACCTTCATGCCGACTTCAGGCTGGATCTTAAGGCTTGATCTGTTTCTGGAGAATATAACGCAGTTGATTACTGACTGGTCGTCCTTGATAGAAAAGTAAGCGTGATCTCTTGCTGAAACAACATACTGGGATATCTCACCGACAACAGTAAACTCGGCAAGATAAGGATTGTCTTGCAGAGATTGCTTTATGTAGCCATTAAGATGGCTTACGCTATCAAAGTCGAACATGAGTTCAGAGGCTCTTAACGAAATTGCTCAAAACGCCGTTGATATAAGATGATGAGCTCGATGTACCGAACTTCTTTGCGAGCTTTACAGCTTCGTTGATAGAGACAGAAGTCGGGATATCCTCAACTGTAAGGATCTCATAAACAGCGATCTCAAGGATGATACGGTCTGTCTGGGGAAGTCGCTCAAGCTTCCATCTCTTAAGGAAAGGAACGAACTTCTCGTCCAGTTCATCCCTGCTGTTAATGACACCGTAAACGATATCAAGAAAATAATCTTCGTCTTCAATGATCTCAGGATATGTTTCCCTGAAAAGATCGATCTGCTCGCTGATTGGATCATTTCTGAAACCAGTCTGGAACAGCAATTCCATAGCATGCTCTCTTGTTTCTATTCTGCTCATCTGAACCTCCCCGGTGGCAAAATCTTGTCAAGAAATTTCTTGAACCTGCTCGTATCGGAAAAGAGGAACGAACCTACAAAGAAGCCTACCGCCGTCATAAATAAGATAAAAAGGGTCTTAAAGAACCCGAAAATGCAAAGTAAAAGACCAATGATGAAAAAGATCACAGCAAACACAACACCTGCTCTGGTGTTGCGAAGTTTCTCGAAAAGTCTGGATAAAAACCTTTCCATTATTATCTGCTCTCTACCCTGGTCTGAGCCTGCTCAACCTTGGTGACTCTGACAATGACCTGTTCAACAGCGATACCGGTAAATCTCTCGATATCCTTCTTAACCTTCTCCTGAACCTTAGCCATGGCAGCAGGGATCTCAACATTGGAATAAAGCTCGCATGAAACCGTAGCTTTCAAAGCCTGGTTCTTAGCAGGAGCAACGTGGCATCTTGCGCTCTTGATGCCAACCTGTGCAGCCTTAGCTGCATTAAGCGCAATACTCTCGATAGCATCGGGTCCGATATCTACAGTACCGATATCGTTCTTTCTTAATCTTGTACGGTTAAGTCTTCCCGATGTGATAAGGTTTGTGATGGATACGATCGAAGTGATGAACAGGAGCATCAAAACGCCCAGATAGATATATCTGCTTACAGGACCCTTGACGATCGAACTAAGATTAGACACGAGGTTTGAAAATACGCCCTCATCAAAAAGCGCATATAACAGCACGACTGATATTACGGCTATTACGACTGAATAAAAGAACATCAACGCTCTGACTAATGAATTCATGAAACCTCCTCGACCCCACAAACATAAACGTCGACGCTCTCTACCGTAAGACCGGTAAAGCGCTCGACGTCATTTTTAACCTTTTCCTGAATCATCCAGGCAATCTCGGGGATGATCATGCCATATTTAACTATAGGATATATGGTGATCGATACAGTACCTTCAGCAGCATCGCCGAAAACTACTCTTACCCCTTTGCCTTCGTGAACTACACCCGCTTTTTCCTTAAGTGCGACCGCAAAAGAAGGAACCAATGACAAAACACCGTTAATCTGGAGCGCAGCTTCAGATGCATACTGGGCAACAAAGCCCTGAGTCATTGAACGATCGCCTTTTATGGATTCGATGTTTGTATTTTCTTCCATATCGGTTCCTTGTAATGATTAAACTTTAAAGGTACGGATAAAAACTGCCGTAAGCGGATATACTCCCGCTTGCGGCAGATTAAGTGACTGAATTAAGCTCTTTCTAAGTATTCGCCTGTTCTTGTGTCAACCTTGATCTTCTCACCCTGGTTAACGAAGAGAGGAACCTTAACAACAGCGCCTGTCTCAAGTGTAGCGTACTTGGAAGCGTTGTTTGCTGTATCACCCTTAACACCGGGCTCGCACTCTGTGATCTCAAGAACAACTGTGATAGGAAGCTCTACCTGGAAGATATCACCCTTGTAGGAAACAACCTTGCAAACCATCTCTTCCTTGAGGAACTTGATGCCGTCGCCGATCTTATCCTGGTGGATAGGTGTCTGCTCATATGTCTCCTGATCCATGAAGTAGTAGAGGTCACCGTCAGCATAGATGAACTGCATGTCCTGTCTTGTGAGCTGAGCCTGTTCAAACTTCTCGTTAGGGTTGAAGGATCTTTCAACTACGGATCCTGTCTTAACGTTCTTATACTTTGTTCTTACGAATGCTGCTCCCTTACCGGGCTTAACGTGCTGGAATTCAACGACCTGATATACCTGGTCGTCCATCTCAAAACATAAACCGTTTCTGAAATCTCCTGCGCTGATCATACAAAATCTCCTTTTTTAAATAAATAAGCGTTTAACTGACTAATTTTACTTGAAAGAGTGTTTCTATGCAAGTCTTACAAATACAATCAAAATTTTCCTACAAGTCTTACAAGTTTTTCGAAAGGTCTTTTCAACATTACATACCATATCTCAGGTCTGTGGAGCTTCTCGACCATGAACGTCCTGCAGCCCGCTCTGTTGCCTGCAATAACATCCGTAAACACCTGATCTCCTACCATCAGGGACTCTTCAGGAGTGGAGTTCATAAGCTTTATAGCCTTTAAGACTCCTGATGTTCCGGGCTTGTTCGCATAGGTAACCACAGGAATACCGAGCATCTCGGCGATCTTTGCCGACCTTCCGGATTTTGCGTTGGATACAAGACAGCACCTGATACCGGTCTCTTCGATGAGCTTTACGCACCTATAACTATAATCTTCAGGTTCAGTCGCGTGATCAGGTCCGAGTGTATTGTCAAAATCCAGCAGAGCTGTCTTTATTCCCTGTTCATAGAGCTCGCCCCATGGAATCAGGACAAGGCTCTCATATACTCTTTCCGGTTTCATTGCTTTGAAGATGTTCAAAGTTTTTCTCCTGCTCTAGTACTGTGCAAGTGTTACAGACAGACTGTAATTTCGCTACAAAATAATTATAAATATATATTTTCGCGCTTGTGATATTATATTAAGGCTAAATGACAAGTCAAGGAGCACAAAAGCTATGAAAGTAACAAAATTCGGCGGATCATCTCTTGCCAACGCATTTCAGATTCAGAAAGTCTGCAACATCCTTCTCGCAGACGAAGACCGTAAGATCATGGTCGTTTCTGCGCCCGGTAAGCGCACCAAGGATGACACTAAGGTAACGGACCTTCTCATTGCCGTTGCCAAGGCAAGAATTGCCGGCGAATCATACGATAAGGAAGTTTCAGCAGTTCTCGCACGTTACGAAGAGATCGCTGACGAACTCAATATTAAGGAGATCCTTCCCGACATCGAAGGCAGACTCCTTGATATCGTTAAAGCTGATTACACGGAAGATATCGCTTACCTTGATTCCGTCAAGGCAATGGGTGAAGACTGCTGCGCAAGACTCGTAGCTTTCTACCTCACATCAACAGGTCACCCGGCTAAATACTGCAATCCTGAAGAGTGCGGCCTCTACTTGGAGCACGACGAAGCAGGCAAAGCAGTTATCCTTCCCGAGACATACGATAACCTTGCAAAGCTCAAGAATGAGACAGACAAGCTCCTTGTCTTCCCCGGTTTCTATGGTGTTTCCAAGAGCGGCAAGATCATCACATTCTCCAGAGGCGGTTCAGACATCACAGGTTCCATCCTCGCTGCATCCGTCGGCGCTGATGTTTACGAGAACTGGACAGACGTTGACAACGTTTTCGCTGTTAACCCCAACCTCGTTAAGAACCCCTTCCCTATCACAGAGATCACTTACGACGAGATGAGAGAGCTCTCTTATGCAGGATTTACGGTTCTTCACGAAGAAGCTATCTATCCTGTATTCGCTAACGGCATCCCGCTCAACATCAAGAATACAAACAACCCTGCAGCAAAGGGCACATGGATCGTTTCCAAGCGTACCCACTACGATTCACTCGTAACAGGTATCGCAGGAGACAAGGGATTTGCTACAGTTACGGTAAGCAAATACATGATGAACCGTCAGGTCGGCTTCCTTGCTGCACTCCTTAAGATCTTCTCCGATGAAGCAATCTCAATCGACCACATTCCTTCCGGAATCGATACAGTTACAATCGTTCTCCGCAAGAAGTACTTCACAGAGGAAAAGGAAGCTATCATCGTTGACCGCATCAAGAAGGAACTCGAAGCAGACGTGAAGGTAGACAGAGACCTCGCAATCGTCATGATCGTCGGTGAAGCTATGGCAAATTCCGTAGGTATCATGGCACGTGCTGCATCCGCCCTCTCCAACGCAGGTATCAACCTCCGTATCGTTAACCAGGGTGCATCCGAGATCTCAATGATGTTCGGTGTTTCCGAGTCCTACTGCTCATACGCTGTAAAGGTTCTCTACAAGGAACTCTTCCGTTATTGATACCGGATCTAAATCAAATACTGTAAGGGGTTGCCAGTAGTTGGCAGCCCCTTTATTTATGCCAGCCTTTTGTAGAATTCCTTAGTTCCAACTTTTACTGTTTTGTTGACTAAGTCGCGCGGAAAAGCAGACTTTCCCTCAATGTTGACCGTTTGGGGACCTGTTTTCGCTATAACAGTCAACCAAACAGGTACTTTTTCCCAATGTTGACTATTTTGATACCTAAATTTCGAAAAACAGGTACCAATTTAGTCAACAAGGCATATCTTACTTTTTAAACCCCGCAAGTCAGCCAACCTATATGCCGGCATCAAGTTATAGCCAGATAAAAGGGACGCCTCTTTCAAGACGTCCTTGGTAATCTTTTTAAATTCTCGAAATGGTAACGGTTAGCCGTTATTATCTCCTCCGCCACCTTCGTTTCCGCCACCGTTATCCGGAGGAGTTGTCGGCTTCGGAGGTGGATCTGTCGGCTTAGGTGTATTAGTAGCCGGAACCGGTGTAGGCGTTGCCGGAACCGGAGTAGGAGTATCAGGAACCGGAGTAGGTGTATCCTTAGCCGGTGTCGGATCAGCCGGAGTAGGATTCGGATTATCCTGCTTAGGTGTAGGAGTAGCCGGATCGTTCGGATTAGGTGTGGGAGTCGGATAAATCGGGTTACCCTGCTCGTCAGTACCGATTGACTCCATTGTCGTCGTTGTTGTCGTCTTCTTTGTCGGGAAGTAGATATCGTCCTTCTTTACGCCTGTTGTATGAATAGTCTCATCAGTGTTGTTGATATCAGGAGTTGTTGCGGAAGTCTCTTCGCCGAAGGGATCAGATGAAGATTCACCTGCTGTAGGGTCCTCGGCAGAGAGCTGAGCGCTGATGATATAACCTGTTACGTTATTCTTGGTAAGAACCTTAACGAAGGTCTCATCTGTTATCTCCTGGAGAGTTACAGGCTCACCTCTGCTGAGGGAACCGATGATCGTTGAATCCTGTGATGCCTTGGAATATACGGCAACCTGATCCTGAGCTGCATAAAGTACTGAACCGACTTCGCTGGGTCCTAATGTAGTTGATTCTTCAGTGAAGCTGATAAGATCCTTCATATTGAATACAAGGAATGTAACGCCAAAGCCCAGTAATACGCAAATGATGAAGATGATTACAGGAATGATAATGGTCTTAGCTCTTTCCTTGCTCTCATTTACGATAGGCTCTTCCTCTTCCTCGTCTGCATCAGCAAAGCTTGCAACAGCTGAACCTGGAACATAGTTGATCGTATCGGAAGCGTCATCGTCTTCGTAGCCGCTCTCAAAATCAGAGAACGCGCTGTTGGGCTCTTCCCTTCTTACGCTCTCAGGCTTAGCAATTCTTGAATCTGTTCTCAGATTGCTGTTGATAACAGCATCTCCGGGAAGAAGGAATGTGGATTCCACCTTGATATCAACAAGTGTAAGGCCGGACTTGATACCGTAGCTTACAGCTGCGTTGATGATCTCCTTGGACTTGACCTCTGTGGTCATGGGCTTGGCGATAATGGAATTACGCATCTGTGAAGGAAGCTTTCTTGAAAGTCCTACGCCCATGAGGAACAATTCGTCATTGTCCTGGAGCTTTAAGTGAACCTTTCTGTCAGCATTTACGGGGCCTTCCTGAGGCATCTTGCCGAGATACTGTGTAAGGTTCATATTTTCGGGATGTGTAAGCTCTTCAGAAGGCTGGATAGCGCCCATCTGAACATATCTGTGAGCGACAGTCTGCTCTTCTGTAAGGAGCATGATACGGTTGTTTCTGAACAGAACAGCCTTTGTGATGCCTACGTGGAGGACTCTTAAGATATCGCCCTCGATAACGAACATAGACATGGAAGTCTTAAACTGTGTTCCCTTATTTGCTGCGAAATTGCAGACTTTAACGTTTAAATTGTTGATTACCTGATTAGCAAAGCCGTCAAAATCAAGGACAGCGGAATTAGAGCAGCCTGCAACGATCCTCTCAAGCTCCTGATTAAGCTCAAGATTCAATACTGCTGCAAGGTTATCAGGACCGATCGTCGAAAAAATAGCGCAAATCTGTATGGGTGATGTGGATCTGGCGGTTCTCAGGAACTCGTTCGGGAAGTCTTCGATCTTACGTGAAAGCGTGAGAAAGAAAACATTCTCCTGAGGCTCTCCCTGCACCAGGTTAGTCTCGGCAATACAGGTTGCTACTGTCTTACTCATCTTTATTACTCCAAATTTATTCGTTTCTGATTGCTTAAATCAAGCAAAACCTATCGTTATCCTCACGCATTATATCAACTAAGCGCATATTTGTCTCGAAATGACATATCATTATAACATCAGTAATCAACATGCCAAGAAATATATATTTAAAGAATACTGTGGCAATTTGGCGAGATTTAGTATAAATGGCATAAACAAAAAGGGGCTGTGACCTGTGTCACAACCCCTTATTTAACTTAACTGATTCAGTTCTATCAGATGCAGCCCTGAGCGATCATAGCGTCAGAAACCTTAAGGAGACCAGCGATGTTAGCGCCGACAACATAGTTGTTCTCGCAGCCAACTTCCTTAGCTGTAGCATCAACTGTGTGGAAGATGTTCTCCATGATGCCCTTAAGCTTTGCATCAACTTCTTCGAATGTCCATGAAAGACGAGCGCTGTTCTGGCACATTTCAAGACCGGATGTAGCAACACCGCCGGCATTGGAAGCCTTACCAGGTGTGAAGAATACTCCGTTGTCCTGGAAGAACTTAGTAGCGTCGAGTGTTGTAGGCATGTTAGCGCCCTCACCGACAACCTTTACGCCGTTAGCAACGAGTGTCTTAGCAGAATCGAGGTTGAGCTCGTTCTGTGTAGCGCAAGGAAGAGCGATGTCACAAGGAATTGTCCAGATACCCTTGGAGCCGTTAGCATCTGCTGTGTACTTAGCGGAAGGTACTCTGTCAGCATACTCGCTGATTCTGCCTCTCTTAACTTCCTTGATGTCCTTAACGATATCAAGCTTGATGCCCTCAGGATCATATACATAACCGTTGGAGTCAGAAAGAGCAACGACCTTAGCGCCGAGCTGCTGAGCCTTCTGTGTAGCATAGATAGCAACGTTACCGGAACCGGAGATAACGACTGTCTTGCCAGCAAAAGATGTGTTCATCTTCTCGCGGAGGAGAGCATCTACGAAGTAGCAGAGACCATAACCTGTAGCCTCTGTTCTTGCGAGGGAGCCGCCAAAGCTGAGCTTCTTACCTGTAAGAACGCCGGAGAACTCGTTAACGATCTTCTTGTACTGACCGAACATGAAGCCGATCTCTCTTGCACCTGTACCGATGTCACCTGCAGGTACATCGCAGTCAGGTCCGATATGTCTGTAAAGCTCACGCATGAAGCTCTGGCAGAAAGCCATTACTTCGTTGTCAGACTTACCCTTAGGGTCGAAGTCAGAACCACCCTTAGCGCCGCCCATAGGGAGACCTGTGAGGGAATTCTTGAAAATCTGCTCGAAGCCGAGGAACTTAAGGATGCTGATATTTACTGAAGGATGGAGTCTGATACCGCCCTTGTAAGGTCCGATAGCGCTGTTGAACTGAATTCTGTAACCACGGTTAACCTGAATTCTGCCGTTATCGTCGATCCAAGCAACTCTGAACATGATCTGACGCTCAGGCTCTACGATTCTCTCAAGAACCTGCTTCTCGATAAGCTCAGGGTGTACCGGAAGTGCCGGTGCGATAGAGTTAAGGAATTCATATACTGCCTGGTGAAATTCAGGCTCGTTAGCATTCCTTGCCATAACCTTCTGCATGAGATCGTTAAGATACTCATTCTCAATCTTGTAATCCATAAGATTTCCACCTTTCTTCTGCCCGGAACGATTTTGCAAGTTCGCGCGGCTAAAATTTCATTTTGTAGACTGAAAGCTTAGGTAAAACAACCTAGTTTAAACCAATCGTTATGTATAGTATTACAAGACTTTATCAATTTCAATAGGCAATTAAAAAATGAAAGTTCGCATTTGCGAACTTTCATTTTGTCAACATTTCTTAATTCAACCTATTAAAACACTCAGGAATTGCCTGATTCTGTAATTACCGGAGGCGTACTTTCAGTGGTTCTGTCTGCGAAAGGATCGTTCTCAACTACCTGTCCCCACTCTTCAATTCCGAATATCTGGGACAATTCCCCGTAATTGATAGCTCCGGTCAGTCTGTCTACCGCTATAAGGAGAACCAATATGAAGATCAATATAAGAAGTCCTCTTCTTATGATCATCATACGTCTTTCAGCATTGAACTTCTCATCAACGCGCTTCTTGGTTGTATAACCTACTACCACATAAACACGGCTGATATCCTTTCTCTTGGGTCTGCTTCTGTATTCCTTGATCTTACGCTTAACAAAAGCCAGAAATCTGGAAGGAAGTCCCTTAATAAGCCTTACCGTAGCACGGTAAGAGCAACCCAAGAAATCAAGCACCAGACTGCTCATATTGCTTGTTGAAGATATAGAATCTGTATTTCTTTCGTCCTGATTCAATGCCATATGAATTTACCTTAAGGGCGATTATAGCATTGTTTGTCAAAAGTAAGAAGTCTGATAGTTAGGCAGTTTCCGCGGAATCATTTTTGTTATTGTCTCCACCGTTATTATTCGCCGGATAGTAAAACTTGGTTATCGTATTGATCGAATATGACTTGAGCCTGTAGAAAGTAGCCCTGCTGATAAAGAGCAGATCCTCTACTTCCTGTGCATCCAGATGCTTATAGTAATAAAGATACATTATCAATGCACATGGCATCTTAATCGTAAGCATCCTGTTCAAAAGGATCGTAGCACGCCTTCTTTTAATAATGCTGTTGACGTACTGCTCTTCCATAGACTGAATGAAAGTTTTGAATCCTTCAGAGAAATTGATCATCAGCTCGTTCATGTCAGCCTGGCCCTTCGGCAAATAGGTCGGATCAGTAACTTTGCAAGGCGAAAAATATCCTGCATAGAGATCCATCAAACTTTGCTTCTTGTCTTCCCTGGCGCGGCATATCTCAGTAACGATAGAATCTTCAACCGGTGACCTGTCGGAAAGATCGCACCGCAGGTCGTTAAGTCTTGATACAATTATTGCCCTGGCTTCTTCGAATGTAGTTGCATTTTCAATAGCTTCGTCTCTAATGAACCTGTTTAAATTATTCTCGTTCCTCATGATAAACCTCTCCTTTCTTTTTCGCGCAATCCTGAACAAACGTTTGACACGTCGGCAGGAAATGGTAATATAATAGAAAATATGTTTGGAGGGACACCTATGCAGTCAAACGACAAGAAGACTATAGAACGCGTCTATAACTATATTTGTGATTATATTAGCAACAAGCAGATTTCGCCTTCTGTACGTGACATCTGCGCAGGTGTCGGACTTAAGTCCACGTCCTCTGTCCACACTTATCTAAAACAATTGGATAATCAAGGGAGAATCGAATACAGACCAGGACTTAGAAGAGCTATTGTGATCAAGCAAGGTTCCGATGATACTGCTGCTGATTATTCATCTTCCGCCAACGTTACTGAATTGGCCGGTTTCAGAAGGATTTCTGTAGTCGGAAAGATAACAGCAGGTATTCCGATATACGCTCACGAAGATCAAAGCGACTCATTCCTTGTCAGCAAGTCTTTGATCGGAGATTCCGAAGCTTTTATGCTTAAAGTCCGCGGTAACAGTATGATCAACGCGCATATTCTCGATGGAGATCTGATTATAGTGCGCAAGCAGAACACCTGTGAAGAAGGTGATATCATTGCCGCTTTAATTGAAGATGAAGCTACTGTTAAGAGATTCGGCAAAAAGAACGGAATTCCTTATCTCTTCCCTGAGAATGATGAGTACTCACCAATTCCTTTTAATGCGGAAGGTTGCAGGATCCTTGGCAAGGTAGTTGGATTACATAGATATTCAATCGATTAACTACCTCCCTCCGAATTAAATTTTGTACTTCCATTATGATTGCTCTTGCACAGATTTCAAGCAAAAAATGCAATTTTCTATAAAATTGATACCAGTCTTGAAATATACTTTATTCAATCAAAATTATCTAACAGGGGATATCTCAAAATAGCGGGATATCCCCATATTTTTTTGAATTTTTTACGGTAAAAAAGGCTTATTATCTTCTGCAAAGATCCAATACGATTTTTGCATTTATTTCCGGATCGTCAGGCTTGACCGGAGTGACATCATCACCCATGCTCCTAAACCATGTAAGCTGTCTTTTTGCATAGTGTCTTGTACCGGTCCTGATCCTGTCGGCTGCCTGTTCCAGAGACTCTTCGCCTTCAAGGTATTTGAGCATCTCTTTATAACCTATAGCCTGCCAGCATGTGGACTTTCTGTCGACGTTCTTTTCGAGCAATCCTTTTGCTTCATCAACAAGGCCATTATCTATCATGATGCCGACTCTTCTGTTGATCCTGTCATAGAGCACTTCCCTGTCCCAGTCGATCATGAAGACCTTGAACGGGAATTCAGGACCATTTAACTTAGACTGCTTGTTCTTCTCCGTAAAAGTTATGCCCAATGCATCATAAACAGCAAGAGCTCTGATAACACGCCTTGTGTTCTG
>CACZML010000042.1 GCA_902782235.1 Oscillospiraceae bacterium
ATTAATTAAGTGATCAGTCGTATAACTCGTAGAGGCCTTCAGGCAATCTGCACTTGATATAGCCGGCCTCTATATCGACTTCATAACAATAGACTTTTACAAACGGGAGCATAAGATTTTTCTTCTTATTCTCCCTTTTTATTTCGAGAGTAAACTGGGGACCTGTTGCAAAACAGTCGATGACTCTTCCCAGATCGCCCCTCTCATCGTCTATGACATTAAGACCTTTAAGGTCAGTGATGAAATAGTTGTCCTTCTTGAGCTTTACGGCATTCTCCCTCTCAACGGCAATAAATCTGCCTCTTAAGAGTTCAGCCTTGTCTCTGTCGAAGACACCATCAAGTTTGACGAGAACGTTTCCCCTGTCGAGCCTTGCGGATACGCATGATGAAGCTTCGGGCTTCTCGAAATTCTGCCCGCAGATGAAACATTCCTTAAGCTTAAGGAAACGGCGCGGGTCGTCCGTAAGCGGGAACACTTTAAGTTCCCCACGGACGCCGTGCGCGCCGGTTATCTTTCCTATAATGATGAGTTTATCCAAAAGAATCAGCCTACTATATCGACTATTACGCGCTTACCTTCTTTGAGGTACTTAGCCTTCATGATGGAACGGATAGCCTGAGCTCTCTTACCGTTCTTGCCGATAATCTTTCCTGTATCTTCGGGAGCAACGGACAGCTCGAAAACAACAGTGTTTCCGCGCTCTGTCTTCTTTACGTTTACCTCATCGGGATTGCTGACAAGTTCCCTGGCGATATAAACCAATAAATCGTCCATATAAAGCTCTCCTTCCTATTATTTAAGTATCAACTGAAAAAACTATCAGATGATGCCCTGCTTCTTAAGAAGAGACTTTACTGTATCTGTGGGCTGAGCTCCGTTGGAGATCCACTTCTTTGCTGCCTCAGCATCGATCTTAACGCTGTCTGTTTCCTTCATAGGATCATAGATACCGATTTCCTCGATGAAACGTCCATCTCTAGGATATCTGGAATCAGCAACTACTACACGATAGAAAGGTGCCTTCTTCTTACCCATTCTTCTTAAACGAATCTTAACTGCCATTTTGTTTTCCTCCAAAAAATTATGGTTTTTGTTTTTTATAATCTACGCCAAATTAATGACGGGATTTACTTTATCTTCTGCCCTTGCGCTTCTTCTTGCGGTCGCGTCTTCCTGCAGGTACGAACGGTGTTCCGTCATCGTAATCTTCCTTAGGAGCCGAGAAGCTTCCGAGACCCTGAGGCATTCCGGTTCCAAGACCGCCCATACCTCCCATATTGCCAAGGCCTCCCATGCCGCCCATGTTGCCCATACCGCCTTTTAGGCCCATCTTGGCAGCCTGCTTTGCAAAGCCCTTGGGCATCTTGAAGCCGCCCTTGCCGTTCGAGAACTGCTTCATTATCTTTGCGGTCTGCTCATACTGTGTGATGAGCTTATTTACGTCAGATACCTGTACTCCGGCACCTGCAGCGATCCTCTTTCTTCTGCTGGCGTTAAGGATCGAAGGTGATCTTCTCTCCTTCTTGGTCATAGAAGTGATGATTGCCATCTGTCTGTCGACGATCTTGTCATCAAGATCCTCATCGCTTATCTTGCCTGCGGCGCCGGGCATCATGCCAACGAGGTCTTTAAGTGAGCCCATCTTCTTCATCTGTTCGAACTGTGAATACAGGTCATCCAGATTGAAGTTATTGCCCATCATGCGTTCCATTGCCTTGCGGGCTTCTTCCTCGTCGATGTTAGCCTGAGCCTTCTCGATAAGGCTTACAACGTCACCCATGCCGAGGATCCTGTCAGCCATACGCTGAGGATAGAACTTCTCGATAGCGTCTACCTTCTCGCCTGTACAGATATACTTGATAGGCTTGTTGGTAAGCTTACGGATAGACAGAGCGGCACCGCCTCTCGCGTCACCGTCGAGCTTTGTCATGATGAAGCCGTCCATGCCGATGTTCTGCTCGAAAAGCTGTGCTACGTTTACAGCTTCCTGACCGATCATTGCATCGACTACGAGGAGCTTCTCTGTAGGGTTAACGGCAGCAGCGATGTCTCTGAGCTCTTCCATGAGCTCTTCATCTGCAACCGTACGTCCTGCAGTATCTATGATCAGGTAATTGCAGAGCATGTATCTTGCTTTGCCTTCACCGTCTTTAGCGATCTTAACGGCATCTTTCTCCTCAGGATCGATATAGCAGTCAACGCCGACAGCGTCACTTAACACCTTGAGCTGCTGTGCAGCTGCAGGTCTGTGAACGTCGACGGAAACGACCATGGGCTTTTTGCCGTTCTCTTTTAAGAGCTTGGCAAGCTTTGCTGCGGTAGTTGTCTTACCTGCACCCTGGAGACCGTAAAGGATAATGATGTTAAATCCTGAATCGGAAACCTTGAGCTTGTCTTCGCCCTCTTCTCCGCCTAAGAGATCCGTCAAAGAATCTCTTACGATCTTTACTATCTGCTGGCCGGGTGTAAAGGACTCCTGAACATCAGCGCCCTTGCACTTCTCGGTCATGTCGGCTACGAATTCCTTAACGACTCCGTAGTTAACGTCTGCCTCGAGGAGAGCCATGCGGATCTCACGCATCATCTCCTTGATGTCGCTCTCGCTTACGCGGGCCTTGCCGCGCATCTTTGAGGTTATATTCTGAAGCTTTTCTGATAAGCTCTCAAACACGTTATTACATTTCCTCTATTAATTCTTCAAGCTCTTTTGCAGCCTTAGCGGTATCGCCGCTGTTGATATGCGCCAGAGCCTTTTTTGCTTTTGCCTGCTGCTTTTCGAAAAGTGCGAGAAGGCCTAACTTCTCCTCATATTCCTCAAGCTGCTTCTCCGCCCTCTTGACTGTGTCATGAACGCCCTGTCTTGAGATTCCCTCTGCTTCGGCGATCTCTGCCAAAGTCAGGTCATCGTTATAGTAGCTCTCACAGGTGCGCCTCATCTTGGGCGTAAGGAGATTGCCGTAGAAATCGAGCAAAAGGTCTGTTCTTACTGACTTTTCACGCATTTAAAGGCACGCCTCCCAATATTCAAGCCTGCACATAATAACAAAGCTTTATAGGCGTGTCAAGTATTTTTACTTGTCAGAGATATTTTCTTTAAGACTTAGCCCACCAGTAGCAGAAAGCCTGCGTTCTTGCAGCCATATTGGTCTGCTTTAAGAGCTCTCTGACCTCATCTTTGGTGTACCAGCGCGCTTCGATCTCTTCCTCGTCTGAAGTGCTGGGAGCAAAATCGCCTTCAGCCTTGCCGAGCACGCAGCAGCTCTTCTCATTTGTTATGCCGACTCCCGAAAAGCTCACCGGCAGGACCTCATCAATAGATACGAGCTTCAAGCCGGTCTCTTCCCAGAGTTCTCTTGCGGCTGCCTCAGCAGGTGTCTCTCCTTCATCTATAAGGCCTGCCGGGAAGTTGATTGCAAAGCCACCGACTGCCATTCTGTATTCCTTGTTGAGCAAGAGGCGCTCGCCGTCCGTGCTCGTGATAATGAGGACAACGGCATCGCACTTCTCTTTGGCGATGTCTTCAAGGCTCTGGATATTCTTGTCTCTTGAGACCATCTCATAGACCTTCTTGTTGCCGAGGCCGGTCTCATATTCAGCATTGTAAGATGTTATAAAACGTCCTTCGTGGACTTTCTTTATACCAATGAACTTCATTTCTTATCTTTTCCCATTCTTCTCTTGATAACGTCTTCTTTTGCTACCGAATAACCGAAGAAGCCGAGCTTCTCGCCAAGGAGATAATACTCTCCGTGGTTATATGCCACAAGCCTTGCGTTATCCAGGCAGAGCTTGCCGTTCTGATCCAAAAGGTAGGAATCAGCCGTTACGCTCTTTATCTCTCCTATGAACATATCGTGGGAACCGAGCTCTGTAACGCTCTTAACGACGCAGGAAATGGATACGGGCGCTTCCTTGATCGCATAAGCATATTCCAGTCCTTCAGCCTTAACGGGTGTAAGACCGCATGATTTGAACTTGTCTTCATTCTCGCCGCCTCTTACGCCGCAGTAATCGCATGCCTTGCATAAAGACTTCGAAACGAGGTTGATTACAAACTCACCCGTCTCCGAAATGAGCTTATGGGAATACCTGTTCTTACGGATGCTGACAGATACCATAGGAGGCTCGGAATTAACTGTTCCTGCCCATGCGACGGTCATTATGTTTGCTTTTCCGTCCTTGCTTCCTGATGAGACCATAACTACAGGTACGGGATTAAGGATCGTTGAAATCCCGACTTCTACTTTATCGTGCTTAGCCACTTGGTTATACCTCCTTGGATATGAGCGGTGTTACCGCCGTAAAGCTCTCATGTAAGAGCAAATAGTCTTTTATGTCTATGCCTGCGGAATATCCGACGATGCTTCCGTCCTTACCGATAACTCTGTGGCACGGAACAATGACCGCCACGGGATTATCAGAGCAGGCGCTTCCTACGGCTCTTGTGATCTTGCGCGCCTCGGAAAGCTTGCCGTCCGTAAGTTTCAGCGCGATATCCTCATAGCTTGCCGTGCCGCCATACGGAATCGAATTAAGAGCATTCCAGACCTTTTTCTGGAAAGGCGTTCCGACAGTAAACCTGACATTGATATTGAAGCCTGCCCTGTTGCTGTCGAAATATTCTTTAAGTTCTACATAAGCTTCAGCGAGTTCATTAGGCAGAGCCTTCAGCTGCTCGGCATCCATGTTATAGATACCGTCATCGTTGCGCATAAGACCCAGATTGCTGTCGAGATAACCCAGGCTTGCTGCGACATTTTTTTCGAATGGGTCTTCCAACTGCTGGCCATAGTGGAAGAGCCTGACCGAATCGATATAATCATCGCCGCCCGTAACTACTGCCACGCCTCTCTCGAATGGCACGAAGCAGACATTGTACTTCGGATATTCGTAAGAGAGCATTGCATATAGACCGGCGTCTTCGAATCCGTCTTTAGTCCTTACCTCATCCCTTAATACGGCTTCCTGGTTAAATCCTGCGCCCATAAGAATGCGCTCCAGGCCCTCATTGCCGTGGTTGCAGATAACAGTTACCTTGTGATAGTACTCTTCAAGGAAGCAGTATCTCAGGACTTCATCGACGATACCGCTCTGAGTGTCCGCATTAGCATCGGCAGTAAAAACAAAATCAATATGCGCTCTGCACTTCTTCCTGTCAGGTCTGAAAAGCTTGATCAAAGCATAGATGACATCTTCCTTAACGGCGAGCATAGCTTCACCCTGGCTTCCGGTTCCGAGAGCCCTGATATCATCCTCAATGAGCTTTATAGTGCCCTCCATGAGGCCGCGCTTTCTAAGCTCGGAGCTGTCTGAAATAAGGATCTTACGAAGAATAATTTTGTCAGCCATAACACTTCTCCGGATCAAACTCTTCATTCTGCCTTACATACTCTGCTGTATACTCGTTCGTCTTTGTAAACAACCTGCTGTCAAATGAATCAGGACAATAAACAGCATTATCCATTGTCTGTCTGAAGTCTGCTGCCATGTGTCCGAAAAGTTCATCTCCGGAAACAAGATCCCATACTGCATCATTTCTGGTAAGCGGCATGAGACCGGTCATATCCTCTAATCTGTAAATCAAGAGCTGCGCGTCAGGGTCAAATGAGATAAATGCCGCGAACTCAGCAGCAAACTCACTGTTAACAGAACCCTTGGAGACACACAAAGAATAAGTGCTTATATATGGAATGCCCGCATTAGTCGCATCCGCACAGGGCAGGTGCAAAAGATAAAGGCTTCCCGGATAGTAATCAGCCCATGCCCTGATATCGGCAGATGAATCTACCCATAATGCGGCCTTTCTCGAATAGACAGGATCAGCGCCGCTGACAAGATCAGATGCCAGAGAGGCTGAATATAAACTCTTTACATAGGATGCTGCCTTGTTGCTTACATTCCTCGCTGTATCCCTGTCTTTCAGATACTCATCGAAAAGCATGTAGGATGTGCGGTTGTCGCCATTAAAAGCAGAACCAAGATAAGGAATAAGCTCATAAGCTGAAGCCATAGGGACTACTGAGCGGTGCTCTTTCCTGATAGCTGAAAGGTAATCCTTCAGGCCGTCTGTCGTATTCTTTGTCTGTAGTTTTCCTATGGAAGAAGGAATGTATTCGGTGTTGCCCATAACGATCTTTGCGGCACAGAAATGAGGAACGGCATAGAACACGCCGTCAGAAGAATCAGCCGTCAGAGCGCCGGAGAAGATCGACTGCACATTGAGATATTTGCTGTCAGACAGATAACCGTTAAGAGATTCAGAGTAACCTGCCCTGTATATTGCATTACTGTCCTGAGCCAGGAACAGATCAGGCATGTTGTCATCAGTTTTCCATGACTTGACCAGTTCGAGATTAACGCCTGTGCTTCCGCATCCGATATTAGTTACAACATAATTGGAAGCTACAGTTGTCAGATAATTCGTATCTACAGTAAGACCGGTCTCAGAGCTGTCCCAGATACCGTTGTTCTTGCAGTAAAGCATTGCCGCAAGGCACTGTATAGTCTGGTCGGAATAAGGAAGAGCTACGCGGAGCTGGCAGATCTCGTCATCTGCAGCAGGATCCGTTGAAGATTCAGAAGGCTCCGTAGCCTCCGGTTCCCCGCTCTCAGCAGGGATCGAAGGGAAAAGATCATCGCCTTTTTTACAGCCAGTAAACAAAGCACCCGCCAGTGACGCGCACAATATGAGACTTAATGCTTTCTTTAGGAAGCTTCCGGCTTTCATCTGATTATCCTCCGACAGTCTAATTATATCATTCTTATACCGATTCCTTGCCTCTCTTTCACTTGACACTTAACTTTCAAATGGGTATATTTTTATGGCACGCCAAAGTGGCTCAGGGGTAGAGCAATTCACTCGTAATGAATAGGTCGCGGGTTCGATTCCCGCCTTTGGCTCCAAAAATAAAAGTAAACCGTGTACTTCGAACAGTAATTGCTACCGCAATTAACTCGTACACGGTTTCTTTTATTTTTGGTCCGGTTGATTAACTCGTACGGGGGTTATTTAATTTCTGGTCCGGACAGGTCCGGCTGTTGTTTTACCTGCCTCTGTTTCCGCCGAAGAGCCTGTTCAGAGCGTCAACAGCGTCATTAAGCTTCTTAATGGAGTCATTAAGTCCCGCTATATCGATATCGCTGATCTTCTTGATAGCTTCAGACATAGCTTCTGTATTATCCGTAAGAACCGTATCCACATTGGAGATCATCTTATTCATTCCGTCAAGGGAATTATTGACCTCACCCATGAGGTTTGTTGCGTGCTCTAACGTTGTCTCAGCAGCTGTAAGTGTCGTAACCACCTTAGGAACGATAAGGACTGCTGATGCAAGGACAACAGCGGCAATAACTACCATAGAGAAGGCTACGATGCCTGTTCTTTTTGAAGTCTTCTTTTCGAGCTTGACCAGTTCAACCAGAAGATCATGATCCGTAGAATCAGCATACTTGCCGCTCTTGATCTTATTTACGGGTTCTTCTTTGACCGGTTCTTTAACAGGTTCCTTCACAGGTTCTGAAACCTTTTCTGCTTCTGCTGCTAAGGCCTTGTTCTCAGTCTCTTCAATGATCTTATTGTCGTCTTCCATATTTTCCTCCAAAACAAAAAAGGGCTGCCTCGTAAGAGACAGCCCTAGTGTAAAACAATATTAATGGTGGAACAATCTCATTCCTGTGAATGCCATTGCAATGCCGTACTTGTTGCATGTCATGATGACATGGTCGTCACGGATGGAACCGCCGGGTTCTGCAATGTACTTAACACCGCTCTTGTGAGCACGCTCGATGTTGTCACCGAAGGGGAAGAATGCGTCAGAGCCAAGAGCTACGTTGTCGTTCTTAGCAAGCCATGCCTTCTTCTCTTCTCTTGTGAATATAGCAGGCTTAACCTTAAAGATGTTCTGCCATGTACCTTCTGCAAGAACGTCCTCATACTCGTCAGAGATGTAAACATCGATAGCGTTGTCTCTGTCAGGTCTTCTGATGTCATCAACGAACTGGAGACCCAGTACCTGAGGGCTCTGTCTGAGCCACCAGTTATCTGCCTTGTTGCCTGCGAGTCTTGTGCAGTGGATTCTGGACTGCTGGCCTGCACCGATACCGATTGCCTGACCGTCCTTAACATAGCAGACGGAATTGGACTGTGTGTACTTGAGTGTGATAAGAGAGATCAGGAGGTCGATCTTCTTGTCCTCAGGGATGTCCTTATTGTCAGTAACGATGTTGTCCAGAAGCGCATGGTTGATCTCGAACTCATTTCTTCCCTGCTCGAAAGTAACGCCGAAGACGTCCTTTGTCTCGATCGGAGCGGGCTTATAGGAAGGATCGATCTTGATTACGTTATATGTACCCTTTCTCTTTGTCTTAAGGATCTCAAGAGCTTCAGGTGTGTAATCGGGAGCGATGATGCCGTCAGATACTTCTCTTGCGAGCATTGTAGCCGTAATAGCGTCGCATGTATCGGAAAGTGCCGTGAAGTCGCCGTAAGAAGACATTCTGTCAGCGCCTCTTGCTCTTGCATAAGCGCAAGCGATCGGAGAAAGTTCGCCAAGATCGTCTACGAAGTAGATCTTTGCTTCTGTCTCAGAGAGGGGCTTGCCTACTGCAGCGCCTGCAGGTGAAACGTGCTTGAAGGATGTAGCTGCAGGAAGGCCTGTTGCTTCCTTGAGCTCTTTTACAAGCTGCCAGCCGTTGAAAGCGTCAAGAAGGTTGATATAACCCGGCTTGCCGTTCAACACTTCGATAGGAAGCTCAGAACCGTCTTTCATGAAGATCCTGGAAGGCTTCTGGTTAGGATTGCATCCGTACTTGAGTTGCATCTCGTTAGACATTGTCGTTCTCCTTTTACTGATTCATTGATTAAACGTTCTTGTTTACGATTCTTGTCTCTGCTTCGCCTGTTGCTATGTCGATGTAGCGTACGAAAAGAGATACCTTGTTGTCTTCGTTGAGGCTTGTCCATACTTCGTTTGTGAAAGTATCGATATCACCTGAGAGCTCTACCTTCTCAGGCTCGCCTTCGAAAGACGGAAGCGGGCTGCCGTCACCCATGTATGTATGGATGAATCTGCCGATGCCTGCCTTGGGATTTGTATATGTGAATGTGTGGCGCTCGCAGGAAGCCGGATCACCGTCATCGCTCTTAAGGATGGACATAGCGAAGTTGTATGTGCCGTTCTCTACGTGCATGATTCCGGAGATTCTGGGAGTATAGTTCGGAGCGTCATCTTCGAACTCCCTGCCTCTTAAGGACTGCTCGAAAGTCATCTGCTTGTCCATGAGCTCATAGATCGTGTCTGTCTGGTCACCGTTTGTAACGATAGTCTTGTTGCCAAGAACTCTTACGGGTGAATAAATGATAAGGTGCGGATCTGTAAGAAGTGAAGGATCAAATGCCTCTGTCTTGATTCCGTCTTCTGTAGCCGTGAATACTCTGTTTCTTGAATTAACGCTTCTTCCCATGATGAAGTAAGCTGTAACAGCATACTTGCCGTCATCGGACTTGCCGATTACGATTCCTCTTCCGGGATAAGCATTTTCCTTTAAGATCTTGCCCAGGTTCTGTGTGATCATATAGCACCTCCAAAATTTAATAACTGATTCATTTTATGTAGCAGATGTTGTTCTTTATCTCAACCTTGCCGTCAGCAATAAGTCTTATTGCCTGCGGAAGGATCTTCCATTCGCACTGCTCCATTATCCTTCTTTGCAAAGTCTCGGGAGTATCGTCAGGCAATACATCTACGGCTTTCTGCAGAAGGATCGGTCCTTCATCGTAATTCTCGTTTACGAAATGGACTGTCGCACCGGACACTTTAACACCCTTTGCAAGAGCTGCCTGGTGAGGCCTGATTCCGTACATGCCTGCACCGCAGAATGAAGGAATAAGCGCCGGATGGATATTGATTATGCGGTTGGAATACTTTGCTACGACCTTAGGTCCCATCAAGGAAAGATAGCCGGCAAGAACGATAAGCTCAGCGCCGGACTCATCAACTGCTGAAACAACTGCCTCGTCCCAGGCTTCAATGGAATCAAAGTCTTTCTTGGATACTACAACAGACTTGATGCCGTTGTTTGCAGCTCTTTCGAGCGCATAGGCACCTTTTGAAGATGACAGGACAAGAACTATCTCGATATCTTTTAAGATACCATCCTTAGTATTGTCGATTATCGCCTGAAGGTTAGTTCCTCCTCCTGAAACGAAAACTGCAATCTTCATTTATGTAGTCTCCTATTAATTGTACTTAACTTTATGAATGGAATCTTCGTCGTCCTCAGGCTTGCCGGCGATGAAGTTGCCGTCAAAGCATGCGGAGCAGACATCACAGTCGATCGTGTTAAGAGATGCTCTCAAGGAATCAAGGCTGATGTAAGCAAGTGAATCAGCACCGATCATGTCACGGATCTCTTCAATTGTCTTTGTGCTTGCGGGAAGCTCTGTCTCGGAAGAAGCGTTAACGCCGTAGCAGCAGCCGAACTTAACCGGCGGAGAAGCAAGTCTTACGTGTACTTCTGAAGCGCCGTTCTCTCTTAAGAATGAGATGATGTGCTTTGTTGTAGTACCTCTTACGAGTGAGTCATCAACGATGGCGATCTTCTTGCCCTTGATGGCTGTTCTGAGCGCTGCGAACTTCATTCTTACTGCAAGCTCTCTCTGCTGCTGTGTGCTCTTGATGAAGGTTCTTCCTACGTATCTGTTCTTCAAAAGACCTGCACCGTACTGGATTCCCATGCCTGCTGCAAAGCCTTCAGCAGCTGCATTACCGGAGTCAGGAGCGCCGATTACGAGATCGACGTCTGCAGGGCTCTCCTTAGCAAGAGCCATACCTACTCTGTATCTGGAATCGAAGATGGACATCTTGTCGATGACTGAGTCAGGTCTTGCAACATATACGTATTCGAAAACGCAGACCTTAGCGTCCTTCTTTTCGGCAGCTTCGTTATAGAGAATGGAGCTCATGCCGTCCTTGGAGATAGTGATGATCTCGCCGGGCAGGAAGTCTCTTACAGTCTCGCATCCGATTGCGTCAAGAGCGCAGGATTCTGAGGAGATGTAATACTTGTCACCTGATTTGCCGAGGATCAAAGGTCTGATTCCGTAAGGATCTCTTACGCCGATGAGCTTGTCCTCAGTCATGAAGATCATGGAATAAACACCGTGGATCTCCTTCATTGTCTCGAGGATAGCATGCTCGCAGTCCTCTGTTCTGATCCTGTTTCTGGAGAAGAGTGAAAGGATGATCTCTGAATCTGTATTTGTCTGGAAGATAGCGCCCTGATCCTTAAGTTCTTCCCTGATCTTGTTGGCGTTCATGATTACAGAATCAGAAGTAAGAGCGATATTGCCTACTCTGGACTTAATGGAGATAGGCTGGATAGCATCTGTGCCGTTCTCTCTGGGAGAGCCGCCTCTTGTATGTCCGATTGCGCATGTTCCTGCGAGTGCAGATAGAGTAACCTCATCGAAAACATCGGTAACAAGACCTGATGCCTTGTGTACCAGGAAAGAACCGTCGTCATTAACTGCGATACCGCAGGATTCCTGTCCTCTGTGCTGAAGCGAGAAAATACCGTAGTATGTATCTCTCGTTACGTCCTGTTTGCTTCCTTTGATGTCATAACATCCGAAAACTCCACTCATGTGCTTTTAGCCATCCTTTTTTCAATTTGTTCTATGATAATGATTTCTCAGTATCTATTAATTCATTTCAGCGATCTTCTGCTGAAGTCTTGCGTCTCTCTCCTCAACAGAGGAAGCGAGGCTTGCCTTGTAATCCTTGATCTTCTGCATAAGTTCAGGATCAGATAAAGCGAGCATCTGGCATGCGAGGATAGCAGCATTTGAGCCGCCGTCGATCGCTACAGTCGCTACGGGAATACCTGTAGGCATCTGAACTGTTGCATAGAGAGCATCAACGCCTGCGAGAGCGCCGCCCTTGCAGGGAACACCGATTACCGGGAGTGCTGTATTGGCAGCAAGAACGCCGCCTAAGTGTGCAGCAAGACCTGCTGCCGCGATAATTACCTTGAAACCTTCGGCCTCAGCGCCTCTTGCAAGAGACATGGCCTTATCAGGTGTTCTGTGTGCTGATGCAACCGTCGCTTTAAACCCGACACCGAACTTGTTTAGCATCTTGAAGCAGCCTTCCATTACGGGGAAATCGGAATCGGAACCCATTACTACCAAAACTTTGCATTCAGCCATAATCTGCACCTGCCTTAATTATTCATCGCCCTGCGCCCAGTTTAAGCGCTGCATGACCCTGAAATAGTCTTCGGATTCCCATGCATAAGGCTTGGGACAGAAGTCATTTCCGGGTCTTGTCGATGTTTGAGAATAGGGATAAACCCTCAGTCTATAGTCTACGCATTTTGAGCCGTCCCCGTCCATAATAAAATCGCATTGAATTATTACAGAATCGGGGTCTGTTAATGAGTAATTTCCACCAAAACAAAAGTTCGAGAGCGAATAGAAGATATAATGACCGTTATACTTCTCTATCGGCTGGAGACGGTGCGGGTGTGTTCCGACTACGATATCAACGCCGTAATCAATGAGTTCATGTGCGATCTTCTTCTGCCTTGCGGTAGGTTCATATACGCCCTCCTGGCCGAAATGGCAGGATGCAATGATAATCGCTGCTCCATCCTTCTTAAGGTCGTCTATAAGTCCGTAAACCTTTGATGCATTCGTGTCGTTGCCAAGGCCGACCATGCCGATCTTGATGCCCTTGCTCGTGGTAAACATTGAAGTGTATTTGTCATCACTCCAGAGGATACCCTTGTCATCTAAATTCTTCCTGGTCTCCTTAAGGCCCTCTTCCCAGAAATCCATAGTATGGTTATTAGCGATATTTACGGCCTCAATGCCCGCTCTGGTAAGCATCTCCAGATTCTCAGGCTTCATGCGGAAGATATACTGGTTATTCTTGTGGCTCGTTGTCTCAGTAACGGGATTCTCAAGGTTTACAAGAGTCATGTCGTCGTTCTTAAACATCTCGGCGCAGTTCTGGAAGCAGTAATCCATATTGCCGTTGACCTTGTCGTCAAAAGACTTCTTCGAAGCCCTGTAATCCTGTGTCAGAGTGCAGTCACCCGTAAAAGATACGGTAACCGTACGTTCCTCCGGAGCCAGTGAAGGCGTTGGAGTAGCTGTAGGCGTAGGAGTTGAAGACGGCGTGGTCTCAGTCGAGATGGTCTCCAAAAGGACCGTGGTAGCCGCGGACTGCTCAATATTGGTATTAATTGTATCAAGCACGGATTCGTCGGTTTTGCTGTTGCAGGCTGCTATATTTAGTGACATTACGGCTATAAGGCCTGTTGTCAGAAGCATTTTCAAAGTCCTGCGGTCACGGGAAAACTTCACTATCAGCGCTACCTTTCGAGAAAATTAGAAATGCCGACGCTCGGTCGGCATTTAG